>NZ_JAWXXL010000055.1:0-16567 GCF_034334985.1 Acutalibacter intestini | reverse complement strand
AAGTCTATGCTTTTGGTTTTGGTCATCTTGGCAGTCGGACTGATTTCTTCCGCTGGCACAGAAAGCTATGTGGTTGCCAGCGGCGTGATCTGCGGAACGATGGTCATCACAACATTTTCCTTCGATAACATGTCCAAATGGCCGCGGTACGCGATGATTATGCCGGTGTCAAGAAAGGATCTGGTGGCCTCCAAGTTTATTGTGCTGCTGATTTTTGCGGTGGGCGGCGCTGTTGCGGGCCTTGTGCTGGGGGCTGGCGGCGGCGTCCTGCTTCATAAATTCGTGCTGAATACAGAGGGAATCGTGACGCTTCTGCAGTTGAGCCTAATTGGTTTCCTATATACGGCTATCTGTGGCAGCATTTCAATCCCCCTGGTGTTCAAATTCGGTGCGGAGCGGGCGCGTATGTTGATGTTTGCCTCGTTTATCGCCCCGAGTGCAATTTTCTACGGTATATATAAGCTGCTGGAGGGTATAGGAATCGTCTTAACGGAGGATATGATCCCAATGCTGCTCTGCTTGGCTCTGGTGATTGTTGTTGTGTGGGTCGCAGTGATGTACAAACTAAGCTGCCACATCTTTTCAAAGCAGGAGCTATAAAAGAATACAGGATAGATTTACCCCATCTGAAGAAAGGAAAGCTATCATTAAATGGGCTTAAAATGTTGAGCGGAGCGAATAAAAATCGGTTATAATAAGTTATTAAAACTATAGAGTGTTAATTTTGGGGAAAGAATCAGGAGGAAGCTGAAGGACATAACGAACGGACCAGATTGGATGATATGGTGATGTTTGCGGTATTTGTCCTGATAACGATTCTTTTACTGACAGGACACGGGGCTAGGGCTTGTATGACCATAGAGAGAAAGATAAATTTTTGACCAGGGGAGGTCCATTGCAAGGAGAATTCCGCAAGGCAGCCCAGCGGTTGACGAGGATTTTTCACGCGAAAAGGGGCCGCTCCTGGGCAAAAAGACGGCGTTTTCGATGCCTCAAATAACCCCTGATTTGATAGCCGGTTTATAATACGTCCAGTATTCAGAAAAAGGAAACGTACGCTCAAAAAGCTATGCCGAGTTGTGGGAATATTAGTTGTTATTATTCTCATCTTGGTTATGGGCGATTGGCCAAAATACGCTTCCTGCTGCTATGGCATATGTTTTCAGAGCGGTCACCTTACTTGATGGTGCTGTAATGATGATACTGGCAAATTCAATATGCAAAAAGTAAATTGAGAATGGAAGATAAAGCGAGGATAAACTCAATGGATATACAGAGTTTTTGGAAAGCGGTATTAAAACAGAATGCAAAAGGCTAAGAGAGTTCTTTTTCAGTGATGCGTATATTAACTGGCATGGTACCAATGAAATTCACTGTGGAAGAATATATCAGAGCAAATTGTGAATATCCCAGAGAATGGGATGGTGAGATCAAACGAATAGAAAAGACCGGAGATATCTCTATTGTAGTCGTGTATGTATATACCTGCGATAGAAGCAGTTCTTTTCATGTGGTGCCATTCATGCAGGTGAGGGACGGTAAGATTCTTTCTCTGGATGAATACTGGGGAGATGACGGTGTTGCGCCTCAGTGGCGTTTTAGATAATCAGATAGGAACAAAGATATTTTTGTGAGGAGAAACGATATGAAGATTGTGCCAACCTTGAACTTCGACGGTAACTGCCGAAAGGCAATCCAAATGTATGAAAAGGCATTCAGGGGACAGATAACCTGTCTGATTACCTATGGCGAGGCTGACGATCCGCAATACAATCTACTGATTAGGGATAACCAGAAAAATTATATTTATCATTCGGAACTTCTGATTGGTGACCAGAGAATTATCATGAGTGATCATGTGGACATGGAGTTCCAGACCTGTTACTCGAATTTTCTTACCATTATGTATGATGCGAAAGAGGACGTTCAGCGAGCATACGAGATTATGAAAGAAGAGAGCAAGACCATTTATCCTATGGAGGCTACGCCATACAGCTCCTGTAGAGTTGTTTTTGTTGATAGATTCGGCATCCGCTGGGGGATCATGACGGAGTAGACAAAAGGTAAAGGGTTGGCTAGATATAAGATTCTTGCGGTTGCTGTTGATTTGGATATTTAATGGAGTGTTAAGGCAACACCGCGCAATCTTTGTGCGGTGTTGCCTTAAACCGGAGGGCTGTGTGGAGGTATCTGCAAATATGGCAAGATATATTGCGTTTTTGCGTGGTGTTAATATAAGCGGTAAAAATAAAGTCCCAATGGCGGAATTAAAGAAAGGCTTTGAAGAAATGGGCTTTTCGGAAGTCAGAACATATCTGAACAGCGGCAATGTGATTTTTTCAAGTGATGAAGGCAATATTGAGGGATTTACAAACCAGATTGGAACAATGATACAAAGGCTTTTTGGCATTGACATTCCCGTTTTCGTCATATCAAAAGAGGCACTTGAGGATATTTTAGCTCATGCACCTGATTGGTGGGGGAGCGAAGATAAGGCAACCTATGACAATCTGATTTTCATTATCCCACCAACCACATTTGCTGATGTTTTTGGCGAGATTGGAGAACCGAAAGAAGAATTGGAAAAGATACAGGGCTACAAAGAGGCGGTATTCTGGTCCTTTAGCCGAAAGGATTACCGGAAAACAAATTGGTGGTCCAAGACTGCGAGCACAAATATAAGTACCAAGCTGACGATCAGAACCGCAAATACTGTTCGGAAGATCGTTATAATATAATCTACTAAGAAAAGCAACACATTGGAAAGGGGTTTTTTTGATGAAGGTAGTCTTTGTTATAGCAGCAATCTTCATTTTCGGCTTTTTAATAGCGATCCATGAGGTGGGTCACTTTCTGGCCGCCAGGCTCTGCGGCGTGAGGGTCAATGAGTTCTCCATCGGTATGGGCCCCTGCATCTGGCATAAAGAAACGGAAGAAGCCCAATATTCCATTCGTCTTCTACCCATTGGAGGTTTCTGTGCTCTGGATGGGCAGGATGAGGATACCGGGGATGAACGATGCTTGGCCCGTCAAGGCTTCTGGAAAAAATTCATAATTCTGGCTGGTGGGTCCTTCATGAACCTTCTCACAGGAATTGTGATCATTGCCATACTCTTTGCAGGAGCCAGTAGTTTTTATGTGGATCAGGTGTCTGGGTTCAGTGAGGGTTTCCCTTTGGAGGGGGAGAATGGCCTGATGGTGGGGGATATTTTCTATAAGGTTGATGGCTGGCGAACTTACATCCGGGGGGACGCGGCGATGTTTCTTAGTTTTAACGGTGGTCAGGGGATTGATATAGAGGTTATACGAAACGGAGAGTTAATTGTCTTGGAAGACCTGCCTCTCTACCGCGGAACTTACGGAGAGCGTCAGAATAGTTTTGGTCTGCAGGTGGGGGCGAAGCAAGTTCCGGCAGATTTTTTGACGCATTTGCGTTTTGTCGGCTATCAGACTCTGGACTTTGTGCAGCAAATGTGGTTCAACATAATACAGATGATACATGGAAATGTGAGTGTGAAGGAACTCAGCGGCCCCGTAGGTATTATGTCCATCATGACAGAGGTGGGAACATCTTCTGAATCCGCGTCCGGCGCTGCACGGGATATTGCTTTTCTTGCGGCTCTGATTGCTATCAACTTGGCGGTAATGAATATGCTGCCCATTCCGGCTCTGGATGGAGGGAGAATATTTTTCCTACTGGTGGACGTTGTTGCATTGCTGCTGTTCAAGCACAAGATTCCTGATAAGTACCAGGCAGCGGTGAATGCGGTAGGTTTTGTGCTGTTGATGGGTGTGATGGCATTAGTCACCCTACAGGATGTTATAAAGCTGATTCGCTGAGGATTTAAGAGCAGTCTTATCAGGCTTGATAATAAACAAAACCACAATGATGATGGAATAGTCAAATTAAGACGATGAAAATGAATTAAACAAAGCGAAAGGAATGGCAAAGCAATGAAAATCGAAAAATGCCAAAAAGAGTCCTTTGTCGTAATCGGAAAAGAAGGGGCAACAACAGACGGGGACGACTTTATTCAAAAGCTATGGGACGACGCCAATTCCCATTTTGGAGAAGTTTCGCATCTGGTAAAGAAAGACGAAAACGGGAACATCATCGGAATATGGGGCGCGATGTCTGATTTCTCCCGCTCCTTCCAGCCTTGGGAAGATTTCAGTAAAGGGCTTTATCTTGCGGGAGTAGAGTGCAATGAGGACGCGCAAGCCCCCGATGGCTGGACAAAATGGGTGATTCCTGGCTATGAATATATCTACGTGGAACGTGAAAATGACAACGTTTTTCCGGAAGTAATACAATATCTGCAGGGGCATGGCATTTCATTAGTCGGAGCTGTCCATGATTTTACGTGCCCTCAGACCGGGAAAGGATATATGTTTTTCCCGATAAAGAAGTTGTAAAAAAAGAGAATTTGCGGAGGAAAATAGAATGAAATCTATCTGTGGAATTGATTGTACAAACTGTGAAATAAGCGGCACTTGCAAAGGGTGTGCGGGAACGGGAGGACGGCCCTTTGGAGCAGAATGCCTTGCTGCACAATGCTGTAAAAAAGGCAAGACAGCATTAATCAAATTGAAAGAGAAACTGATTGCGGCGTTCAATGCGCTGCAAATTCCAGACATGGAAGAAGTAACAGAGCTGAATGCGTTGAAAGGTTCCTTTTCCAACATTGAATATGCTCTTCCCAACGGACAGATCGTAAAGTTTTGGGATGATAACAAAATTTATGTAGGGAATCAGCTGCATAAAAAGAACAGCGACAGGTGCTACGGGATCATTGCTGATGAAAAATATCTCATGGTGTCTGAGTACAGCGGTTTTGGAGCTGATGCGGAAATAGTCGTATTCAAACAGTGGAATGATGCAGAGAACAAATGGATAGTTTCGAGGAAAAAGTATGATAGGCATATATTTAAGTGGAACAGGAAATACCAAACACTGTATCGAGAAATTGATGGAGTTATTAGATCGATCGGCACAAGCCATCCCGATTGAGGGAAAAGAAACAGCAAATTTATTGGCACAACATGACTTTGTTGTTTTGGCATATCCTGTACAATTTTCAAATGCCCCTGTCATGGTTCGGGATTTTATAATAGATCATTCAGACCTTTGGAAAGGAAAGATGGTGCTTTGCCTTGCTACAATGGGGTTGTTTAGCGGAGATGGGGCGGGCTGTTCCGCACGGTTATTGAAAAAGTATGGCGCAAAAGTCGTTGGCGGCTTACACATTCATATGCCCGATTCCGTTTGTGATGTGAGGCTACTAAAGAAATCCCTTGAAAAAAATCGGGAGATCATTAAAGCGGCAGACAGAGAAATTGAAAATTGTGTTTGCAAAATGAAGCAAGGTAAATACCCAAAAGACGGATTGTATTTTTACGATAGGATAGCAGGATTGCTCTGCCAACGATTATGGTATTATGGAAAAACAAAGGACTATTCTGATAAGCTGAAAATCAACAAAGCCTGTACGGGATGTGGGCTCTGTGTCAGTCTATGTCCTATGGAAAATCTCGTCATAAAAAACAGTAAGGCGACCGCAGGAAGTCGTTGTACTATGTGCTACCGATGTATCAGTTCCTGTCCCCATCAAGCAATAACATTATTGGGAGATACAGTTGTTGAACAATGCCGCTATGAAAGATATTTTGATAAATAGATATCTTTCTGACGGGGAGTAACACGATAACAAGATGAGCACAGGCATAACAGGAGAAACATTATGGTAAATCCGTGGGTAGAAATTCTATTAGATGATTACGAAAATCATATGCGGCTTGGCTCTGTTATGCAGCTGCAGACAATGGACCAAATGATGAAAAGTCAGCTTGAGGATTACCCGGTTTCCAGCGCAATGATATTAGGTGTTGCAGGAGGTAATGGCCTTGAACATGTACAAAAAAGTAAATATGCAAAAGTGTATGGGGTGGATATCAATCCTGACTATCTTCAGGAGAGTGTCCTCAGATATCCTGATTTAACAGGAGTGTTGGAGTGCTTGTGCATTGATCTGACGAAACATATGGAGAGGTTGCCGGAAACAGAGCTACTTATTGCAAACCTACTGATTGAATATATAGGTTACAATAATTTTCAAAAGGTAGTTCAACATACCAATCCAAAGTATGTTTCATGTGCAATTCAATATAACATAGACGTGGAATGGGTGTCGGATTCTCCTTATATTCATGTATTTGACGGGTTGGAGAGCGTACATCAGCAAATAGATGCATCATCTATTGAGAACTTGATGAAAAATATAGGATATCATCCAATCAAAGTATTAAGATATCCGCTTCCCAACGGGAAAGAACTTATACAGATGGATTATGAAAAAGAGGGGATACAGGCTTTGGAAGTTCATAAGACTATAAGGAGTATTACACAAAGGCCATTTAGTATATTAGCTGATTGCGGAAAGGTATATCGGTTTCTTCTTGAAACTTACGAGAGAGACTGGAGAAACGGTGTACCAGCTCCCTTTTTTGAATACTCATACGCTTCATTTTCCTACTGGATGGACATCTCCTATTCTTATAAAAATCGAATTTGGGAATGTGATGGAGAGATTGTGGCATTTTGCTTTTATGAGAATCCAGTGACAGATATCTATTTCTGTCTGAAGCCTGGATACGAAGAACTGGCGTTAGAAATGGTGGCGTATGCTGATGGAAATATGGTCACAAACGAAGAAGATATTCGATTTGTTTTATTTGGCGGACAGGATGCATTGATGAAGGCTGCACAGCAGTTGGGGTATGTGCAGAGATCAAAACACTGGGAAATGCAGTATGATTTAAAAAATGAATTGCACTATCCGCTTCCAGAAGGCTTTCACTTTGTAAACTCATGGGATTTGGATATAACAAAAGTAGGAGAATGCTGCTGGAAGGGGTTTGACCATGAACAGAGCGAAGGTTCATGGAACCATCAGTATGAGCAGCATAATTATTTGCTGAATACTGCGCCTCACGCAACGCAGGAGCTTGACGTGGTGATTGCGGATGAGTCAGGGGAATATGTCTGCTATGCAGGCATGTGGTGGACTCCTGAAAATCATCTGGCGTACATGGAACCGCTCTGCACGATTCCCGAATACCGGCATAAAGGCCTCGCCGCATCGGCATTGTCTGAAATGTATCGGAGAACAAAGGCTTTAGGAGCAACACATATGACAGGCGGTGCAAACAGGTTTTATCAGAAGATTGGATATCAGAATGCAGTAAAATGGACTTTCTGGAAAAAACAATAAAAGAATGGAGGGACGTCCTGTGAAGCGATCAACAGTGACAGCGCAGTTGCCTTGTGACTGCAAGACAGTCTGGGACATTGTTACAGATAACAAAAACTATGAATGGCGGGGTGGTTTATCCAAAATTGAAATGATTGACGAAAATCGGTTTGATGAATATACAAAGACCGGGTTTGTGACACATTTTCGGATTACCGAAAAAGAGCCATACCGGGAATACCGATTTGATATGGAAAATCAAAACATGAGAGGTCACTGGAGCGGCATATTTGAGAGCCGTGATGGTGGTACGCAGATTACTTTTACAGAAGAGGTCCAAGTGAAGAACCCGATTATGAATTTGTTTGTAAAGGGGTATCTGAAAAAACAGCAGGCCAGGTATATTGCGGATCTCAGAGAAGCGATAGCGAAATTGTAAGATTGTTGGCTGGTTACAGATAAAACAGTTTACAGAAAAATACTGATAATTTAATTAGGGCTTGTTTGAAAATAGAGGAAATGACGAATTTTGGGCCAGAAGGGGACAATTTCAAGGAGAAAACCGCAAGGCAATCTCGCGATTGACGAGGATTTTCGACGTAGAAAGTGGCCTCTTCTGGCAAAAAAGACGACGTTTTCGATTTTTCAAACAAGCCCTAGGAGAACTCAAGGTAATGATAATATAAGGAGCCAACAAAATGAGAAATCCAGAACAAACAATAGGAAATTTAATTGACAAGCAGAACGTATCCTTTATTGCCTCTATTTCTGAAGAAGGTTTTCCAAACATAAAAGCGATGCTGCCACCCCGAAAACGGATCGGAATCAAAGAATTCTGGTTTACAACCAACACATCTTCTATGAGGGTAGCTCAATATAGGGAAAATCCAAATGCCAGCATTTATTTTTATGACAAACGCTTTTTCCGTGGGGTTATGCTGATCGGTATCATGGAGGTTTTGGAGGATGCTGAAGCTAAGCAGATGATTTGGCTTGAAGGTGATACCATGTATTATCCCCAGGGCGTGACAGATCCGGATTATTGTGTTTTAAAATTCACTGCTGAAAAAGGGCGATATTACAGCAACTTTAAGTCAGAAGATTTTGATGTATAAAGAGAGGAAATAAGGATGGGAGATAATAATACTATTTTAAAATTTGAGTGCCTTGGAATAGAAAATGGCGGGGTATTTCCTCCTGAACATACAGGAAGAGGAGAAGACAGTTCTCCGGAATTTATCATTCATAATTTGTCTGAACAATGCAACACATTGGCAATCACGCTGGAAGATCTCATCCATCCGATAAAAGGATTTACCCATTGGCTGATTTGGAATATACCTGCTGCAAAAACAGTACCGGGAGCCATTCCCGCAAGTAAAATATTACCGTCACTGGGAAATGCAAAACAAGGTGTTGCTTATGGCATTCACCGTTACGCCGGACCGAAAACGCCGAAAGGGAAAACGCATACTTATCAGTTTACATTGTATGCGCTCGATTGTTCACTAGAACTAAAGGTGAATACAAAAAAGCGCAGCTTTTTGAAGAAAGCAGAAGGGCATATATTACAGACCGGCAGTATAACAGCAAAGTTTGAATGAGGGTGCAACAAAAGGAATTTATTCTTGGTGGCGCTATAGGCGGGATAGGATGAAAAAATAGGCATACTGTGTCCCACAGCGAAAGAGCTTAGTCCATATTTTTCTACAAGGGAAAGCTTGATAAATGCAGAAAATTTGCAAGTTAAGCTATGCATGGACAAGATTGGCTCATGGAGGTGTGTTAGTGAAATACGAAATAGCAAAAAAAGAAAACATTGAACAAATTTATCAATTGGTACAGAACACGATTAACGCTATTTATCCTTTATATTATCCTCAAGGAGTAGTGGAATTTTTTCGCGGGCTTCATTCAAAGGAAAACATTGCCACAGATATAGAAAATGGTTTTGTTAGAGTTTTATCATCAGGTGATTGTATAGTGGGAACAGGCAGTTGCAAGGAAAATCATATATCAAGACTGTTTGTTACTTCTGATTTTCAGAAAAAAGGATATGGCAGTTATATTATGCAATGTCTTGAAAAAGAAACATCTCTTAATCACACCATTATTTACTTAGATGCTTCGCTTGCGGCAGCTTGTTTCTATGAGCATAGGGGATATGAAACATTAAAGCATGAAGAATTATTTATCAATGAAAATGCAAGGTTAGCTTTCGAAGTAATGGAAAAACGTATAGCAGTTCCTAATACAGATATTTTTTATGATGGAAAATGCTTTATACCAAAGATGAATACTGAAAATGGTGAAGTGGATAATCAAACGCTTTTTTTATATCATCAAAATGAGAATATTTTATGGGCGGATTACTATGGCGGAGAAATAAAAAAAGGAAGTATAGTTGGAACGGTTGCTTTGAATGGAGAAATAGATTTTTATTATCAACATATTAATTTGAGCGACCAGATAAAAATTGGGAAATGTCACAGTATACCACAGATTTTAAGTGATGGCAGAATAGAACTGTCTGAACAATGGCAGTGGCTGAATGGCGATAAATCAAAAGGTTCATCAATCGTCATAGAAAAAACTAACGATGAAAAATGAATATCATCACTCGCTTATCCTACAGTCTGGCAAAGCAGTATTGTATTCACAGACGTTTCGGATGAAGGTGATTACGAGTTTACGATACATGCAGGCAAAAATTTCATTGTCATAGCTGGTGAACAATTTACTGGGAACTTGGCTTTGACGGTAGAGTGGATTCACTGTGCAAAGGATAAAACCACATGAAATTAATAAGGAAGACGCATAAGGATAAAGACATCAGAACGGTTCTGCTTTCGGAAAGAACGGTTTGTATGAAAGGAGGAATGCCAGAATGAGTAAAATATTATTGTTAGAGGATGATGTGAGTCTGGTAGACGGAATGAGGTACTCCCTGAAGAAAGAAGGATATGACGTCACCATTGTACGGACGGTGGAGGAAGCTATTGGTGCCCTGCCGGTTATCGGCGAATACGATCTGTTGCTGCTCGACGTCACATTGCCGGACGGAACTGGATTTGAAGTATGTGAAAAGGTCAGGCGGCAGAATACGCAGATACCGATTATCTTCCTGACAGCTTCTGATGAAGAAGTTAATATCATTCGCGGTCTGGATCTGGGCGGAGACGATTATATTACGAAGCCCTTTATGCTTGGTGAGCTTTGCTCCCGTATCCGTGCGCAGCTGCGACGATCAGGGATAGGCAGTCAGGAGAAAACCACTTCCTTTCAATGTGGAGATATTACCATTGACCTGCTTGGCAGCAGAGCGCTGCTGAATGGAAAAGCTTTGGATCTGACCAACGCAGAATACCGGTTACTCTGCCTTCTGGTAAAAAACGAAGGTCTTATAATGACACGCGAGAAGATTTTGGATGAATTGTGGGATAGCAATAGTGATTTTGTGGATGATAATACCCTATCCGTTTATGTCCGAAGGCTTCGTGAAAAAATAGAAGTCAATCCCTCCCAGCCAGAACATCTGATTACCGTCCGCAGCTTCGGATATCAGTGGAAGGAGGTTTCGCCATAAAACTTTTTCAGGACAAACAGATTCGGTACTTTTGCTGCTTTCTCATTTTCTTTATTCTCATTTTATTAGGGAGCGGCGCATGGCTGTTTTCCCTTCAGATTGATTCTGCAAAAGAAATGCTTTACACAAGGGAAAATACAATGATATCCGTATTACTGGAACAAGGGGTCTCAGAAGATGTAATCGCTGCAGCGGTTGCCAATACAGAAAGCGGTGAAAGAGGAACAGACTATCTGAGTAAAATTGGAAGAACAGGAAATACAGCAGCCGATGCCTTACCGGAGTTTACCGAATTTCGTAAGGAAGCTGGAAGACATATGGTATCTGCCGCCGCTTGGTTATCAGTGTTTCTGATGAGCGGCGTTTTTATGTTTTTATGGAAAAGGGATCGGTTATATCAGAAAGCAGAAAGTATCATGCAGCAATATATAGCCGAAGATTTTTCCTGCCATTTGCCTCAAAGCAATGAGGGTACGATTTATCAAATGTTTTCTTCTATGGATCAGTTTGCGACAATGCTGCAGGCCAGAGGTGAGGCGCGGCAGAAAGAAAAGGAATTTCTAAAGAGTACGATTTCTGATATATCCCATCAGCTGAAAACACCGTTGGCGGCACTCACCATATATCAGGAGATTATTGCGGGTGAACCGGATAATCCGGATACAATAAGAGAATTTTCTGAGAAAATGGGCGTTTCCTTAAAACGCATAAAGCAGTTAATTGAAGCAATGCTGAAAATAACACGGCTGGATGCGGGCGGTATTGTGTTCGATAAACAGAAGAATTCGGTTTATGAAGTAGTATCTCATGGCATAAATGAGCTGAAAGCGCGGGCAAAACAGGAGAACAAAGAAATCATCCTGGAGGGGGTCAGGGATCAGACGGTTTCCTGCGATCTGGAATGGACGGGAGAGGCAATCGGGAATATCGTAAAAAACGCACTGGATCATACAGACTCAGGAGGAATTGTTCGTATCCAATGGGCGCTGTCCCCAGCAATGGTCAGAATACAAATTAAGGATAACGGATGCGGCATTTTACCGGAAGATTTATATCATATCTTTAAGCGCTTTTATCGCAGTAAAAAATCGTTGGATACACAAGGAGTAGGATTAGGACTCCCGCTTGCAAAAGCCATCGTGGAGGGACAGAAAGGTGTAATTTCGGTAAAAAGTGAACTTGGTGAAGGAACGGCCTTTACGATTTCCTTCCTTACAGACTCGTAAGCTGAAATTCACCTGAATGTAAGATGCCTTTGCTATACTCTGTAATTACAGGAGGTACTGATATCATGGAAATATTAAAAGTACAAAATTTATGCAAAACATATGGCAAGGGCGAAGCACGGGTAGATGCACTGAAAAATGTCTCTTTTGCTTTGGAAAAGGGGGAATTCGCAGCGGTTGTAGGCGAATCCGGTTCCGGAAAAAGTACATTGCTCAACTGCATTGGTGCGCTGGATGCTCCAAGCTCCGGCAGCGTGACGATGGAAGGGCACAATCTGCATACCATGAAAGAGGAAGAGCGGACTGTTTTCCGGCGCAGGAATATCGGCTTTATCTTTCAGTCTTTTCAGCTTGTCTCGGAGCTGACGGTGGAACAGAATATCATTTTTCCTATCCTGCTGGATTACCGCAAGCCCAATGAACAGGATGTAAAGGAAATACTGGACATGCTGGGTCTGACAGAACGCCGGAATCATTTGCCGCACCAGCTTTCCGGCGGCCAGCAGCAGAGGGTGGCTATCGGTCGAGCCTTAATCACAAGACCCAAACTGATCCTGGCCGATGAGCCGACGGGAAATCTGGACAGCAAAAACAGCCAGGATGTGATGGATCTGCTGACACAGGCAGCCCGCCACTACCAGCAGACAATCCTGATGATCACCCACAATAACAATTTGACTGCTTCTGTAGATCGGGTTTTACGGGTCACAGACGGCGTGCTTACGGACTTGGGAGGGAATGCGAATGATCTGCAGCCTGTTCGCAGGGCAGCCAATACGACATATATGAAGGTAGATACTTCCCTTGGCATCCACCATGCAAAATCAAGTAAAAAGAATTTTGTGTTAATGGTGGGCTCGTTCTCGTTGAGCATTATTCTTTTCCTGTCTTTTTCGGTGACGATTGATTTTATGAAGCACACGCTGACGCCGCTGCATCCGTGGACAGCGGATCTGTCAATCATCAGCCCGGATCAGACATGCTCCGTAAAGAATGGCTTAATCGAGGAGCTTTCCGGCAATCCGGCGGTAGACAAGGTATATGGGCGCATGTTTGCCTATAATGTTCCTGTTGTCGTAAATGGAGAAACAAAGACGGTGGATCTCATTACTTATGAGGAAAAGCAATTTGATTGGGCAAAAAACTACAAACTGTCCGGCAGTCTGGAAACGGCACAGAATCAAACTGGAACGGCTCTGGTTGTTTTTGAAGCGCAGAATACAATCCAGGTAGGAGATACCGTCACTTTAAATATGGGTGGAAAATCTTCCAATATAGAGATTGTCGGTATGGTTTCGGATTGCCCGTTTAATAACCGGGCGGACGTGGGAAAACTTATCTGCTCCGAAGAGACTTTCCGGCAGATGACCGGAGAAAGCGACTATACGATTATTGATATACAGCTTGCACAGGTAGCCACAGAGAATGATGTAAGTGCAATTCGTAAAATGGCGGGCGGAACTTATACCTTTTCCGATGACCGTATGAGTAACAGTAATACACGCGGAACCTATTATTGTTTTGGCCTGTTTGTGTATGGATTCCTGGTTCTCATCGCATTGATTACGATATTCAATGTGATTAACAGTATTGCTATGAGTGTTGCTGCGAGGATGAATCAGTATGGTGCGTTCCGAGCGATTGGATTAAGTAACCGGCAGCTTGTCAGAATGGTTGTGGCAGAAGCCTCCACCTATGCAGTAACCGGTAGTATTTGCGGCGGCATATTAGGATTGCTTTGTAACAAGATTTTATTTGATAAGCTGGTAGGTTTCAACTGGGGAGATCCATGGAATATTCCTGTTGCAGAGCTTGCTGTGATTATTGCAGTAGTAGTGATTGCAGTGATCCTAGCAATTAGGGGACCAATTAAGAAAATCCGTGATATGTCCATCGTAGATACAATCAGTGCGCAATAGATGCGAGTGCCGGAGAGATACAAAATCGTGTTTTTCCGGCATCCGTTTAAGCGAAAGGAAATTGAGGTTATAATGCTAAAAATATTATTTGTGGATGACGCTGCCGATTATTTAAAAACCATATCTTATGTGTTTATGAATAAATTTGAAGTCTATACAGCGTCTGAAGTCAAAGAAGCAATAGCGCTGCTAAATGAAAATAAGGTGGATTTAGTCTGCTCCGACTTACATATGTGCGGTGAAACGGGTGTTGATTTGTTGCAGGAAATGAAACAAAGTGGTATGGAGATACCATTTATTCTGATGTCCGGCGATACTGATAGTATTGAGATAAGAAGAGCAGAATATTATGGAGCAATCTTTGTGGCGAAAGACAGGGATATAGTATCCCAGATTAAGAAAATCGCCGGGAAAATAAAGAACTGAATACAAGAACACAGTCACCATAACGATTCTATTTGAGGAAAGCAGGGCGAGCAGCTGAGAATATCTTTGCTGTTTGTGTTGCTTTCTTGAATTTGAAAAATAAGGAAAGAGGATTTATAAAAATATGTATCAACAAAATAGCAATAGAAAGAAAAAGTCTATGCACTTCCCTGCTGTAATGTTTTTTGGACTGATTATCACCTGTGTCGTAGTGATTGTTGCTGTGTCAGGAAAGAATCTGCTCCACAAAGGTGATGATTTGCTGCAGGGCAAAGACAGCGGTACCACCTTGGCAGCTGAACCGGAAACCAGTGGAGCGTACACAGATTCAAACACAAATAAGAGTAGCGACAGTACGGGATACAATTCCAATATTGATAAGTCGCAATGGAACCTGACTCTGGTAAACAAATGGAACCTTCTGCCAGAGAATCATAACCCTTCCCTAACACAGCTAAAAAACGGACATGCTATTGACGAACGAGCGTATCCTGATTTACAGGATATGATGGATGATTGCCGGGCAGCAGGCTTAAATCCCCTGATCTGTTCCTCGTACCGAACAATGGACAAGCAAAAGAAGCTTTACAAGAACAAGGTGGACGAGTATCTGGCTCAGGGATATTCTCAGAAAGATGCTGAAGCAGCGGCAGACGAGCTTGTAGCAGTTCCGGGGACAAGTGAGCATCAACTGGGTCTGGCATTAGATATTGTTGATGTAGCAAATCAGGTACTGGATGAACGCCAGGAAAATACAGAGGTACAGAAATGGCTGATGAAAAATAGCTGGAAATATGGTTTCATTCTTCGTTATCCAACAGATAAGAGCGATATAACAGGAATCAGTTATGAGCCTTGGCATTACCGTTATGTGGGTAAAGAGGCTGCCAAGGAAATCTATGAAGCGGGGATTTGTCTTGAAGAATACCTAAACGCTTAGAAATGTAAGGGTTCCTTAGAAGAAATAATTTTGAATTGAGTGTCAGATTTAGATTCAAAAGTTGTATAAGGAGAGTAATCCATTATGTCTAAGAATTGGAAATGGAAGATAGTGGGAACCGTGGCAGCCTGTCTGTGTCTTGCGGCTGTTTTAGGATTTCCAGTTCTACGGCAAAAGCATTACGCCGGGAGATAATTAAATTTTACTTCGTGGGATAGCCGAGAATCCGTTTATGATATAAGAACATGGAATGAAGCACATACTGAATATGGTAAGGGCGTTACGGTTACAGCAGGTCAAATGATTATACTAAAAAAGCTACTTGATCATCAGATAGAAATATTTTAATTCATTTTGTATTGGAAATAGTAGATAAAATGTTGAAAATTACGGCGTAATCTTAAAGTCATAAATAGGAGATTACTATGGGAGGTGCGCAGAATGAGTAATACCATTTTAATTGTGGATGATGAGGCGGATATCGTTTCCACCCTTGCAGATTATTTTCTATATAATGATTATAACGTAATGACGGCGACAAGTGGGATGGAAGCGATTGAAAAGGCAGGAAAGCAGCCAGATCTTATTCTGCTGGATATCAATATGCCCGATGTGGATGGGCTGGAGGTTTGTGCCCGGATACGGGGGTTTGTCAGTTGCCCGATTCTGTTTTTGACGGCCAGAGTGGAGGACAGCGATAAGGTCAAAGGCTTCGGTATGGGTGGGGACGATTACATTGTAAAGCCCTTTTCATTGGACGAGCTTGGCGCTAGGGTTGCCGCACACATAAGACGGGAGCGCCGCAGAGGGGACACCCCCAAGGTGAAGCTTGCCGATAAGCTGGCGATTGATTATACAGAAAGACGAGTGTTCTATGATGGCGAGGAAATTCCCTTTGCAAAGAAGGAGTTTGATATTATTGAGCTTCTGTCTGGCCATCCGGGGCAGATTTTCAGCAAAGAGCGGATCTATGAACTTGTCTGGGGCTATGACAGTGAAGGAGAGTCTTCCGTGGTGGCCGAACATGTTCGCAGAATTCGTGCGAAGCTTGCAGCCTCAGACATAAAACCGTATGTAGAAACGGTTTGGGGAGTGGGATATAAATGGGCAAAATAACAGAGTTTTTCAAAAGAAAGTCGATAAAGACGGCTTTTACTACGTCTATGCTCGTCTGTATTGTTTCTGCATTGCTGTTATCCTTGGCTCTATCAAGCTGTTGT
>NZ_JAWXXL010000054.1:0-16619 GCF_034334985.1 Acutalibacter intestini | reverse complement strand
CGGGTTTTGGCCAGAAAATCGAGCAAAAAGGGGCAGAAACGCCTAGAAATGGCTAGAAAGATCGGTTCACCACAGCTCATAACCCGAAGGTCGTAGGTTCAAATCCTGCCCCCGCAACCACACATATGGCCCAGAACACTAAGTTCTGGGCCATATCTTGTGTTTTCAGGTTGTTTGCATACTAGTTTTGACCCCATTTTTACCCCTAAAACTGTAAACCATATACCTTTACAGTTGAATTCGAGTTGAATTTAGCCTTTAGACCGGGATTTGCAGGAGCAGTTGCCCTGCATCCAAGACCAGCATATGGGCTGGGGTTGGTTCAGGCGGACATAGGTTTATCAGCAGTTCCTCTTGCAGCCGCTCCTTCATTTCCTGTAGGCTCTGGTACAGGTCCGCACCAGTAAACTGCACCTGTGGAAAGTCCGGTGCGGTAAACAAGAATCCTCCTGTTGCCAGTGGCGTTGCGATAACTGGATAGGAAATCGCCTGCGCCGGAGCTTGGCCCATGTCGAATAGTTCCTCCATCAGCGCCATGCTCTCAACTTTGTGGCTGGTCAGCACATGGGCATAGGTGTCCATAGTGAATGATACGGAGGCGTGGCCTAGAATGACCGACAGAGTTTTTGCGTCCATGCCCTGCTCCATAGCTCGGGAGGCGAAGGTATGTCTCAGGGCATGAAGCGTGAAGTGCCTGAGGCCAGCCAAGTTGAGGATTTGGTTGTACTGGTCCTTAAAAGTTCGAGGCTCCATGTAACCTCCCAGGGGATTGGTGACAATCATGCCACTGTCGACGTAGTTCTCGCCCGCCGCTTGGCGATCGCTCTGTTGGACTGCTTTCCAGTTCATCAGGTCTTGCATAACAGCGGGAAGAATCGGAATGGAGCGGATAGAATTCTGGGATTTGGGGCTCTATATCACGATTTCGGTCTTGCTCTCCCCTGGCGGGACTGCACCACGCTTCTTCAAGCGGTTCAGTGTCCTGCGTATGTGCAATAACCCTGCTTGCACGTCTAAATCTTCCCAGCGCAACCCCAGCACCTCTCCAATGCGTAGGCCGGTAAAAAGTACCAGACGGATAAAAACGCCGTAGCGGTGCTGGTAGCTGGCCTTAATGAGCCGCACCTGTTCGTCCCTGGTCAGTATCTCGATTTGAGGCTTGTCCCCCTGAGGCAGGTTGATGGCGGAGGCCGGATTGCTGGGGATGTACCCCTCGTTGACCGCAAAAGAAAGGGCCTTGTGCAAAAACAGATTGAGATTCACAATCGTTTTTGGCGCAAGGCCCTCTGCCTCGGCTTTGTAATTGTAGAACTCCTGCAACAACCTGGGCGTGATGTCCCGGAGCTGCAAGCCGCCCAAACTGGGCTTCAAATGGATGCGTATGTACCCCTCATAGCTGATATAGGTGGATTGCTTCAAAGAGCGCTTCATATAGACCTCAAGGCACATATCCAGCCACTCGCCAAGAGTGATGCTGCTGAACGCATTTGGAGCTGAATCCCGCAGGACGGACAGCTCATGGAGCAGCTTAACGGCTTCCTCCTGGGTATCTGTGTAGCGGGAAACCCTCTTTGGCTTCCCGGTCGCGTAGTCGATTCCAACCGTCACACGGACCTCCCAGCGGCCGTCGGGCCTTTGACGGATGTTTCCCTCTTTGTTTGCTCTGATTTTTGACATCTGGCTCAACCCTTTCCAATTGGATTTGAAACTGCTTTTCGGTTTCAGGGTTATAATATGTGCCTGAAATGTTGGTGAAAAGCGGTTCTTTATTGGATAGGTTTGGTTGGGTTTATCTTTTTACATTTTGTCACTGTCCTTCGCTTCGCCTTAATACAACCCACCAATTTCTCTGCTTGCCATTGATGGATTTTTTCTTGCTCATTATTTGATATGGAATGTCGAACTCTCTCATGCAGGTATTGATAACCAAAATGCTCCCACGGGACTTTGAATATCTATGTACAGGTCTCACGCTCTGTATCCAGGCACAAAAATCATTCTTTATTTTCTTCTGTTCGTCAGATGCCAGAAAGCATACTCCACTATCCGGCGAGACAACACATTCCAGCGAAATGACAAATTGCTCCTTATAATATGACGTAAAGCCGTATTTTTCAAGTGCCCAATTCTTAGAAATCCATGGGGCGTATTCCTCTTCGTTAAATCCAATCCAGGAAAGTTGCTTTCTAATCCACATATACTGGACACTTTGCAGGAATGGCTCTATTTCCGGGGCCTTTGAATCCACCCATATCAATTCTTTCTTTATGATTTGTAATATCTCATCCGAATTAAAACTGATACCAGTGCATTTGTTTAGAAAGGTCATCAAACGTATTTCATCTGCCACCCATTCAACTTGCTTTTTTGTTAGGCCAAACTCTTTTAAGTCCTTCGCATCATATTTGTTTTCTATACAATCGTAAATGAAGTCTGCAAACAAACTCGTTCGTTCTTCCTGCATTTCTTCAAACATTGCCATCGTTTCATCAAATTCATAGGCAATCTTCTTTTGGACATACCGTGCAGGCTGATATAAATCAACCATAGCATACTCATAATCGTCTTTCTTAATACCATGATTTTTGATATCAGAGTCTTGAGCTATAAGCGGCTCATATCCTTTTTTGAAATGTGCTCCATTTGTATAGTACTTATAGAAGTTGTGCAATTTCTTTCCACCCAGTTTGGGCCTATCGGGAGATTTAAAAAACATAAGCTCTTGCCAAAATTTGATAGGGCGTAAAACATCCCCTCTAAAAAACTTGCGGACACTACCCTCAGAAATATTCCTCAAAAATAGTTCTACTTTTTCCTCACAATTTTGTCTGCGTTTTCTGCCGAGCATTTGGAGAAAGGTCGTTTCTTCAAAGAAATCTATCACAATATGTTTGAGAGAAGAATCTTTTAAATTGATACCATTGTCAAATATCTTAGTGGCAATCAAAACATTAAGATTAAATGTGTCGTTTTCTATAATGTTCTTATACGCTTGCCTTTCTATGATGCCTCCATTTTTCTTGCTTTTCGCCGTGATAAAAGCCACTTCATTTATTTTTTGATTGTGCAATCCATCTATGAGTTCATTGCCTGTTTTTTCATTTCTCACAAAAATGAGCCACTTATCCTCAAAACTAGTATCCTCCATATTCTTTTTATACAACTAATTACTTCATCCCAATCGTCAAAATAAGCCACATCAAGGTATGTAAAATCCTCCTCAATGAAGTAGTATCGGCTATTTTCCTTGAGAGTGCGCTCTATTTTTATTCGAGTCTGCTTTTGACTATAATAATCGTTATAAAGCGCATCAGTCATTGGGGGTAACGCATCGCTATTCTTTTGGTCATATTTATACCAGTCTACTTGGCTTGCAAACCGCTTGTCAGCCTCCCCTTCGTCATTCATTGCCGTTATCAACTCCATTCTTGCTTTTTGAACCTGTTGCATCCATCTATATATCCTACTCGTTGCTTCCCTTGTAAGGTTCCTATTCAATAGCAAAGACGAAACTTCCATATTATCAATCGGGCATAAATATCCGCGAGGCATAAAATCATCCAACCGAATTGTAGAGGGGAGTGATAAAACGTGGGTATCATTTAAGTTGTTTTCTAAATGAATTGCTAAGTAGGGCAAAGTGGCAGTCATATAAACCCATACCGCATCCGTTCTCCTAAGTCGTCTTATCGAGTCAATTCGAGCAATACAGTTTGACATTTTTTCAAAGAAAGTTGAATCTGACAAAAAGAAATGCGCCTCATCTAATATGTAATAATCTGCACCTGCAATCCTATAGGAGAGTTTCTCATCTTCACTCAGATTGAGTTTATCTTCCATTCCATATACACCTGGGAGAGATTCGTATTGTTGATAACTGCAAAGAATTATCGATTTACTGTACTCTACTGGTATGCTATTCTCCACTTGTTGCTTCAATGCCGTACGGTTGGCCATGTAAACTAACATTTTACCTTGACTATAAACATATGGTAGTAAAACGTTAAGAATAAAATGGGTCTTTCCGGTTCCTGTTGGCGCATGAATCACTACAGGTTTTTCTGCGCTCCAAGTTTTGAAACCGTCACCAACAACATCAGATACATACTTTCTCATATCTTTTTCACTCTTCCCTAAGACCTTAATCTGGATGTTATTTCTTATTTTATAATCTAAAAATTAAAAATTTTCCATATCTTAACTTATTATACCTTTTCACACGCGATTTGTCAAAGCCCACCAATAAAATGACATCAGAAACAGCCACATGCCCCCAGCACAATATCAGCGCTGGGGGCTTTGCCAAAATTCTAAGGAATCTTACAATCTGTAAAAGGCTAAAACAATCATAACTATAAAATAACCCTGGGGGGAAGAAACTTGCTCGCACTATCTTAGAGCAAATTTCTTCCCTGGCTATCATTGTATACACCAGGAAATACTTACAGTTGCTTTTTTGATAGTTGTATTTATATTCTTGTCTGTCATAATATCTATTCTACTTCTACTATCTAGCTCTCCTTATGTTCTATCTTCTGTACCTTCATCTCTTTCGTCAGATAAATGTTTACAGTAGGTAGTACATCCTATTACTAGATATGTTATAACTTCTAGTAAAAAATGCAATTTAGGGAGGGCTCTTTTATGCCAATATTAAAAATCATGAATGCAAAAGGTAAGTATTATAACTCAGATGCTCGCGAACTACTGGCTAGGTATATTCTCAACCCGCAAAAATCCCCTAGCTGTCTTTATGGTGGTATGGACATAGAAAACAGGTTGGATATTGAAAGCAGAGATATTGTAATATCCAGCGTAGTTGCTCAAATGGATGAGGTTGCCAGATATTTTCATAAGGATTATGGAGTACAACTAAGACACTTTGTTGTCTCATATAAGCCAAATGATACAAATGAACCTGAAATAGTAGGGTATATTGCTTGCTGTGTGGCCGAATGGCTTAGCGAGAGGTATCAGACCATCTATGCGGTACACGAGAACACGGATAACCTGCATTTCCATGTGATGTTTAACTCTGTAAGCTATGTGGATGGGTACAAGTATCATGGCGACAAAAGAGAATATTATCAGCTGATTGAGCAGATAAAAAGCGCCAATCGCCTGTTCGGTATTAGCAACCTAAGATGTGTCTCCAACACTTCTGACGAGGACATACAGTAAGCCAGTGCCCTGAGGGAATCACCCTCAGGGCTTCTCCTATTTAGACCGCCATTTTCCAAGATAATCCATCACAGATTCCTTTGGTATTTTCCAATTCCGTCCAATGCGGAAAGCAGGGATTTCTCCTTGTCCCAAGAGCTCATATGCGGCATTTCTGCCAACATTCAGTATCTCTCTTAGGTCCTGTACGGACAAAACGTCACTGTATTCATCTAGCACGATTTTCTCATCTCCTAAAATTTTTTTTACTATTTTGTTCGTTGTTTTTATCTTTATCTCATTCTCATATTCCTGCTTTTTTGTTGTTAAAAATTTGGCTATCAAACCTTTACCAACTTCTTATGTGCTAACATAATAATAAAAAATTTCAAAAAGGAGCAGAGAATCATGAGTGAAAATAGCACAGATAACAGCACAGTCATTATGGCATTACGGAATGGGGAAATCCCCCTCAACAAGGGATATTGGACGGAAAAGGAAAAAGAAGAGCTTACCTCCATGTTCCATAGAGGCATAGGAGTATCTGAGATGGCTCTATACTTTAGACGGTCGGAAGAAGCCGTTGCAAATCAAATTAGAGTGTTAGGGCTTAGGGAACAATGTCGGACTACATACAAGAAAAAGCATGAGAGCATATGCCCTAACTGCATTCATTATGATGATTGCAAGGCCACTGGATTTTCTCATTGTCCGGCCTTTTCTTCAAAAAAATCTGAAGAATAAAAAAAGAAGGGGGATAGCATCTAGCTCTCCCCTTCTTTCCGTTTACTTCCTCCTGTTTTTCAGCGGATTCCTAACTCCCCGGCTCACAAGATAGACAGAGGCCGCCAGAATAGCGCCCTCTGCAAACTTTGCCAGAGCCGTGCCAACAATCGCGAACGTAACCGGCATTACCGCGCACCCCCTTTCCTCGGCTCTGTCGTTACGCTCTCCATAACGCACAGAATCGTTAATGTCACTACGAACCCTAACAACGTCCACTGCATTCAAATCGCCTTGACCTTTCTGTAAAATGTGCTGGGCTTCATGTCCAGCCTTTTCATTGCCTCGACCGCCGTAAATCTCCCCTCCCGCCACTGCCGGACCACCTTATCAAACTCGGGATGCTCAATGGGTTTCCGACCCTTATAAATGCCAGCGACCTTTGCAACAGCGATGCCCTCCCGCTGTCGCTGAAGGATGTACTCCCGCTCCAACTCAGCCACCGCGCCGAACACGGTCAGCATGAACTTGCCGGTGGGGGTGCTGGTGTCGATGGCCTCTTTCTTGGACACAAACTCAACGTCTTTCACCGCTAACTGCTCGATAAGGTCCAACAGGTCACGGGTATTCCTGGCAAAGCGGCTGATGGATTCCACAATTACCACATCCCCATTGCGGACAAAAGACATCATGCGCTTGAGCTCCGGGCGGTCGGTGTTCTTCCCGCTCATGCGGTCAATGTATACCTGGTCCACGCCCAGGTCGCGCATAAGGACTTCTTGTCTGGCTGTGTTCTGCTCTGTGGTGCTGATACGGATGTAACCTATCTTCATGACGTTCTCCTTTCTTTTTGAATGGTCCTGGTCTAAGCTATGTGAAAGTAAAACTGGAAAAGTGGAGGCGTTATATATAGGGGATTTTCCAGTTTTCCAAAAAGTTGAACAATGAATCCCAATAGGGTCCCTATAAAAGTTGGCATATGCCACAAAGCCCAAATGGACCCTAATGGCATACTTTTTAACTCTGCCAATTGGGTATACCCTATTGGGACACCTTAGCCATTGGCAAAATCAGCAGCTTTCCATTGACATTTACGAACAATTCGGGAACTGAAAACATCTGAGTATACCTCCATACCTGCTCCTCTGATAGCGAAGTAAAGCGCTCCGAATCCGGCGGCGCTCCACAGAGGAAAAAGGTTCCTGCGATAATGTCATAGACTTCGCCGGTTCTACTATTCCTTAGAGCCCTGTTGAGAGGCAAGCTCATTACCTTCCCCTCATCATTGGCAATCAAGGCAACAGCTTCATCAAAGGGATAAAGCACTTGAATCAGACCGCCAACAAGCTCCTGCATGGATTCCAGCGTACCACTGATTTCTGTAACTTCTGGTTCTCTTTCAGGTGCAACCTTTAGAATTCGCATAATCTCCCACTCTCCCATCTGGCGTAAGATTGTCCTTCGTACAAGATTTCTTCTATTTCCTCACAAGAAAATCCTTCTTCCCGCAAAGCATCTATATAGACGGACCCGCATCCAAAAGCGGAGGCAACCGCTTTTAGCTCTTCCATATAGTTATCATCTTCATTGGGATAATCGTAAAGCAGTTGATGGCGGTATGGCAATCTAAAGTCGCCAAAATAGCCCCACAAATCTTCCTGCTTCTCAAAGCTGCTGCGGGAGATTTTTCCCATAGGGTTGGTTTTCAAAATCTCTCCATCGTCAACTTCTATCTGTTCCCCATACCCCAGCTTTACGCCCATTCTGAATAGTGCTTTTTCCAGAATCGCGCTGGTTGAAGCATACAAGTATAACCTTTCATTGGGGAAGTGAAAAACGCAGATTGGGTTATCCCCCTTTACTAGATACCAGTTGTTATGCTCATCCAGAATTGTAAAACAAAAAGAGCCCTCGATCTGCTCAGCCATAGTCTTTAGGCTGGAAAAATCGAGGGCTCTTTGCTTTTCTATGAGTTGAACCGCCACATAGCTGTCCGTCTGGATTTTGGTGATTGGCAGTTTTAGTGAACGCCGTAATACCCGGTCATTCCGCAAAATACCGTTGTGCGCAAGGGCGAACCTTTCCGCTCCTATCTGCCCCATAAAGGGATGATTATTGTAGTTCTTTTTCTCACTCCCCTGGGTTGTCATGCGTGTATGCCCCATAATGTAATCTGCGCCATTGGGCAGATAGATACGCAGCTTATGCGCCGGACCTGGGCGCTTATAGGTATGGAGCTTTCCCATAGAAATATAGGAAATTCCTGCGGCATCCGTGCCTCTGGCCTCGCACTCAATAGCCAGGATAGAGAGCATTCTGTTCTTCTGTCTTGCGTTCAAAGTCCCGCCATAATCCAGCATTCCAAACAAACAGCACATTAGATTTCCTCTCCTTTCTCCACAGGCTCATTGATATAGAGCCGCCGTTCCTTGAGATACTGTATCAATTCCGGTTCCTGAACTTCCTCCACAAAGGTTGTCCATGCCAGCGCTTTCAACTGACCATCCGGCACAGAAATAGCCACGTCGCAAATCTTGTTTACAAGCTGCAACGTGGCTATTAACGTGTTGTATTTTAGCGTTCCCCGGAATATTCTGAACTCAATGGTGTGGCGATTTTGCAAGTTTACTGCATAATACCGGCCTTTGCCGTAACCTTCCTTTGCTTGGTCGAGAATGTCCATGGGATGTTCCTTATAACCGTATCTAGCGGCCCATTTGTCAAGCTGGTGCTGAGTGCGGCGGCTGAACTTCAAAAGCTCGTCCCAAAACTTCTCCATGATGTAAAGTACTCTGGCAATAGCGACCTCTTGCTGGTACTCTGTTTCACCAAACGCGGTACGGTTCACATGGACGTGCAAGCCACAGGTGTCCGCCTTGTGGGAAAGATAACCAAGCGAAACAGCTTCATCAAACACATCCCGCCATGACATGGAATTGCAGTGATAATCCAGCGTCATGGGATGAGTAACAAGTTCAAATCCATCCTCTAAGCTACCGTCATGCTTGCAGTAAAGCAGTTCTTTCCCTCGGTTCGCCTGACGCATGATTTGGCAAGCGTTTTCACTGCTTTCTCCGGCATAGTCCAGCTCAAGTTCCACGCCGAAGTAACGGTCGCCTGTGCCGTAGAAAATGGGGTCGGGTTTGTAGCTGTACGCGTGAATCTTTTTCTCCGTTTGAATCTGATTGAAGCATACCCAGCAGTAGGGGTATTCCTCGTTCTCATCATCTTCATCATAGTAAGCAGAAGTATACGCGATCGGACTGCCACAAACCGTGCAGGTGGTATAAAGCTCGGTTTGACAGGCTTGGCAAAGCGCGGTGTCACAGCCCTCTTCCCGCCAAATCCGGGTGTCGCAACGAGCGCATAACTCAGTAGAGCTTTCCAAACAGGCGGGACAAAGGCACTGGCTATCGAAGTTCACAAGCTCCGATGGTGGGTAGGGCTGGTTACAGAGGGTGCAAGTTTCAGTCATAATATTACCTCCAAAGAGAATTCATGCTGCGCAGAAGCCCGCACGTTATTTCTATAAAGATAATATATGACTGAAATTTCCTACTCTAGCGGAACACGAAATTGAAGCTATTTCTGCTTTGTATATTTCTGTTTGAGAAATTCCGCGTAGTCTGACAGACTTCCTCTAGCCTCCGGGGGAAAGTGCGGTGGCAGTCTTAAAAACCGGCCTTGGTTGGTATGTGGGGTAGGCTCATCTGTCAAGCCAAGCAAATAGTCTATCGACACATTAAAGTATTTTGCTATTTCAATCTTTATCGCGTCCGGCGGCTCAGACTTCTCCCGCTCATAGGATGAAATCGAATGCTTATTTATCCTGAGGATAGCCGCCAGTTCGTCTTGGGTCAAACCGGCATCCTTCCGCAAATCTAGCAAGCGCTCTCCAATCATCAAGAAAACCTCTCTGCTGTTTTCGTTGATTATAGCTTAAAAATCGACTTCCGCTTCTATTATTGGCAAATAAGACCTAAAACGCTATAATGTAGATAAATTTTCGATTTTTGGCATAGAGTCGAAAAATCTCATACTGTAAATTCGGCATGGGGAGGGAAGGCAAGATGGACCGGCGGATTGCTCAACTGCGGCAAGAAAAGGATAGTGCTTTACAAAAGGCTGTGAGTACTGTTGAGGCACAAACATCTGAGATTGGGGACCACCTAACACAAGTAAGGGATGAATATGGCCGGGTTGTACAGTTGTCAGGCCAGGCTGGATATGTGCTGGACAATATCGACAGGGAGTTCAAAGCTAAGACAAAGCTCACAGGCAAGGATATTGTGCTCTTGTTTCTGTGTACCGCTTTGCAATGCGCACGACAGTACCTGTTGACTGGCGACAGCTTTAGGATCACCTCTACTCAGGGCGATAAGCTCATGGAAGATACTTTTGGGTTTATTAAGCCTGAGTGGAAAGATATTCTCTTCCAGAGCGTTCCTTACGATGCAATCAAAACAGGTCCTCATATCTCCAAAACTGAACTCGCAGGTACAACCCACAGATACCGCACATTAGGCCATGACCCTGTCCTTGGTTGGATATTCGGAACCGCAAACATCATGACAAGCTCTCTTACCAAATATAATTTGGAGACATACCAAGTTAGTAACGGTATTATTATCCGGCACTATCCCTTGGGAGTAGCAGGGATGCTTGAAAAGGCTATTACTTATACACAAAGAGACCCCATCCTTTTAGCTGCATCTGTGGCAAGACAGGCGATTCACTTTGGCTCTGATATGTTCACAAAACAAGGGCTTCCTGTCCCGTTTATTATGACAGCAAATAACGACCTAGCTAAAGACACTCTTTCCAAGTGGCACATTGATAGCTGGGCTATCCTACGCAGCGCTGGACTGGCTGGGCTTATCAACATGCTCATTTTCTGCATCCATCAGCTCTTTTACAATGAGGACAAGGATGGTCCGCATTCTATGTATGAAGTGCGAACCAGAAAAATACTCAGCTATTCCAACGCCCTTACTACCGGGAGCAATATTCTTGTAGTAGCGCTTACAAGGGACGTTTCAAAGCTGGATATAGGCGGAATACTCGTTACTCTGTATAGGCTTGTCAGCGACTACAAGTTTATCCATGAGGTTAAACGAGATTTCCTACAGCAGGAGTTCTACAAAATGGTCATTGGAGAAAATTATAATTTCATGGAGGAAAGCAACAATGTTTAACAGCAAATACAAAAAGGGCATGGCAGACGTGGCAAAGGCATATGAGGCTTTTGGTCAGAAACAAGAAGCGGTACTGGATAAAATCTTGGAAGAGGTTCGGCGCGGCAACCGGAGCATGGAGGACGCTCTTAATGAAATCGGCGGCAATGTGGACAATCTATATGACCATCTGCAATCCAAGGAAAAAGCCGAGCTTTATACTGTCTATACCCCCTTTGATATCAAGGATTTAGGCAGTCAGGAGAAGCTATTCCTTGTGGGTGCGCTTCTTCGGCTTACCACAGATAAAGAGCCTAATGAGAACCAGCAAAACTATCTCAGGTCCATCCAGCGCTATCTTGACATCAAAGAGCCACCCTTTGGAACAGACCCTTTGATGATTGAAAACATTGAGGATATTCCCGCGCAGAAGGCTATTCTGCAAGCAGTTATGGAATTCCTTCGCTTGCAGGATGGCGATAGCTATGATGAAACTGAACTGCAACAGGAGTTTTTGGATGCCTTTAGTGTGAATAGTAAAGGACGAAAAGCCATTATAGAGCAGGTTGAGATGCTTTATAATGCTACTGGAGCTATGGGGCTGGCAGAAAAATACGGGTATGTGGTAGAAGATCCAGAATTGCCTATGGAGCAAACAATAACAGATAACGCAAAATACTCAATATCAAAAGAAGTTGCCCAAAAATTATATGCTTATATGGAAGAAAGCCGGTACAATTTTGCCGAATCTGACAATTACTGCCTGATTGAGAGAATGGATGAGAACAACAATAAACGGATTATTCTTTTTGAAAAATCCACTAGCGAAGAGAAGGATATAACCTCTGTGGGCAAGGGGTTAGTTGGCAACCATTGGGAGGAATGTAGATATTTTCAAGATGATATGTTCATTTTAACTGAAGATAGCACAATATTTCATATTGAACCGCATTCCGTACAATGTGACATTGTATTTGCATCCCAAGATTTTTTAGACTCTCTTTCCGTAAGTGAAAACACTGTACAGATTAAAGTCGATGGCAATACCACTATAATAGATTGGAATGGTAATATCATTTATTCATATGATAATTCAAACCGAAATAGTGAATGGCAATACGGGCATATCTTCTTTTATGATGACTTTATGTGGTCTCTATACTCATCAGGTTGGAACGAAAGAACTTGGAAACTCTATAAATCTACACCAGATAAAGCAAAGATGAAAACCGTCTTAGAAGCATCGAATGGTTTTGAACCAGAGGAAGTACTTGTTACAAATTCCAAGCTCTATATACTAGCTGAAAATCCGAACAAGCGCTCTTACGCATACTCTAAGCGCTCAATTTTCTCCATCGACTTAGAAACACCGACAGATTTCCAAGAAATAATATCAGACATTACAGTTTATAACCAAACCATTCACGGACCAATAAGGCGCTCTTTGCCAAGTGGTTGGGTTTTCATTGGCGAGGATGGTTCTAGCACATTGCGTGAGTACAAGCTGATGTACTTTTCATGTGAAAATGAAAAAATCTCTATACTGGCTAAGGATTGTGGAAAATGCGAAGTACGAACTCATGTATTTAAAAAAGATGATGTATTTCACTACATTGGTCAGGTAAATGTGATTGATGAATACATTTTCTTTAATATTGGGATGCCGATTTCCGCTCACACGACAAGAGCTATGGTTTCCATCCATGAGCCACTAAATGTTCAGATATTACAATAGATAAGAATAAAGCGGCAGGAAATCGTTAAACTCTGAGTCTTTCGATTTTCCATAAACGCAGCCGATATATTGGCCGTATATTCTTACAGGATGTATCATTGCACCCCCTGCCAATCGAGCCTCTTGACATTATATCTCAGGCCATAGTATAATCCTTGAACAAAGAGGAATGCCATATTTTCATAATTTGCATTTTTATTCACAAAAAAAGTTGACCCCATTTTTACCCCAGCCCGTGTCCATAGACACAGGCAAGTATAGGTCAACCTCTGTATATCGCGAATTTATATACGCTATATTAGCTGGTTTAGAGCATTTTAGCGAGATTTTATGCAATCATAATTATTATTGACCCCTCATAACCCGAAGGTCGTAGGTTCAAATCCTGCCCCCGCAACCAAAAATCCCTAGAACTTCTAAGGCTTCTGGGGGTTTTCCTTTTGTTTACGAAAGGGAAAACAAAGGTCTTTCTAACACCTTTCTAACACTTTTTTGGAAGACCCTGTTTTAGGTGCTTCTATGGGTCTGGGAAAGTACGTTTTCCTGAGTTTTCAGTAGTTTTCGGACACAAAATTTTCAAGCAGTCCCCTTTGGGATTTTAGCTATATCTCACAAATAGATCTGTGCTTTTCTTCGAATCTGCTCTTAGGTGAAGTTTTTTAAGGCGAATCTGGCCTGCTGAATTATTTGGATATTCGCCGCAAGGTGGCCTTGGAATCTATTCTAACACTTTTTCTGCTGAAAACTTCCTGATATTTGCGTGTTGCTTTATGATAGGGTTAAAAGAGATCCCGCCAGAACAGCTCTGCTCCTAAAATTTTTAGATATAGTTGGAGCAGTTCGATTTTATGTATATAGCAAAGGAACCCTGAGTTTCAAAACTCAAGGTTTCTTTGTAGGTTCCTAAAAAGTTGTTAAAACAATGCTCTGTTAGCTGCCAGGTTCTTTCCTAATCCACATCAACAATGACCACTTTGCTATCCTCTTGCCGCCAAAGGAATTGTCCCCGCCGCAGTCTCTGTAGACACTCCTGACACTTGGAAATGTCAGATTTACGATCGCAGATGGATTTTGCCAATTTGTAAATATGCTGTCCATCAGGCCGAAAGTAAATTTGTTTGGCGGCCTGGCCAAGGGCAGGTACTGCATTTTTGTGGTCGAGCCATTGGGAACTAAACCATCCGGCTATCCCGTGTTTCCTGCCCTCCCGCAAAATGCGTACAGACATGCTTCCTGCTCCCCAATTGAGCTGCTGAGCCTCATCCAGGATAAGAATTAGCGGAGGCTGATTTGGAGTGTGCATAGTCCATAAGGCTTGTAGAATAAGTTCAACCAGCAATTTACATAGACTTGGGTCGATGATTTGCGAATAATCCAGAACAATTAGCCCTGGTGTCTCCAAATCAAGACTGATTGGCTGAGTGCCACAGTGAACCATCCCGGTCAACAGTTCCAGATACTCCTTGGCAGATTTTACGCCTCTATCCGGTTCTTCCAGTTGCGCAATAAAGTTCAAAAGCCCTTCTAAAGTGGGATTTTTATCCGTTTTCTGATATGCAGTCGTGACACGACGAAGTGAGAGGGTGGCCGTTGACCCCATACGAAATACAGCGTGGATGGCCACAAGCAACTGCTGGGCAAGAAGATCTGGGCTTTGATCAGGCAGGCCAATGAGCGGGTTGAGGTTAAAATCAGCGGAGCTCACATCTATGTGCTGAAAACACAGTGACTCCGGAGGTGAATAGTCCCGAAAATCTCCTGTGTAGTCCATGACTAGGACGATCGACCCTTGTTCAACAGCTTGGATTGCCAACTTTTTTAGGAGATAACTCTTCCCCGTTCCGCTCCGGCCTGAAATGTAAATATGCGGATTATATGCGTCCGGCCAAACAATTATCCTTCCTGAAGGAGTATGGCCAGGACTAAGATTCAAACTCATTGCATGTCCTCCTCTTCCAGAATCAGGGGGTCACCATAAACGTCAAATAACTCTCGCTCAAAGGAGAAAACTCGTGTCAATTTAGGGATCCCATGCTCGTTCCAGATAGTAATTCTGGTTAGAGGAGTGGTCTTGTTGATCCTCGCGCCAGAAAACATTCCTGCCTCGGATAACGCAGCCTCAATAACCGGGCGAGACTGCATCATCGACTGACAGACTTGAGTAAATGCGTCTAATGTGAAATGCAGCCGGTCTTCATCAAAAGCGACTACACCTCTCATGTCCACTGGGCAGCGGTTCCTGTGATGTATATGTAGAATGTCTTTCTGAATCATGTTTCTGGCAATATCAATAAACTGCTCAGGAAGCGAGGCACGTTCGGCCTTTTCTGAAGTCTGTACCAGGATATCCAGAAGTTGGCCGAACAAATTTTCATCCGTTGAGGGAAACGGCACAGAATTCAGCGCTGCACATTCAAAAAAGCTTTCTAGGAAGTTGCGAAGGCCTATGAAGATTCCTAATGTCTGCAAACACGGATCTGTCAACTGACCTTCATCAAGACTCCGTGCGGTCTTTTGCCCATCCTCTAATGCTTTCCTTAGTTCAGGGACGTGGTCAGAGGTATAGCCGCAAAAAGCAATCAAGTAGTCCCGGTTCTGACCGACCCGATCAGCAGATTCCTTCCAGACTTCCCTATCAAAATCATCGGCAACAAAATCAAGGACCATAACTTCTGGAGCGCAGCTTAAAGCTGATGCGCGTGATGAAAGCAGCGTAATTGGAGCCTGGAGCGGCAGTGACCAAGTTTCACGCTTATTTTTCCATGGTACCACATGGTTAAGCAGGGCTGATTCAAGAATTTCCGAATTTTTTGCCGCTTGATTCAGCCGCCCGCTGTCTTCTACAAGGAGGGGTTGGTCCTTTCGTGCAAGAAGGTCGTAGGAGAAATCATTGGTGAGCTTCTCTAAAATAATCGGCGATGTATTGAACCAGGATAGCAGTTTACGAAAATAAGTTAGTATGTTATGCTCGGTCGAGAAGAAACAAATGGCTAGTGGGAATGTATAACCTAACTGTTGAAGCAGGGTGTGGATGGCGGCCTCGTGGTACAGAAGGAGCGTTAGTTGGCGTTTGAAGGAGGTTCGGATCATTTCAAATACTGGCATAAATTGGCTAATGGCGGTGGCAGTGACTGATGGGGATAGATTTGGAAGTAAAGCAAGTACATCATTTTTGCTATTGGATTGGCAGGTGGCAAAGCTTTGGAATATGAAATACCAGCTGGCAGTCTTATCTTGATTTCCCCTCCAACCGGCATAGAAAACCAAGGGACAATGGCGGCGGTTAGGGGCAAGCTGATTAGTGACTACATCTCTTAAGAGTCTGGCTGTGTTCTTCTGTGTACTCAGATGTTGAACGGTGATACCATGTCGTTGAAAGGCATTGATAAGCCGCGCATCAGAGAAGAAATCCTTTTCACTGATAATAAGCGTTTCATATTTATCTATTTCAATTGAATAATATGGATCAAAGCGAAGCGGTGGTTCCGAATATTCATAATAATAGGTTGCGTTGATAACAGCATTAATGAGTTCCAGCAATTTGCCGTATCGTCCCAGAGTATAAGTTCTTCCATTGTTGATAATAATTTTAGTATATGCTTCCTCCCGAAGCTGCTTTTGAGATAATTGGTTCTGCAACATTACGTTTTCAGTAACAGCGTGCAAATAAAAAGTCAAGCCCCTTAAGCCAAAAATATGAAAGGAAGCGGATGGAAAAAGTGAACACAGCAAACAGACTGCCGCCCAAAAGCGGCAGTCAGGAAGAAAAGATTGTTTCTGTCAGTCCGTCAAAGGCTCGTCCCAAAGACCTTTCTCTTTAAGAGAAT
>NZ_JAWXXL010000053.1:0-16734 GCF_034334985.1 Acutalibacter intestini | reverse complement strand
ACAGATTGAGCGCCGTCCATCTCACCATTGACCAGCGAAAGCTGTGCGCTATCACGGAAAATCTGCAAGCAAGACGGTGCTTAAGGCGCCACCCGCGAATGGTGCGGGGTTGCCTTAATACCAACCCGAGCCTCAAAGCTATACATCGTATTTCCGGACGGATTGAAAGAGGGAAAGAAAAGAGGATAGCAAAGAAGAGCGTGAACAGACCCTCGAATAGCTATCGAAGTACGTGCTGGGCAGTAGGGCTGACTTCTCTAGCGCGAAAAGAAGTCGCATCAGCTTCTTGGCGGCATGGGATAAGGCGACGTTGTAACGCTTGCCCTCACCCCATCCAGCGTCCCAATGGCAGCCGTATTTGGCTGCGTTATAGAGGGCATAGCGCAGATACCTGGAACCGCGTTTCTCCATGTGGGGATAACCGTTTTTAAGCTGTCCGGAGAATCGAACCGGGAGAAGTCCCCGACCTCGGCCAGGATCATGGACTCCCATGAGGTATCCAGTCCCCGGAATGGTGGTAGTGGGAAAGTGAAGTTCTTCCATGATGGCCTGGATTGCGGCCTCAATTTCCTGGATTTCAGCGTTCAGGTCACAAATGAGGGGAATGGTATGCTTATGAGCAGTTGTACGTCTTATAAGCATACCTGCAATTGTTCGTGCATCCACACGGTCCATATTCATCTCACTTAGGCTGAGGCTTTCCGGTAAAGGATGGTGCCTCAGGCCCTACTTTTATACTGTCCTGGGGCGTGGAGCAGGTCTGCGGCATACAAAGCGGGGTGTTGAAGTCCTTCCGGTTATTGAGGATGGTGAACACATCTGGCAACATACCCTCGGAACTACTGATGAAACAGTCATGCTTGTCCTTGCCACATCAATCGCAACGCAAAACATAGCGATACCTCCAACGATAAATTTGTGATGCTGTTTCCACAGGACACTTTGCTTTTGTAGCCTTGTTCCACATCAACCGTCTGCCGGTATTTAGCGGATCAAAAAACTGCAAAGGGCTGTGGCTGGAGCCTTTCACAAACCATCCAGGTGGTAGGAGAAACTCACCGATCCACAACATCCTACAATGTAGCACTACCCGTGGAGAGGAGATTTCATAGCTACAACTTTATCATACAAGGAGATACCCAGGGAGAGTTTCCCCTTTGCTTAGCAGCTTTGGAACCAGCGGGAAGATATATTAGTTATAATTTAGAGATCCAGAGATCAATTTCAGTGGGATGGCATAATGGAATGAAGCGGTAATTTTTAGTTGATTAGACGGCTCCCCCAATATTTTCATAAAAGTTATTAACTTAGTGTAAATATTACACTAGTAACAATCGATAAGTGATAAGAAGAAGAAGATAGAGCTTGGTTATACTGCCGCAGTAAATTCATCAAAATATAATCAGGATTTTACATTTGTATCAAAAATTGTCAATGCGAGAAAAACCCACAAAAAGCTCTTGACATTTCCGCTTAAAGGAGGTATAATAAGCAAGCATTAAGGAAATCCGCTGGTGTAGCTCAGTTGGTAGAGCAGCTGATTTGTAATCAGCAGGTCAGGGGTTCGAGTCCGTTCACCAGCTCCAGCGGGACGGGCCCGGTTCTCCAAAACCGGGCGCACCGCTTGTATAAAATCGCATAATTTATGGGGGAGTTCCCGAGTGGCCAAAGGGGGCAGACTGTAAATCTGTTGTCGACGACTTCAGTGGTTCGAATCCACTCTCCCCCACCAAAGTCTGAGAAACCGCATGGTTGTGCGGTTTCTTTGCTTTTTCTTGAGGTCGATGGTTTGGCTTTTACGGCGGCTTAGCACAGTGTTGCCTTGTTTCTGTGCTGTTTGCGTTCTGCATATTTTTCCGGATATTGCGGATATAGTTTCAACTTATTCTTTTTGCGAGTTCGGCGTGGCTCCGTCGGCTTTTTGTCCTGACCCACACCGTGACCCACACGCGGAAATAAACGGAAACGGCTGGATACTTCCGGGTAGGAAGTTCCAGCCGTTTTTCTCGTTTGCCCCACACTCACATGACCTTCTCCATAAAATTTCCCATCTTTTCTGCGGCCTGCTCCTGTTTTTGGCGGGTGGCGTGGGTGTAGGTTCTCAGCGTGAAACCGGCGTCGTAGTGGCCCAGCATACTGCTGACGGTTTTTACGTCTACACCATTTTGTAGTGCGGCAGTCGCAAAAGTGTGTCTTAACGAATGGAAAGGAATATAACTTAATTCTGCTGACTTTAATATCCTCTTATGGAGGGTGACGATTGAGTCTGGGTAGTACATTTCACCGGTTCTGGTGGAGGGAAACATATAGGGGTTGTCAGGATGCTTGCGGTGCTCCTGCTGGAGAAGTTCCACAGCTTTCTGAGGGATAGATACCAGCCTGACGGATGTTTCTGTCTTGGGCCGGGTGATGACGATGTTGCCATCTGCATCGCGGGTGGCCTGCTTGCTCACACTTATTGTCTGGTTTTTGATGTCCAGGTCTGACCAGAGTAAGGCTACCAGCTCACCTTTGCGCAGGCCGCTGACCAGCTCCAGATAAAACATGGGGAGGACGTGACGGCGGTCGGCCTCGTCGAGGTAGGCTTTCATGTCCTCGACGGGGAGGAACTTCATTTCCTTTTTCTCCAACTTTGGTGCGATGCAGTCATCGGTAGGGTTGCGCTGAATCAGACGTTCCTTGACTGCTCTGTCCAGTGCGTTGTGGAGCATGAGGTGGATGCCACGCACGGTGGAGGCGCTCAGACCAGGAGATTTTTCTTTCTGCACCTCTCGCAATCTGCCGTTTTCACGGAGGTCTTGGTAGAGTTTTTGAAGGTCGCGGCCTGTTAGTTTGTTCAGCTTGATGTTACCTATCCGTGGGTTTACGTGGAGTTCTATGCTCCGGCGGTAGTATTCGGCGGTGGAGACTCGCACATTTGGCTTGGCATAGAGGGTGTACCAGTTCGTGAGCCATGAGCCGACCGTGTAACCGTCAGAGCGGGCTACGTCCAAATCTTTGGTGTCATCCATTGCCGCAACCAGTTTCTCCTTGACCTCGGCTTGGGTCTTGCCGAGCACATTCTTGATAATGCGCTTTCCTGTGGCTGAGTCGTAGCCTGCTGTATAGCGTCCCTCCCAGCGACCATCTTTACGTTTGCGGATGTTGCCTTCGCCGTTTGCTCTCTTTTTTGCCATATATCGGCCCCCTTTCTCAGCACACCACAATACCACACCCCGCTGAGAAAGTCCACTGACATTTTTCTTGCTTTTTTCGCGTGCTCAAAACCGCTTTTCTTTGTTTAGCAGCGCAAATTTTGAGGGGGTTAGTCATCGTAATATCCAGTTAAAATATCCTCGAAACGCACCTTCCCACGAGTGCGGCGCACGTTGTTTATGGCCTCACGGCGCATTTCCTCTACCTGCTCGGGCGTGTACTCAGAAAGCTCCGCCAGCACCCGCATCACCATCTCTAGCTGCACCGCATAGCGGAAGAGTCCTTTTGAGATAGCTTTCGCGTTATCCTCGGACAATTTCAAGACCGCTCCAGCCAGTTTTTCACCCAGGATGTCGTTATCCTGCAAAGCACTCTCAGCCATGAGGCTTTCAACTGCTCGCGTGAACAACTCATTTCGAGAGGAAAATCCCTGTTCTTTCGCAAACCTGTCCGCACGCTTGACTAGCCCTCTGTCCAAATACAGGCTTATCCGTTGCATATTTTCTGAATCCATAATGCACCTCCGAAAATGCAATACACCAACTTGTGACACCTAAAAATTCCCCGGTATTCAGCCATTTCTGTCCACTCGCAACCCCAAACTTTACACCAAATTCCCATTTGCGACCCCACTATGACACCTATCTCACCATGCCCTATGACTTCCGAAAAAGCCCGTAGTTTCTAGCCTTCCCGCCCGGCTCTGCCGGACGGTGTGGACTGCAAAGGCGCCGGCATGGCGCCTTGCTTTCTCCTGCTTGTTTTTAGACCGATTCTTTTGAGCCATTTCCGGATGGATATTCTTTCATAATTAGCGCATAATCTTTCGCTTATCCCGGGCTTGTGTCTGCCTTCTCAAATCACTATACCGCCATCATCGAAAATGATATATTTTTTTCAATCGCTCTAAAATCTCATAAACCACCGGACAATGCTCGGCAGATGTCAGAATACCGTATAAGCTAAAAAGCCTCCCAGGCTTGTCCGTATACGGATATTCACGGCATTGCCGGGGCTTGCATGATTCTATCCCGCACCGTCCATTATCTTTCAGAAAAGCACATGGGCCTTTCAACTCCGAGCCTTCCTCGCCCTGCGCCAGGTATTTCTCCTGGAAAGATTCCGCTGTCATGCCGAGATGATTCGAAATGGCGCTGATTTCGTCTTCTTCCAATACCGTACTATATGCGCGGCAGCAGTTGGCACACTGTCTGCAGTCATATTCTTCAAACAGTTCGTTATGTAAGGCCAAAAACTGCCGATCCAATTCCTCGTCATCAGCATGGTTTTTCAGAAAACTTCGAAATCTGAGATTTTCCCGCTCTTTCCTTTTTGCCGCTCTGTATACTTCTTCTGGACTTATCATTTTCAGCCTCCTTCTCCGCGCCCTCACACGCTGCCACAAATGGCCTCACACGGCGTTTTAGACCGGTGGCAGATACTCTCCTCGATCCCCGGCCTAAACTGCCCAACACGGGCCTCACAGGGGCCAAAGCGGTCATGTCTAAAAATTGCTGGAGTTGAGTTCTTCCGGCTCTAATTTATAGCAGTCCGAATGCATCCGCATGTGATATACTTTTACAGTACTTCCCTCATAATGTGCGCAAATTTCCTTACACTTTTCTATTGGAGCTTTTGTTCCTAAGTATACCGCCGTTATGCAGTCTTGTGCAGAAACATAGTTGTACTTTCCATTAGAGGAGAAACCATGAAGTTCCTTTTTGTGGAACACCATTCGCCACTCTTGTTCATAATTCCATATCGAAGATTTATGAAACGGTGCCTCATAAATTGCTTGATTGGCGCTTTCATTATCTCCGTTTGCAAATGACCCTGATATGAAATATCTATCTTCAGAGTAATCCACAGGATGGAAACGCTTTTTCAAATTTCTTAATGAGGATTGATTGAAATCGTACTCGATACAAAAACCAGTATGATTTTCGGCATAGTGGCTCCACATCAAAATGGATTTGTTTGTTTCCGAAAAGCAAGCCACCCTCAAGTCATCTTTAATATCATGAAATATATCACTTACATCCCTGTACACCTTGGATATTAAAGTACTAGGTAACGACTCACATAGTACGGATTCTATTGCGGCTTTCAAATCACTAGCTGTGTAAAATGATTTCTTTTCTTGTTCAGACAAAGGCATCCATTGGTTCACAGCCTCTATAACCATTTCTCTATACCATTTTTCGTTCAAAAAGCTTTTTTCGACAACAATATCACAATCGTATGGATCGTTAAAAGTTATTGGTGAAACTGGCACTATGAGTTCGTCATATAACTCTTGCTGCCACTGGATTTCATGCGCAGGAAAAGAAAATTCAAGTCCTGGGTTTTCACGAAAAGGTCTGTATCTATACAATTTTGGCATATCCATACTCTACCTCCCTTTTTGCTCTGTCAACTCCTGATACATCTTCATCAACTCCGCCACGCAGCTGCTCTCCGTCATATCCCGCACCGAAAACCCATACGCCTCCATCACTGCCCGGTCATTGTTCTGGTGAGCCTTGCGCAGCTCCGGAGGCATGGTAGTCTCGTCATATAGGTCGGCAAGGCTGCTGTCCGGATAGAGAGCGCGGGCATCCAAAATGCCCTTGGCGGTCTGCTCGATTTTGGCTTTCTGTTTGTCAGTGGGGGTAGGCCAAGGAAAGTTGTTATAGACCACGTCTTTTGAGTATGTATAATCAGACTTTAACCTTGCGGCAACCGTTCGCATCCAAGCCATGTGAACATTAGAAGTCAGAATCCCAAAATGGAATAATTCTGCGTCAGGTATTATAAACAACTTATTTCCAGCGATAATTGAATCATCCAGATAGCCAAGTGGAATATATTTCCTGCGTTCTGAAGAAACAATAGGGATTGCAACAAATTTTGCCGGGTTGCGCTGCTCACGGAACAACATAGGAGTCTCCGCCTTTTTTCTTGCTCCAGCGTCTTTACTTAATGCACGCATCTCTTGAACAGCTTTGACTCTTTTCATGACATACGGCATGGATTTAAGTTGTGATGGGGAACATTTTACGAGCCACAAGCACCATCTCTTTTTATTATTGATAAATTCATATCCCATCATGTAACGCTTTATAAATGGTGCTGCCGATGGCTCCTTCTTTAGAAAATCTTCGTATTCATCATTTTCAATGATAAGATTGCCACCATCCATTGCTTGATTTCCCATTACCATAAGCGGAACATCGCAAATCGGAGTTTTCCGACTGGTAATCAATACATTATCGCCTTCAAAAAGATAGGGACAAATATTTGACACAACTCTTGCATTATTGCTAGAAAATAAAATTTTGTGTACCCGCTGGATATAGGCAAACCCAATGATAACAACATGGACTTTGGCAGTTTCACTTGATTCACTCTTCCAAATGAAGGACTTCCATGCAAAATTGATATGCACAGAATACTTGTTAAGTAACAACGTCCATAAATCGCCCGCCATTTGACCTTGTGATATAGAATTTGTTGACACAAATGCGACTTCACATTTTGTTTCCATAATGTATTCGGCAGCTTTTCTATACCAACAGCATACATAGTCCAATAAAGCAGGCTTGATTTCTGTAAAAACAGACTTCATATCTTGCTTTTGAGATTCACTTGCAAACTTAAATCCCACAAACGGCGGGTTCCCCATAATATAATTCAGTTCCCGCTTTGGCACCACACTCTCCCAATCCACCTGCAGGGCGTTTCCCTCGGTAATGTTGGCGTAGGATTTCAGCGGCAGAAAGTCCAGGGACATATGCACCACGCCCTCGGTTTCCTTCATCATCTGGCTTTCGGCAATCCACAGGGCAGTTTTTGCGACAGTTACGGCGAAGTCGTTAATTTCAATGCCGTAAAACTGACCGATCGACACCTGGATAGGGTTGCCCACATTCAGCATGACCTGCCCTCTGTGAAGAAGTGAAATCGCTTTGTTTTCCAACCGCCGCAGAGATATGTAGGTTTCGGTCAGGAAGTTGCCAGAGCCGCAGGCGGGGTCAAGGAATTTCAGCCGCGCCAGCTTCTTTTGAAAGGCTTCAAGCTTGACCTTGCGGGTGCGGTCCACTGCAATACCCTTGATTTCCTCAAACTCCGCTTTCAGGCCGTCCAAAAACAGCGGGTCAATCACCTTGTGGATATTCTCAATGGAGGTGTAGTGCATACCGCCAGAGCGCCGGGTTTCTGGGTTCAGGGTGGATTCAAACACCGCGCCGAAGATGGTAGGGCTGATTTCAGACCAGTCAAAATCCTCGCTGGCCCTGTGCAAAAGCATAGTTTTCAATTCATCAGTAAAGGGCGGTATCTCTATGTTCTCGTCGCTGAACAGACCTCCGTTTACATAAGGGAATGCCGCCAGTGCCGGATTGTCGTCCGCCAGGTATTTGTCCCGGTCCTCTGGCCTCTGATCTAGTACTCGGAACAACTCTACCAAAGCCCGCCGCATACCGTTGGCTGAAATGTCCCGAAGATAATCGTGGAACATATTCCTGCCGCCGAAAATCCCCGCGTCCTCAGCGTATAGACAGAACACCAACCGGACGCACAGCTTGTTGAGGCTTTTCAGTGTTTCGGGGCTGTCGGGTTCCTTATACTGTTTCAGTAGCGCTTCATAGAGTACCCCCACCAGCTCGCCGGCCTGCAAGGAGATCTCCATTTCCTTTTTGATGTGTTCGCTGCCGGTATCCACCAAAAAGTTCAGCCGGTGGTACTCCTTTTCAAAATCCTCCAACAGCAGAACCTCCGGTTCGTCATTGGGCCGGTTCATGTCGTGGATATGGAACTCCCGGAAGTTACAGGCCACGATCCAGCGGGGAGTCTGGTTGTACGGCAAAAATCCTCCATACCTCCGGGCTTGTCCGAATGGCGTAAGCATACTACCGTCAGACTGCTTATATCCTTTTCGCAAGTCAATGTCCTTCCCCTTTTGCTCAATTAAAACGCGGGTCGTGGGGATGTAGCCGTCAATAAAGCTGGTGTGGTCCAGCTTCACCGGCAGCTCAAATTGTATGTACTTTGTGGGTTCCTCCACCCCGAACACGTCTTGAAGCAGGGAAATCCAGAATAATTGTGTTTCCTGTTTTTCATCGCCACGACCTTGCCAATCCGCTCCAAACCGCGCTGCCGCTGCGCGTTGCTCCACGCCTTTCATCACACTCGTCCTCCCACAGGTTCTGCATAATTTGGATGTTTTTTCAGTATAACATATAGCGCAGAAAAAAGATAGAGGACTTTTTCTACTTACTCAGTTTCCGCGAACCAAGGTATTCAAAAGGTTTTTCTTTGTTTAGCAACGCAAATTTTGAGGGCGCTTTTAGGACTGGCATGAAAAATCTCCTTGCACCTTTTTCTTTTCTGACCCACACCCTGACCCACACGGTGAAAAAGCTGGGCGAACACAGTGGGAAATTTAGGGTCAAATGCCGTGGTATGGTGGAGCGGAAAGGCTCAGAAACGCCGTAATGGAGCCAAATTTCGGCCCCCCACACTGTTTGTAATCAGCAGGTCAGGGGTTCGAGTCCGTTCACCAGCTCCAAACTGGGCGGTCCGGCCCGACAGGAAGGCCGGACAAGCCTTGTATAAAACTTCATAATTTATGGGGGAGTTCCCGAGTGGCCAAAGGGGGCAGACTGTAAATCTGTTGTCGACGACTTCAGTGGTTCGAATCCACTCTCCCCCACCATTGACAAAGTCTTGCATGAAACATGCGAGGCTTTTGTTGTATGTAGCCAAATTATTTTGGAGCGATTTTCTACACTGGGTGGGGAACGGTCAAAGCTGGAACATCGCAAGTTGTTTTGCTCGGTTGCATATTAAAACGGATATTGCGGATAAGGTTTCAGCTTATTCTTTTTGCGAGTTTGGCGTGGCTCCGCCGGCTTTTTGTCCTGACCCACACCCCGGTCTCGCCTGCCGGCTTGGTCGGTTCGCGTCAACGCGCTACTGGCGCGTGCTCACCCCACATGCGGAAATGGTCAGAAATAACCGGAGAGTGCCAGGGGCGTTTTTGACCCACACCGTGGTCTCGCCTGTCGGCTCGGTCGGTTCGCAGCTTGTCTGCCACTGGCAGACGCTCACCCCACACGCGGAAATAAACGGAAACGGCTGGCTACTTCCGGGTAGGAAGTTCCAGCCGTTTTTGGCTTACTGACCTGCTTTCACATGACTTTGTCCATAAAATTTCCCATCTTTTTTGCGGCTTGCTCCTGCTTTTGGCGGGTGGCGTGGGTGTAGGTGCAAAGGGGGAAACCTGCATCTTTCTAGCGGTTTCCCAACCCGAAAATATGGCATTTGCCTTTCTTCCCTTTTGCTACATTTTTCTAACTGCACATATACTTTGTCTGCCCGCTTTAAATCGAACCACACATAAGCAAGTTTTGTGTATTGGTGCGGCAAGTCTAATTCATAACAATTTATATCATACTTTTTAAACACTCAATTTTCTCGATAAAGGTGGTATTAATTTCATCAAGCAAAGATTGCGCCCACCAAGGAACCTTTCCACGCAGACAGGCCTGGTGCAGAGTGACAACAACGCTCACCACATCGTCCAACGCTTTCTCCATAGGTTCAAACACTCCATATTCGTCAAGAAATGCTTTCCCGGCTTCTCCAGACAGAGAGGATAACACATTTCTAACATCTGTATAGGCATAACCCTTACCTAACAGATTGTAGTCAAACATCAGCGCAGAGGAATTATCTTTGGCAACAACCATATTCGTATAATAGAAGTCGTTGTATGTCAGCGTCCGTCTTGCGTTGCAAAGCTGATTGTTAATGGTATAATAATGCTGTTCCAAAAGCCCCCATGCCGGTGCGCTCTGAGTTTCGGTCTTTTCCTTGATGAAGGCAATGTTTTCGAGAGTGAAGAAGTCTGCCTCGTCATACATGGATTCTCCGTGCTGACAAATATAACCATATCCATGACTGTGAAGCAGCTTGTACCATACTGCAATTTGGCGGGCGACATCTGGGTCGGACATGTCTTCCTGCACACCCAGTCGATAAAAAGAGCTGAATTCAATGTCCTCAAGAAGAAGCGCAGAATCCGTGGACGCAATTACACGAATTGTGGGAATGTTCAAGGAAGCCAAGAGCCGGTAGTTATCCAATTCCCGTTTATGCTCATCTTTTTTGAAACACTTTAGAATATGCGATTTCTCCCTGCTTGCGATTCTGGCAACAATGATGCCATCCTTGTCCTGTAGGACGGAGAAAGTATTGCAGACAATGCCCAGCTTATTCAGTTCATCGTGGATGATGCTCATGACAGATTACTCCTTGATTTTTGTTCCAATATGCACCCATACTACTTGCTATTGGGGAGCGGGACCACCAAGTAGCTTATTCCCCAATATACCACATGTCGCAGAAAAATGATATAGAGTAAAGTTGTTTATCTGTTTGCATTTCTAAAACTTTTTTCCACAACCCTTTTCTTTGTTTAGCGACGTAAATTTTGGTGGTATCAATCTTCGTAATATCCGGCTAAAATATCTTCAAAACGCACCTTGCCACGGGTACGGCGAACATTGTTTATGGCTTCGCGGCGCATTTCCTCTACCTGCTTGGGTGTGTACTCAGAAAGCTCTGCCAGCACCCGCATCACCATCTCAAGCTGCACCGCATAACGGAAGAGTCCTTTTGAGATAGCTTTCGCGTTATCCTCGGATAACCTCGAAACCGCTCCAGCCAGTTTTTCACCCAGGATGTCATTATCCTGTAAATCGCTGTCAGCCATGAGGTTTTCAACCGCTCGTGTGAACAGTTCATTCCGAGAGGAAAAGCCTTGCTCTTTTGCAAATCTGTCTGCCCGATTGACCAGCCCTCTGTCCAAATACAGGCTTATCCGCTGCATATTTTCTGAATCCATAAAGCATCTCCAAAATCGTGTTACACCAACTTGTGACACCTAAAAATTTCCCGGTGTTCCGCCGTTTCTGCCCACTTGCAACCCCAAACTTTACACCAAATCCTCATTTGTGACCCTACTATGACACCTATCTCACCATGCGCTATAACTCCCGAAAAAGCCCGTAGTTTCTAGCATTCCCGCCCGGCTCCGCCGGACGGTGTGAACTGCAAAGGCGCCACCTTGGCGCCTTGCTTTCTCCTGCTTGTTTTTCGACCATGCTTTTTCTGTTCTCTCTGGCTGGATTATCTTCCATTTCAGTGCATATCTTTGCGACGAGTTTGCGCCGTTGTTCGCGGAGGATTTGTGCCGCGGCTGGAGGCGAGGCAGGCGGCCCTCACAAATCGCTACAAATGCCCCAAAACGGCGTTCTGGGCCTGCTCTCTTCTTGCTCCTCGAGAGCGGCCCCAGTTCGCCTGACAAGGCCCTCACAGGGGCCACAAACGGGTCAGACCCGTAACTGGCATGCTTGGTCATGCCGCCATGGGCGCCAATAATAGCAACAACGAACACGCCGCATAGTTTGGGTTCACCAAAACTCTCCCGCATCCGGGTGGCCGTTTCTTTTCTGCTGCTTTTACCCTAAACTGACGTTTGACTAAGGGTTCTTTTTTCAGTTTTCCGAAACGCCGCATTCTCCCTCGTTCCCAGCTTTTGCTCAAACCTGTCCTTACGGGTGTCCTTCGGAATGGGGGTTGGGTACCGCCCGCTGAAACAGGCGGAGCAAATACCGGGGCTCCCCGCCAGCCGGTCAAGGGCGTCTACCGGCAGATAGCCCAGGGAGTCCGCCCCGATGATGGCGGCGGTCTCCTCTACTGTATGCCTGCATGCAATCAGGTGGTCTTGGGAGTCGATGTCCGTGCCATAGTAGCAGGGGTGCAGAAACGGCGGCGAGGACACCCGCAGGTGTATCTCTTTGGCGCCTGCCTCCCGCAGCAGCTTGACAATGCGCCCGCTGGTGGTCCCTCGCACGATGGAGTCGTCCACCAGCACCAGCCTCTGTCCCCTCACCGCGGACTCTATGGGGCTTAGCTTAATGCGCACCTGGTCCAGACGCTGGGCCTGGATTGGAGAGATGAATGTGCGGCCAATGTACTTGTTCTTAATGAGTCCCATGCCATAAGGGATTCCAGATGCCCTGCTGAAGCCCAGGGCCGCGTCCAGGCCCGAGTCCGGCACGCCAATAACCAGGTCGGCGCTGGCGGGGCGCCGCTCTGCCAGCAGTTCGCCGGCCCGCTGCCGTGCCAGGTGCACGGGTACTCCGTCCAGCACCGAGTCGGGCCTTGCAAAATAGATATACTCAAAGACACAAAGCCTTTTCGGCTTCTGGCCGCAGTGCTCTCGGTATGACGCCATTCCGTCAGGACCGAACACCAAAATTTCCCCCGGCTCCAGGTCTCGCTGAAATTCCGCGCCAATGGCCGCCAGAGCGCAGCTTTCCGAGGCCACCGCGTACCCGCCGCCGGAAAGCCTGCCGTAGCATAAAGGCCGGAAACCAAAGGGGTCCCGGGCGGCAATGAGCTTTTGGGCGGACATAAGCGCCAGGGAGTAGGCTCCGTCCAGCTGGTCCATAGCCGCGCGCAGGGCGGCTTCAATGGAGGGGGTGGTCAGGCGCTGCTGGGTGACAATATAGGCGATAATCTCCGTGTCGCTGGTCGTGTGGAAAATAGCGCCGGAAAGCTCCAGCTTGTTTCGAAGCCCGGCGGCATTGCTAAGGTTGCCGTTGTGGGCCAGGGCCATTTTTCCTTTCTGATGGTTCACCTCTATGGGCTGGCAGTTTCTGCGCCCGCCGCCTCCGGTGGTGCCGTAGCGCACATGGCCCACCCCCATATTCCCTTTGGGCAGGCGGCCCAGCGCCTCTGGGGTGAATACCTCTCCCAGCAGGCCAACGTCCTTATGGGACGCGAATACGCCGTCGTCGTTTATCACAATCCCGCAGCTCTCCTGCCCCCGGTGCTGAAGGGCAAAAAGCCCGTAATAGCAGAGCTCGGCCGCTTCCGCGCGGTCTGGCAGCCACACACCGAAAATTCCGCATTCCTCATGGATACTCATACGCACCTCTCCTTTATTCTCCGCTGGCCCCATAGTTTGCCAGCACTCTTGCCGACGGGTCGTCTACTTTACAGCCCTCCCATTCCGGATTGGGCATCCAAAAACCCTCGATTAGCTGTCCCTGGCCAGGATAGTATTTCTCAAACAACTCTCTATACAGCAGGGCTTCTTTCGTAAAGGGCCGGGCGTGGGTATAGGACTTGCTTTTTGCCTCAAACGCCTTGTCTGTGTAAAGCCCCTCGGCATACTCCTTCAAATAGTCCACCATAGAGTGGCCTACCGCGTCGGAAAAAGCCGCTTTTTCCCGCCAGAGAATTGCCTCCGGCAGAAAATCCCCCTGGGCAAAAGCCCTTCGCAGAAGATACTTGCCCTTGCCGTAGGTATTCAGTTTTTTCTCCGGGTCAACAGACATAACATACTCCACAAAGTCCAAATCGCCAAAGGGCACCCTGGCCTCCAGAGAGTTGACGGAGATACAGCGGTCGGCCCGGAGAACATCGTACATATGCAGCTCCCGGATGCGTTTCTCGGATTCCTTCTGGAAAGCCTGGGCGCTGGGGGCGAAGTCCGTATACTTATAGCCAAACAGCTCATCGGATATTTCTCCAGTAAGAAGGACCCGGATGTCTGTATTCTCATGGATATATTTGCATACCAGGAACATGCCCACACTGGCGCGGATAGTGGTAATATCGAATGTCCCCAGGACCGCCACCACTGTCTCCAGAGCGTCCAGCACGTCTTGTCTGGTGATTATAACCTGGGTGTGGCTGCTGCCGATAAAGTCCGCAGCCTGCCGGGCATATTTCAGGTCTATGGCGTCTCCCTCCATACCAATCGCAAAGGTGCGGATTGGCGTTTTACAGTACCGCTGCGCCACGGCGCAGACCAGGGATGAGTCAAGACCGCCGGAAAGAAGGAATCCCAGCTTCGCGTCTGAAACCAACCGCTTCTTTATGCCCGCAGTGAGCTTAGCCCGGATGTTTTCGCATATCGTGTCCATATCGTCGTGGCAGACCCTCTCGGTCCGGGAAATATCCCTGTAGGGGACAAACCTCCCGGCTTTGTAATAATGTCCCGGCGGAAAGGGCCGTATCTCCCCGCAGAGGCCTATCAGGTCCTTGGGCTCGCTGGCAAAGAGCATGGCGCCGCTTTCCCCCCAGCCGTAGTACAGGGGACGGATGCCGATGGGGTCCCGGGCGGCTATGTACTCTCCTGTGTTTCCATCATATATAACACAGGCAAATTCCGCGTCCAGCAGGTTAAACATGCCGGCGCCATACTCCCTGTAAAGGGGCAGCAGTACCTCGCAGTCAGAGCCGCTTTGAAAGACGTATCTGTCTGCGAGCTGCTGTTTGAACTTTTCAAAGCCATATAACTCGCCGTTGCAGACCACATAGCTGCCGTCCAGCTCAAAGGGCTGCATGCCCTGAGGGCTTAGGCCCATGATAGCCAGGCGATGGAAGCCCATAAAGCCGTTGCCAGTATCGATAAACCGGGTGTCGTCCGGGCCCCGGGACAAGCTGCGGTCAAAGCATGCCTTTACAAGGTCAGGCTGGTTGCAGGGGCCGCAGCAGCTGATGATTGAACACATAAGAATCCCTCCGTGAAAGCGGAACAGGCGGGGTCACACCGAGCCCCGCTTTCTCCGCATGGCATATTATTCTACGTCCTGCAGCGCGTCATATCCGGTCTCGCCGGTGCGCACTTTCACTACGTCCTCCACATCATAGATAAATATCTTGCCGTCGCCGATATGGCCGGTATACAGCACCCTTTTTGCCGTCTCTACAACCGAGGAGACCGGTACCCGGCTGACAACGATATCCACCTGTATCTTGGGCAGAAGGCTGGCTTCCACCGGCACGCCTCTGTAATACTCGGGCTTGCCCTTTTGTACACCGCAGCCCAGCACATGGGAAACCGTCATGCCGGTGATGCCCAGGGCCATCATGGCGGACTTCAGGGCCTCGAACCGGCTCTCCCGGCAGATAATCTCAACCTTCGTGAGCTTGGGCACGCCGTCAGGAACCAGGGTGGGCTCTTTTTTCACCGGGATAGCTTCAGCGGCCGGCGTGTCTCCGGTAACGGCCATGGCATTCCCGTAGCCGTAGTCCAGGCTCTCAACCGCTGGGGCAAAGTCCGCGTAGGCGCTTAGCAGGCCGTGTTCGGTGCTGTCAAGGCCCTTGAGCTCCTCCTCCGGCTCAACGCGCAGGCCAACGGTTCTTTTGATTATCACAAACGTGACGGTCATCAGCGCAGCCGTCCAGGCAAGGATTGCCAGGATGCCCAGCAGCTGTACCCACAGCAGGCCGGGGTCGCCGGTGTAGAACAGTCCCCTGAGGCCCGCCGGAGCGTCAGGGTTAGCCAGAAGCCCCACAGCGGCGGTGCCCCATACGCCATTGGCAAGGTGCACGCCTACAGCGCCTACCGGGTCGTCGATGTGTAGCCTAAGGTCCAGGATTTCGACCACCGCGACCACCAGAATTCCGGAAACAATTCCCACAATCACCGAGCCCAGGGCGTCCAGGGCGTCGCACCCGGCGGTAATACCCACCAGGCCTGCCAAGGATGCGTTCAGACACATGGAAACATCCGGCTTACCATTCTTTATCCAGGTGAACAGCATGGTGGTAACCGTGGCCACTGCCGGGGCAATGGTGGTAGTCAGGAAAATAGAGGCCAGGGAGGTGTTGTCCCAGGCGGCCGCGCCGTTGAAGCCGTACCATCCAAACCATAGGATGAAACAGCCCAGAGCCCCCAGGGTGATGGAGTGGCCGGGTATGGCGTTTACCTTCTTCACCTTGCCGTCTTCATCCTCCATGTACTTGCCAAGCCTTGGACCCACCAGAACGGCCCCGATTAGCGCCGTGACGCCGCCCACGGAGTGGATGGCCGCAGAGCCGGCAAAATCATGGAAGCCCAGCTGGACCAGCCAGCCTTGGCTGTTCCAGACCCATCCGGCCTCAACAGGGTATACGAACAGGGAGATTACTCCGGAATAAATACAGTAGGACAAAAACTTGGTGCGCTCGGCCATAGCGCCGGAGACAATGGTGGCCGCCGTGGCGCAGAACACCAGATTAAACACAAAGCTGGAGGCATTTTCTTCAATAAAACCAGGAAAATTACGGAATATATCCAGGTTAGGTATACCGATAAAGCCCATCACGTAGTCCTCGGCCATCATCAGGCTGAAGCCCAAAAGTACGAACACCACTGTGCCAATGCAGAAGTCCATCAGGTTCTTCATAATAATATTGCCCGCGTTTTTGGCTCGGGTGAAACCGGTCTCCACCATAGCGAAACCAGCCTGCATAAAGAACACCAGGGCCGCGCCAATGAGAAACCAGACCCCGAATACCTGTGTGCTCACAGTTTCCGTCACCAGGGATATAATCTGCTCCGCTCCCATAATATCCACACTCCTTTAAGTTACAATGTTTTTACCTTACGCTGAAAAGTATATCGCCGTAGCTGGGATAGGGCCAGAACTCCTTGGCCGTAATAGTCTCGGCCCGGTCGCATACCGCCCGCAGCGCCTTCATGCGCTTTAAGAG
>NZ_JAWXXL010000052.1:0-17170 GCF_034334985.1 Acutalibacter intestini | reverse complement strand
CCTGGCTCGACAAATGTCGGAGACTCTGGAAAAACTGCGAACGTAAATTACAGAACTCTTTTCAAATGTTTTCTCTTGCCTTTATTCGTCTGCTCTTAAATAGATGCTAAACAGATTCTGAGAGGGGCTCTGGTTTATCTCGTTCATGCGGTCGATGTTCACTTGCAGGGAGTTCATAGCAGCCAGATTTTGCAGGGAGAAGTTCATGGGCTCGTAGATGCGGGAGACCACCAGCAGGAACAGGAAGAAGGTCACCAGGGACAGCCCGCCGCTCATCAGGCGCATACTGCCCACCAGCGCCACCGAGACGATTCCCAGCTTGAGAATCATTTGTGCCGGGACCACAAACATGGCCGAACCCAATTCGCTTTTGATGTGCCGTACCTCCAGTACGTCGATTTTCCGGCCCAGGCCGTCCAGGTATTTTCCCTCGGCTTTACAGCTTTTCAAGTCGCGGAGGGTTTCCAAGCACTCCTGCACCCCCTCTGCCACGGCAAGGTTTGCGGCGGTCTGCTTGCGTGTAAAGTGGTTTTGCGCTTTCTTGGAGAAACCTACAATTACCAGCGCAACTGGCAGTACCCAAAGGGCCGCAAGGGCCATCTGCCAGTCGTAGAACAGCAGGCTGGCGGCCACCAGGCAGGTGGAAATCACCGAACCGTAGAACTGTGGCACATAGTGTGAGAACATCTGCTCCGTTACCTGCACATCCCCCATAATGGTGTTTGTCAGGTCGGACAGGTCTTTCTTTCCGAAGAAAGAGAGCGGAAGCTGCCGCAGCTTCTCCGCCAGCCGGATGCGGCAGGCCCCGGATTCCCGGTAAGTAGAGAAGTAGGTGGCGTTGTATTTCCAGAACTCGGTGAGCCAGACCAGCACCAGCGCCCCGGCAATCCCCAGAACGTAAAGCATATATTGAGGTTGATCCTGGTTCAGAAAACTGCTCACCAGCAGATACAGCAGCCCCACCGGGAACATCAGTGCCAAGTCAGCCACGGCGCAGGCGGCGGTAGCTTTTACCAGCCCCTTCGCGCCCTCCCGGGAGAGGGCGAAACGTTTCATCAGTCGTTCAACCATGATTTACACCTACCTTCCAGTTTATTGAGGTCTGATAATCCCGCCACATCCTGGCGTAAAGCCCATCCTTTGCCAGGAGAGCGTCATGGGTTCCGCTCTCCTCCACCCGGCCGTCTCTCAGCGCAAAGACGCGGTCTGCGTTCCTAATCGTGGTCAGCCGGTGGGCAATCAGAATGACGGTCTTGCCCCTGGAGAGCCGCTCAAAGGCTTTCTGCACCAGCGCCTCGTTTTCCGGGTCTGCAAAGGCGGTGGCCTCGTCCAGAATGAGGATGGGCGCGTTTTTCAGCATGACCCGGGCAATGGCAATCCGCTGCTGCTCGCCGCCGGAGAGGTACACGCCCTTGGTTCCAACCACGGTGTCGATACCCTGGGGCAGCTTCTGGATGATGTCGTCGCATTGGGCCTCATGGAGTACCCGCTCTACCTCCTGCCGGGTGGCGTTGGGCTTAGACAGCCGCACATTTTCCAGAATGGAAGTTTTGAGCAATTTACTGTCCTGGAACACATAGGCAATCGCATCCGACAAGGCTTCCTGGGAGATGTCCCGCACGTTCCTCCCGCCGATTTTGACCGCCCCGCCGGTCACATCCCAAAACCGGGAGATAAGCCCCGCCACCGTGGTCTTGCCGCCGCCGGACGGTCCTACCAAGGCCATCGTTTCACCAGCCTCAACTTTGATAGATATATTCCTGATTGCATCCTCTGCACTGCCACTGTAACGGAAAGTCACGTTTTCCAGGGTAACAGAATTGTCCGCCAGTCGTTTACTGGCATGGGGGTCGGGCAGGGGCTCCGCGTCCAAAATGGAGTGAATGCGGCCCAGCGCGTCGGCCACGATCATGCCGTTCTCGCTCATATACATGACCTTGGACATGGCGGTGGAGATAATTGGCGTGAAAATCACGTAGAAGATAAAATTCAAGAGGATCGGCGCCACCGGCCCGCTGCCTGTCAGAATCAGCGCCAGCGCAATCAGGAACGCAAAGGCGCTGTTGATGAACACGGTGTACATCAGCATGGGGCCCCGGCACTTCTTGCAGTAGGCAATGCAGTATTTGTAGTACTTGTCGATGGTGCCCTTGAACCGGGCGAAGGAGTGGACGGTCTGCCCGAAAGTCTTGACCACCGGCACGCCCCGCACATACTCCACTGCCTCGTTGTTCATGTCCGCCAGGGCGTTTTGGTACTCCTTGATGTCCTTTGCCATCTGGGGGCCCACCATCTTAAACATGGCGGAAAATCCCAGCACAATGGGCAAAAGGCTGACCAGCCCGAACCGCCAGTCGAACAGGAACAGCAAAATGACCATGCAGATAGGCGTGGTGATCGCCGCCGACATATCGGGAAGCTGGTGGGCCAGATAGGTCTCGGTGGCGGCGCTGCTGTCGCCCACAATGCGGCGTATTTTGCCGCTGCCCATCTCGCCGATGAAGCCCAGGGGCAGCTTTGCGATATGGTCCATCAGCGCCTTGCGGATGTTCCCGGCGATACGGAAGGCCGAGAGATGGGAGCTCATCAGGGCGCAGAGGTAGACCAGGATGGACAGCAGGGCAAAGCCCACCGCCAGCCAGCCGTTCTGGACAACGTGCCCGGCCCGGGAAAAATCCGGGGCCACCGCAATGACCTCCCGGATAATGCGGAACAGGAACACGAAGGGGAACAGGGCCAGCACCGCGCTGACGGCGGACAGCAGCAGGGACAGGTAGGTCAGAAACCTGTGCCGCCCCGCGTAGCGCATGAGTTCCTTTAGATTGCTTTCTTTCTTCACATGGATACCTCCTTAGATGATTAGTTATAACTAACTATATGGCAAAAATAATAGGACCTAGTTAGCGTGCTAACTATTCTGTCCCATTATTTTTATCCAACCAGCAGTATAGAACTCCCTCAGCTTGGTGACAAACCGGACCGCCCGCTCCTTTGGCATATCATGCCGCAAAACCTCAAACATTCCCTCGAACATCCCGCTGGCGATCATATGGCACAGCTCCCGGTCCAGTTCGGGGACAGTATGCCCCAGGTCCTTCAGTACGTCGATATACCGGAAAGTGTATTCCACCTCGATGTCCACCATATTATGAATAAACTGCTCATAGGGGGTGCCGCTGCTACAACAGATCAGCAGCTTGAACGCGTCCCAGTGCTCATACATATAGTCGATCATCCAGTCCACGCAGGCCCCGGACTCCTGCCCCATATGAGCGGGCTGCTCCTCCTTGGGGAGCTGGGCAAAGTCCGTCTGGGCGGTCATGAACCGGCCCATGACCGCCGCCGCGCAGGGCTCCACCAGGGCGGCGAACAGGGCCTCCTTGCTGGAGTAGTAGCCGTAAAAGGCCCCAGTGGTCACTCCAGCGGACTTGACGATATTCCGCAGGGAGGCTCCCAGAAAGCCCTTTTCCAGGAACTCGGCCTGGGCGGCCTCATGAATTTTTTCAAGCGTAGAGTTGTCGTCCATTTCGCCCTCTTTATAACAGTGTGATATAACGATGTTATAATAGCACAAACAGGCGGCTCTGTCAAGTGTAAATGACAGAACTATCTTCCGGGCATACAATGGGCTGAGGGGTGTTCTCTGCCAGGGCCTCGGCCTTCGGCTAGCCGTAGATGCCGCTGGAAATCAGAGCGGCGCTTTTTTGCCAGTTTCAGCGACTCTGTATAGGCCCCAGGTGCAGCAGATCCCGACAGCGCTCCGGATTCCCGGGGTGATCGGCCGGCCCTGCCGCGTGAATGACATACTTTGCGGGCGGCGCAAATCCTGGAGTTATGACCGCCTCTCCCGTGCGAATGGGCGCAAAGAATACAGGCGGCATGGAAGATAGCCCCGCACACCCCGCCGCCCATGAGCAGGCCGGTGTTTGCGACGTTAATAATGGCGTCCACCTGCACTTTTGTGATGTCCTGCCGAACGATCTGAAACGGCATAGATCACTTCTCCCCGCGCAAATACGCCAGAATTTCCGCCGCGTTGGTATCCGGCTTCACCTTGGGCATGACCTTCTCGATTACGCCGTTTTCGTCAATGACAAACGTGGAGCGCACCACCCCCATGCTCACCTTTCCGTAATTTTTCTTTTCCTGCCACACGCCGTAGGCCTCGATTGCAAGGCGCTCCGGGTCGGAAAGAAGGATGAAGGGCAGGCTGTTTTTCTCCGCGAATTTCTGGTGAGAACGCACCGAATCCTTGCTCACGCCAATCACCACGGCATGGATGCTTTTGAACTCCTCATACGCCCCCGCGAAAGCGCAAGCCTGCCGGGTGCAACCAGGAGTGTTGTCCCGGGGGTAGAAGTAGAGCACCACTTTTTTGCCCGCGAAATCCGCCAGCGATACCATGTTTCCGTCCTTGTCAAGCAGGGTGAACTCAGGGGCTTTCATTCCAACTTCCAGCATTTTAGCGTCCTCCTTTGATGAATACATATACATTTTCTTTGGATAATTCTGGGTCAAAACAGTAGTCCAGATCCGCGAAATTGCGTATCTCTTTCGGATCCTCAATATCGTTTTCGGCAAGCCAACGTACCATCTGGCCCCGGGCTATTTTGCACATGGTTCCCTTTTCGAGAATCTTTCCGTCCAGCCACTCGCCGAATAAACAGGTTAACACGGAGCCCTCCGGGAGGTAGGGCATGACGGCCCGGCTGTACTCCTTTGACGCGAGATTCAGCACCCAGTCCCCTGCCAGCTCTTTTGCCAGACTGCCGCCCCAAAAGGCGTAGAGGTCTTTCGCGCCGTCCACTGACAATTTTGCCTGCATTTCTAATCGGTAAGGCGTCACGCCGTCGAAGGGACCTAGAACGCCATAAAAGCCAGATAAAATTCGCAAATGCTCCCGCAGGTACTCCAGCTGCCTGGAGGTCATCACGCCGGGCGCCATATAGCGGTACTGTATGCCCTCATAAGAGAGGATTGCCGGGGTCAGGTTTTGGCGCAAGTCCATGAATTTCAGGCGCGCGATGTTTAGCTGGGCAATACTGTCGTTGCACTTCCAAACGGTCTGCAATTCCTGGCTGGACATTGCTTGGAGCGCAGCCAGAAGCCGCTCGGTTTGGGGCAGGAATCTGGGCAGCCCCTCCACGGGGATGTTGTCCGTATCTACATTCATTTTCTTGGCGGGGGCGATGATGATTTTCATGGGAAAGTCCTTTTGGGTTTTCTATTATTATAGCACAGTTCGCCCGAGAAGAAAAGGACGATTGCCATTTTCGGGCGGTTGATGTATGCTGGATGCAAAGAGTGTTTCTGGGGACAATTTGCCAGGAAACGCCATAAACTCAACCTGCGCAATACGGTACTTAGAATTGTGCGGTATTGCCTTAACCGTTCCAACCGGGGGAACCGCCGGATTTCGCGCAATTTGGATCGCGACAATCAGCGGATAAAAATGTCTTTTTTGTATGCTTGAGTTCTTGCGTTGGAGACCCGGTGGCTTTGACATTCTTTGGGGTTTCGCACATGATTTTTGCGGCGTTGGCGCTCCAAAATCCGCTCTGCCGTGGCCCTAAGCCGGCTGGTATTGGGAATTACAGTCCATAAACACAACCTATGAAAGGTACTGCCTGGCAGCTGGAAGCCATACCTGCCACCACTCTTTTGTGGAATTGGTCCACGGGCTTTGCGGGCGGGTTCCTGGGTTTTATTCTGTATAATCTCCCGCTGAATACCGCCGCTCTGCGGCGTGATGGAAATCATATCCCTCTCCATCGTGTTATCTGCGTAGACATCAGCCCCGTGGTCCTGGCAGGGCTGCTCTCGTTTAAGGGCAATGAGCTGGCGATGCCTGCATCTGTAGGGCGCCGCGTCTTGAATTGCACCGGAAAATATGGTAAAATCATGGATAAAATATAATCCAAATCCAAGAAAGGAACCTGACCCATGAGAAAATACATAAACATATCATTTATATACGCTATAGCCGCCATTGTCTGCGGCGTTTTCTACCGCGAGTTCACAAAGCTAACCGGCTTTTCCGGAAAAACATCCCTCGCCTTTGCCCACACGCATATGTTTGTGCTTGGAATGGCTGTTTTCCTGATAATCGCGGGTTTCAGCGCCATAACGGACCTGACCGGGCAAAAGCAGTTCAAGCCCTTTATGCTGCTGTACAATACTGGTCTGCCTTTTATGGTTGCCATGCTCTTTGCCAGGGGCATCCCCCAGGCGCTGGAGATAGAGCTCTCCCCCGGGGCCTCCGCCGCTATATCCGGCATGGCGGGAATCGCCCATATCATTATGACTATCGCAGTCGTACTGCTTTTCATGGCGCTTCGGAACAGTCATGTCACCGCGCGGCCCTCTAAGTAAACGATTTTTATATCTCTTATCTTAGGCAAAACCTTCTTCAAGCAAGGTCCACTGAAAGTCCTCCCACAGCAGTCTGCTGCCCACATCCGTTCCTTCCGGCAGCAAGAACATCGCCACCTGATTTTCTATGCCGCCGCTGCTGGTCATATAGGCGTAGTCGCCGTTAATGGAATTCACCGTATAGTAAACCGGTTCCATTGATTCACACCTCCCCAATCTGCTCTCTGGTCAAATCCTTAACCCACTTAAACTTTCTAAACCTAAACATGACCCATGGTATCTTCCCCACCTCGTCTAGGCAGGTGCAGGCATAAACCGCCAGGGGGGACCAGTGGAACACGAAAGCCCCGGTGAACGCCAGGGGCACGGCAATGCACCACATGCAGACGATGAGGCTGTACATATCGAAAAGGGTGTCTCCGCCGCCATCCAGCACACCGTTGATCGTCACGGTGTTCACGCAGCGGCCTATCATGTAAATGGCCATAATGACCATCATGCCCCAAAGATACTCCCGGGCCTTGTCGGTAAGGGTGACCATGCCCACTGTAAGGGGGGTAACCGCCAGCACCAAAACGGTTGAGAGCAGGCCGATCACATAGGAAAGGTTCTTCAGGCGTATGCCGTAGGCTTTCCCTCTCTCAAGATTCCCGGCGCCCAGCTCATTGCCCACCATGATGCCCGCGGCGCTGCCGATACCGTTACACAGGCAGCAGATCAAATCCCTTACCACCGCCGATATGGAGTTAGCCGCAGCGGCATCGCTGCCCATATGCCCGATGATAGCGGTATAGGAGGTAAAGCCTACGCCCCAGCACAGGGAGCCGCCTATCAGTGGCAGAGCCTGGCGGGCAAAGTCGGCGTTAAGCTGCCTGGGAAGCCTGAAAAACCGCCCCAGCGCGGGCCGCACAAAACCGGGCTTTAGGGTTAGGAGCAGGCAAAGCAGCAGCTCCACAGCCCGGGAAATCGTGGTGGCCAGGGCGGCGCCCCTAGCCTGCATCCTGGGCAGGCCAAAAAGCCCAAAGATAAAGACAGCGTTCAAAATCACATTCATCATAACGGCGCTGGAACTGATCAGCGCCCCCAGCTTAACGTGGTCCGTAACCTTCATGGCAGTGAGATAGCACTGGGATATGCCTGTGAGAAGATAAGACCAGCCGGCAATTTGAAGGTATGTGCTGCCAATGGCAACAAGCTCTGGGTCAGCGGTAAAAATCCCCATAAGCATTCCCGGAACCAGCTCGCAGGCCAGGAAAAACAGCACCGACACCAGCCCCGAGTACCGAAGCATCATATTAAATAGATCCTCAAGGGTGTACCTGTCTCCCTTCCCCCAGTATTGCGCTCCCAAAATGGCGCCAGCCCCCGCGATAGCTCCAATGAACATATTCTGGATAAACTGTATCTGTGTTGCCAGTGACACCGCCGTCATCTCCGCCTGGGCCACCGTACCCAGCATTAAAGCGTCGGCAGCGGCCACCAGTGCCAGCATCAGGCTCTGCATGGCGATTGGCAGGGTGAGGCGAAAAAGGTCCTTATTGAATTTTCTTTTGTCTATCATTGGTTTTACTTCCCCTTTTTGTTACTGACTCCATATTATAGAGACAAACATAGGGTTTGTCAATGATGACGTTTTGCCTTGTGGTACTCTTTTTACCACGCCTTCCGGCATGCGTTGCCGCAAAACCGCCGCTTTGCAAGGTGAGCTTTCTAAAACGCTGGAAGCCACGGCAAACGCTGAAAAGTTTATGAAAGTGGTAGGCAGGTACACCGGCTTTGAGGAACGCATCCCTACCCTGTTGCGGGAGTTTGTGGAGAAAATCGTAATCCACGAATCGGAAGCCCTTGATGGGAAACGCCGGGGGAAGCTCCGCAGACAGGAAATCGAAATCTATGATTCTTTTGCCGGCAAGGTAGAGCTGCCCGACTAAAGCCGTTCCCTGTCCGGCAGTCAGCCGGGACAGGGAACGGTAAATTTTATCAAAAAAGCGCGCCGCAGATTTCACGTCTGCGGCGCGCCTTTTGAAGATAAGCGGATGCTCCGATGTTTCAGGAGTTAGGGCTTGTTTGAAAAATCGAAAACGTCGTCTTTTTTGCCATAAGAGGCCACTTTCTACGTCGAAAATCCTCGTCAATCGCCAGAGTGACGTAGTTAGCGCAGCTAACTACAGCGGTTCTTCTCCTTGAAATTGTCCCCTTCTGGCCCAAAAATTCGTCATTTCCTCTATTTTCAAACAAGCCCTAGATTGGAGCAGAAGAATATTGCCAGGACAACACGGTTTTCATGGACTAAAACCGTCGAGAACTTGAATCATAACCTTTCTCGCCTCCTTAACACCGTTGGGGGACACTGTAGTTATACCGGTACGTATACCATTCAGGGAAACCGTTGTGAGGCACTCGCCCTTCTCGTCGTCAACCTTCACAATCAGTGCCTCAAGTCCATTGGGGGCAACGTAGGTCTCCTTCTCTATCTCTACACCTCTTTTAAAGTCTCCACTCAAATCATAATAATAAGCGCGTATTACGCGACTTCTCGAGCTCTGTTGTGCCGATGCGGCCGGTATATATTACTTGGTCCACATGAATTTCAACTTCTCCGATCTGATAGTCCCCATATACACCGATTTCCCGCAAGCCCGTTTCAACCAGAATCGCAAACCGACGAATATTGTACGGATTGTCAAGCTCAGAGTAAGGAATCTCAGCGGCGGAGGCATCAAGCACCGGGGTGTTCATCAGCTCCAGCCCCACGAATTCCTCTACCTTTTCCCATGAATCAAAGGTTGGGCGTTCTGGATTAAAGGTGAAGTATTCGGAACTCGGGCCTTCCAGAGCCTTGAGTTCATCAGACAGAATGTCCACGGGATAATAGGTGATTTCCCCCCTAGACAGCGAAAACACTCCATTGGGCTCTTTCGTAACCTCTATTGTCTCTGTTTGGAAGAACGATCCAACCGCCGCTACCGCGCCTACTGTACATACCATCAACAGTACGACCACTGCCACACCTACAGCGATTCGTTTCCAATTTTTCACGGGTGTTCCCCTCCTTATGTCATTCTGGAGGAGTTCTTCCAGAAGTGCCTTCTCCCTCTCTGGACCAGGGGTCAGCGCATGGAACATTCTGTTCAACGCATGTCGCTTCATAACCATCTTCCTCCAGTTTCAATTTCAGTTTCTTTCTTGCCTGGACCAGCCTGGAACGCACGGTAGAGGGATTCTCCTCTAAAAATCCCGGCGATCTCTCCGGTGGTGTAGCCCTGGTAGTAATGCAGGTAGAGCACCAACCGGTGGGGTTTCGAGAGCGCCGCTACCGGATCCCACACCTGCCGGTCTTCCGGCTGTTCCCAGGGGAGAGACTCCAGTGCCTCACTGTCTGCCCTCCGGCTACGCCACCAGTGCTTTTTTGTTTACGCACTTTCGTGTAAACTCATGGGAAAGGGAGTGTGAAAAAATGAACATCTATGGCTACATCCGTGTTTCCAGTACAGACCAGAATGAGGACAGACAGCGGATCGCGATGGACACAAAAAATGTACCGCGAAAAAACCTCTTCATGGACAAGCAGTCCGGAAAAGATTTCGAGCGCCAACAGTACAAGAAGCTTGTAAAAAAATTGCGGCAGGGAGATTTGCTTTACATAAAAAGCATCGACCGGCTGGGGCGCAATTACAAAGAAGTCCAAGAGCAGTGGCGCGTCCTCACCAAAGAAAAAGGCGTGGACATCTGTGTCATCGACATGCCCCTGCTGGATACCCGCACGGCAAAAGACCTGATGGGCACGTTTATCGCCGACCTGGTGCTGCAAATTTTGTCCTTTGTGGCGGAAAGCGAACGGGACAACATCCGCCAGCGGCAGGCCGAGGGAATCGCTGCCGCCAAAGCCAGAGGAGTACGCTTTGGCAGGCCGCCCCGCCCTCTGCCAGAGAATTTCTGGGCCATTCGCCACGCTTGGAAACGGAAGGAGCTCACCCTGCACCAAGCCGCACAAGCCTGCGGGATGCCTGACACAACTTTCTATGACACGGTGAAAAGAGTCGATATGGATGAAGCTAATTCACAAGAATAAAGGCACTTCGGAAAGGTGCAGATCATCGGAACGCATCATAAAATACTCACCCTGCACGGTGGTGTCCAGCATCTCCATGCCGTGGACAGACCAGCCAAATTCTGGGGAAATCACGTCGCACCCCCGCATTTTGATGTTCGCGCACTCCCGCAGAGCCTTGATGCCGTGGAGCTTCGAGTGGGCAATCTCCATGTTCCGGGAGTACCAGATAGCGGCGCGGCACATTTCGGTCATTTCAGCATCGGTGATCTTCACACTGTCATCGTGCCAGAAGGGGTAGCGCAGGTTGAAGAAGCAGTTCTCCAGCTCCACATTGCGGCTCTCCTTAAGGGCGCTTTCCCCGTCAGCAGGGCCGTCAAAGCGGCAGTTTTTCAGCAGCAGGCCGTCAGAATTGTAAAGGGCGCGCTCTATATCAAAAGTTTTGTTTCGATGATTTCTTTCATGGAAGGTTCTTCCTTTCTGAATCAAATATTGTTCTTCCTGATTTGATAGAGCAGATAGTCCAGGCAGTCCTTATTTTTGTGGATGAGTTCCGCCAGGTGCGTGGCCATTTTGGGGCGGAGTTCCTCTGTCCCATGTGCAGGGCGATAACGTAGATGCCCTGGAAGTCCGCGTCCATCGTGCCGTCCTCATGAACGTATTCCTCGATGAACGCCCGGCGCACATTCTCATACACTTCCCGGTAGTGGGCGGCATCGTCCTCTTTGCCGAGAATACGTGCGATCTCCACCATGTTCCTGGCACTGAACGCATAGTAGGCCGGGGCCACCACGCCCATAGTCGCCAGGGCTGTGTTGCCCATTGCCATGCCGTCCTTGTCCAGCACCTCGAAGTGCTCCAGGGTGATTTTCAGTCCCGCCGGGGCGGTGACAGTCTGCTCGGTAAAGCCTGCCAGAGTTTGGCCCGCGTCTGCGATGATATCGCTATTGGGGGCGGTAAACACACGCTCCGGGTGGAATATCCTGACAGGGCGCACCGGGGGCATGGGCTGGCCCATGAGATGGCTTTTGTCGTAAGCTTTTTTGATAACAGGAGTCCAGCCGCTGTCGTCAAAGCCGGGGCAGTCCCAGCCGGCCTGCTCCAAATCGGCGTCGTACTTTTCCCCCACAAACAGGTCGGAGAACACGATAGGCCCGGTGATGTGCTCCCTTGTCCCGTCCATGTACGCGATGTCCATATCCAACAGCAGGGCCGTGGTGTCGCCGTGCTGGCAGCAGTCGCCAGTAGTGCCCACCCGGCCTGCCCACCAGCCGTCTGCCAGCACCACGCCCAGGGCGTTTTCACCGCTCTGGAGCAAAGCCGTCATGTCATAGGTCTGGTAGTAGAGCAGCTTGTGGTAAGCCGTGTTTTCCGGGGCAAGCTCCCGGTGGTCCGGGCGCTGGCCGTTGACGGTCAGCCTGTAGAGCCCATGGGCTGTGGCGTAGACACGCGCCCGCTTGACAGCCTTGCCAATCGTGAAGGGGACGCGCACATACTGGGCGGGGCGGAATTCTTCAAAGGTGCGGCTGCCGTCTGCGTTCCGCGGCGTAATATCTCCCGCCTCCGCGCCCTCCCGGTTTGTGACCATGCTGGATGGAGTGGGCTCCTGCACCGGCTCCACCCAGGAGGAGGCGAAGGGCACACCCATGCGCCCGGTCTCAAAATGGCTCTCGATTTGAGCCGTGCGGCCATAATTATCGGTAACTTCCACTCTCATCGATAGCGGGTCACGGGCTGGGCTGTAAATCCGGGTACGGTGACTTCAACGCTCTGGGCACTTTCCACCCTGCCGGTGTCGGCCGCTTTTTCACCTTCCGCCGCAAGGGTAAGCCGGTAAGCGGTCTGTACCGTGCTGTTTCTGTCGCTGTGGAGCTTTCAGCCAAAGCGGGGCTGGGGCACGTCCATGCCTGAAGGCTCGTGCTGATGTTCTACCACCAGGTCAGTGAGCCATAGGCGGTCTGCTTTATACATATTGGGGCCTCCTTTGTTGAAAAAACCTTGTATTTGCTAAAAGTATAGCATGGGAAGAAACCTATGTCAAATGCAAAATAAGCAGAGAAATATATGCTTTTTGGGTATATCATGCTATGCCTACAAAGTCTTTGATTTCTCCTTCGCCACCTGCTACAATAGAGAAAACAGAAGGAGGAAAGCCTATAAAAATTTTGATACTGAACGGCAGCCCGCGGCCCAAGGGCAACACCGCGGCTATGGCTGCCGCCTACGCCGAGGGTGCACGGGAGGCAGGGCATGAAGTCAACATTGTAGACGTGTGCAAAAAGAAAATCGCCGGATGTCTGGCCTGCGAATACTGCCACACGAAAGGCAAAGGCAAGTGCGTCCAGCAGGATGATATGCAGGAGGTCTACCCGCTTATGGAGGAGACTGAGATGATCGTGCTGGCCTCGCCCATCTATTACCATAGCTTTACTGGGCAGCTCCAGTGTGCCATTAACCGCATTTACGCGCTGGATAAGCCCAAGAGCCTCAAAAAGGCGGCGTTGATTCTCAGCTCCGGCAGCAACCATGTGTACTGCGGCGCGTTCTATGAGTACCAAAGCTCATTCCTCAACGATCTGCACCTGGAGGATATGGGAATCTTTACCGCCTATGGCACAGAGAACAAGTCGGAAGAAAAGCTGGCAGAACTCCGGGAAGCCGGACGGAAATTACAATAAACAGGAGGTTTTTCACATGGATTACAGAAAATTGCCCCACGGAAACCAGCAGATCAGCGTCATCGGCCTGGGCGGCGGCAGTCTGCCCGAGGACATTGAAAAGGCAGCGGAAATCGTCAGCGCTGCCATTGACAACGGGATCAACTTCTTTGATTTGGCCCCGTCCTATCAGCCGCCATTCTACGCTTTTGCCAAAGCTTTCGCCGGGCGGCGGGACAAGGTGCTCACGCAGATGCACTTCGGTGCGGTCTACAAGGACGGCAAGTACGGATGGACCCAGGACTTAGACAAAATCAAAGAGCAGATCGCCTGGAACTTCGGGACCATCGGCACGGATTACACGGATTTCGGCTTTCTGCACTGCATCGACACCCACGAGGATTTGGACAAGGCCCTGGCCCCGGGCGGGGTGTGGGAGTACATGAAGTCGCTGAAAGCAGAGGGGAAAATCCGGCATTTGGGATTTTCCTCCCACGAGCCGGGCATCGCCCGCCGCCTGCTGGAAACAGGTTTGGTTGACCTGTTCATGTTCAGCATCAACCCGGCCTATGACTACCAGAAGGGCGAGTATGCCAAGGGGGAGGTTGCCGAGCGGCTGGAGCTTTACCGGGACTGTGAGAAGGCTGGCGTGGGTATCTCTGTGATGAAGCCCTTTGCGGGCGGCCAGCTGCTGGACGAAAAGACTTCCCTCTTTGGCCGGACGCTCACCCATACCCAGTGCATCCAGTACGCCCTGGACCGCCCCGCCGTGCTGACGGTGCTGCCCGGTGTGCGCAGCTTGGAGGACTTGCAGACAGCCTTACATTATGTGGACTCCACCCCCGAGGAGCGGGATTACTTCGTCATCGGCGAGTTCACGCCCAAGAGTGCGGAGGGCATCTGCGTGTACTGCAACCACTGCCAGCCCTGCCCCAAGGGCTTGAATGTGGGGCTTATCAACAAATATTACGATCTGGCTATGGCCGGGGACGAGCTGGCAAAAGGCCACTATGAAAAGCTGTCCCTTCACGCTGGCGACTGCGTGAAGTGCGGGCACTGTGAGAGCCGGTGCCCCTTCCATGTGAAGCAGGAGGCGAGGATGGAGGGAATTGCCGGATATTTTGGGAAATAAGCCTTGACATGGAGTAGGCTCTAATTTGTATAATATGGGAAAATCGGAAAGGAAAGATACGCTATGAAAAACTTTGGTTTTGGCCTGATGCGCCTGCCCACCACAGACCCGGCAAACGCGGGCGCCATCGACGTGGAGCAGGTCAAGAAGATGGTAGACCTTTTCATCGAAAAAGGCTTCACCTACTTCGACACCGCCTGGATGTACTGCGGCTTCCAGAGCGAGCCCACGGTAAAGGAGGTCCTCACCAGCCGCCACCCCAGAAACAAGTTCACTCTGGCGACAAAGCTGAACGCGGCCTTTTTTGATTCCCTGGAGGGCAGGGATGAGATTTTCAACCAGCAGTTGGAAAAGACAGAAGCGGGCTATTTCGACTATTACCTGCTCCACGGCATCGACGGAAATTCCTATCCCAAATTCGAGAAGTTCGACTGCTTTCACTGGATGATGGAGAAAAAGGCCCAGGGCCTGATAAAAAGCCCCGGCTTCTCCGTCCATGGCGACGCCCCGCTGCTGGACGAGATTCTGACCAAGCACCCGGAGATGGAGTTTGTCCAGCTTCAAATCAACTACCTGGACTGGGACAGCCAGTGGATACAGTCCAAGGCTTGCTATGAGACAGCGGTGAAACACAACAAGCCCGTCATTGTTATGGAGCCGGTCAAGGGCGGCACGTTGGCAAGGGTGCCGGAGGATGTGGAGAAGCTCTTTAAGGAGCACGCGCCCAATGCCTCGCCCGCCTCTTGGGCCGTGCGGTTCGCCGCCAGCCTGCCCGGCGTGATGATGGTGCTTTCCGGGATGAGCAATCTTGCACAAATGGAGGACAATCTCAGCTTTATGGAGAACTTCCAGCCGCTGACTGGGGAAGAAAAAGCGGTGGTGTTCAAGGCGGCGGAGATTATCAACAGCCAAATCGCCGTGCCCTGCACCGGCTGCTCTTACTGCACCGAGGGCTGCCCTCAAAAAATCGCCATCCCACAATACTTCTCCATGTACAATGAGGATATGCGGGAGCATCTGGAGGAGAAAGGCTGGACGGTGAACTTCAACAATTACGCCCAGCTGGCCCAAAAGTTTGGCAAGGCAAAGGACTGCATTGCCTGCGGCCAGTGCGAAGAGATGCGCCCCCAGCATTTGCCCATCATTGAGAAGCTGAAAGAGGTTTCTGCGCATTTTGACCGCTAAATTTCTATAAATTCAGCAGAAAGAGAACATACAGGCCATGCGCATTCCGCTCAACCTATCAAGATAAGGAGATTACACTATGAGCAACCCCACCGCCCCAAAAGAAAACCCCATGGGATATGCTCCCATGGCCAGGCTCGTTCTGACCACGGGCATCCCGCTGATGCTCAGCCTGCTCATCAATTCCCTCTACAATTTTGTGGATTCCGTTTTCGTTTCTCGAGTATCTGAGGAGGCTCTGACCGCCCTCTCCCTGGCGGCGCCGATCCAGACGCTGGTGTCGGCTCTGGGGCTGGGGAACGCGGTGGGGCTGAACGCCGTCATCTCGAAAGCCCTGGGCGAACGCCGCCCGGAAAGGGTGCGCAAGGCCGCGGACGCCGCTATCTTCATCGCGCTATGCTCCTGGGGCCTGATTGTGGTGATGTGTCTGGCGCTGGTGGGGCCATACTTCAACTGGCAGTCCGGCGGCAACGAGGGCATTGCGAAATATGGGAGGGATTACCTGACCATCTGTATGCTGTTCTCCTTCGGTCAGATGGGTCAGTGGGTATTCGACCGGTTTGTCATTGCCAGCGGACGTTCCAGCCTGTTCCTGTTCACCCTTTCGGCGGCGTCCGTCACCAACCTGATTTTAGACCCTATCTTTATCTTTGGCTATTTCGGCCTGCCCCGAATGGAAACCATGGGCGCGGCCATCGCCACGGTGATTGGCCAGTGTATGGGAATGCTGGCGGGGATTTTCATCAACCGCCGGTGGAACCCGGAAATCCCCTTTGGCTTCACTTTGCGCCCGGATGTTGGCAGCGTGAAAGCCATCTTGAAGGTGGGGGTACCGTCCACCTTGGTGCAGGTGCTGACATCCTTTGTCAGTATGGTGATGAACACGATCCTGTTGGGGTTTTCCTCCACAGCGGTGGCAGTATATGGCGTGTGCATTCGCATTTTCGGCATATCCACCGTAGGTGTGCATGGCATTGACAACGGCCTGATCCCCATCGTGGCCTACAATTATGGCGCGGGGAAAAAAGAGCGCATCTCCCAGGCGGTAAAGTGGGCGATGATCTACTCCGCGTTATTCTTTCTGTTGTTCTTTGCGGTGCTGGAAATTGCCCCCGCGCTGGTACTGCAAATTTTTGAAACCTCTGAGCATATGCGCCAGATTGCCGTGCCTGCCCTGCGCATTCTGACCGTGTCCTGGCTGGTATCGATCCCAAGCCTGGTGCTGGCGGCGTCCTTCCAGGGATTCTCCCTGGGGACTTACAGCATGGTGCTGACCATGACCCGGCAGGCCATACTGCCAGTAGCTTTCGCGCTGATTTTACAGCTTTTCGGCAGCTTGAATCTGATCTGGCTTGGGTTCATTCTGGCGGAATTAGCGGGGATTCCCTTGGCGCTGATTTTGTGGAAAAAGGCTTGGCGCAGAGTCTTTTAGGTGAGAAGAGAAAGAAGCTGGCGGTTAAAAGATTTCATAACCGCCAGCTTCTTTCTTTTTGCCTCTTTAATCCCCGTTTCTTCCAGTACACCCCATGGAACAAGCACCCCATCAAAGTGGACGCCCCAGCCAGCGCGTAGGTCAGCACATATTACTTTCGAAAGAAAAGCTAGGAAAGCGGGGGCAGGAGTGGTAAAATGGAAGGTATGGAATACATCGACTTGAGGAAAGTAGGGAGAGAGGGACTCAAGGAGATACGCAGGCAGGTAGTACGGCTCAAGGAAATGGGGAAAACGGGAAAAGAAATTGAGGAATTAACCGGTGTACGCCAGAATCGCGCG
>NZ_JAWXXL010000051.1:0-17757 GCF_034334985.1 Acutalibacter intestini | reverse complement strand
GGGGCGGACTCCCTGGGCTATCTGCCGGTAGACGCCCTTGACCGGCTGGCGGGGAGCCCCGGTATTTGCTCCGCCTGTTTCAGCGGGCGGTACCCAACCCCCATTCCGAAGGACACCCGCAAGGACCGGTTTGAGCAAAAGCTGGGAACGAGGGAGAATTCCGCGCCCTAAATCCGGATCAGCCGCAGCGCTTTATTTCGAGCGTTTCTTGATCCTTGCCAGCGACTCCCGCATGGCCTCCTTCACCCCGGCATCTGTCTCCTGCTCCATCCGATGCATCAGGACGCTCTCCGCATAGCTTCCCTCCGCATTGGCAAAAGCCTCTGCCACGGCCTTGCGCTGTAACACGTCCCCACTGTCCAGCACTTCAGCCAAGGCCCCCAGCACGTCTATCTGACTGGTGAATTCTCCCAGCGCCTGAATGGCCCCAAGGGCCGCCTGTTGGTCTGTGTCATGCAGGAAAGGCAGCAGCTTATCCGCCTTCCCCTTTGCCGCGAACTTCTGGATTTTTTCTAATTTACCCATTTTTACATTTCCTTTCTTTACATTTCCCTATCTTTCTGCATGATTGATTGGAATCTGACCAGCCGGAGAGCGCTCCAGGGGTTCGTCTTTCTCCGGGGTTTTGCTTAGCTTATGCAGCAGCGGCAGGCCCGTCAGCACCGCCAAAATAGTGACGCATATATCCGCGCCGGTCTGGGCATAGAGCAGGCCTGTCAGCCCCCAGAGATGGTTAAACAGGTACAAAAACGGGATATAGAACAGCAGCTGCCGCCCCAGGTTTATGAGCATGGAGCGCACGCCGTCACCCACAGCCTGGAAGGTGCACATCACCGTCATCTGCACCGCCATAAAGGGCACGACCCAGGCGTAGGCCCTAAGAAAGCGCACCCCCACATCAATAATTTGCGGGTCGCTGGTGAACAGCCGTAAAAAGCCGGGGGCAAGCCAAAGAAATGGTATGAGCAGGACGAGACAAAGCCCTGTGCCGGAAATCAGGCTAAACTTCATAGAAGAGAGCATCCGCCTATATTTTCCCGCGCCGTAGTTATACCCGGCAAAGGGCATATAGCCGGAGATATAGCCAATGGTAATCATGAAAACCATTGTAGTAAGCTTGCCCGCCACGCCGTATGCAGAGATCACATAGTCGCCGTAGCCGCTGGCCAGGTTGTTCATCATGATGTTGGAGAAGCTCATGAGCAGCGATGCAGAAACAGGCAAGAAAGACGCAACCCGCCTGCAAGGAATCACAGACGGGTTCGAATTTTGATGATTGATGGATGATGTGCCAGACGGAACGGTTACAAACGGATACGGCCCCATGCGGCAAACGTGCAAAGCACACGCCATAGAGCCCGGCAGGATAGGCCGCATACCGCCACCCAAAGAATGAGAACCGCCTGGAATTCCAAGGGTGGGCCGGCCTTACCGAATAAAGTTGGTGCGCTGAACCGGCTCCCGCTGGGGCAGGCCAAACCGCTCCTTGCCCAAGGCAATGCTCTTCATCAAGAACACCATGTTATTGGCCAGGGTGCGCATCATTTGCAGGCCCTCGGCGTCCTGCTCCGCCTCGCCGGGGGCAGAGCCGTGAATGCCGTTCCAGTACTGGCCTGATGCCACCGGCATTCCGCTGATGGTAAAAAACTTGTTCAGCTGGTCAAAGGTGGCGGTTAGGCCGCCCCGCCGGGCCACAGCCACTGCCGCGCCCACCTTCATGGTCTTATCAAAAGAACTGCTGTAGAACAGCCGGGTCAAAAAGGCCGTCAGGGTGGCGTTGGCCGCAGCATAGTACACCGGGCTGCCCACCACCAGGCCGTCGCAGGCCTCCAGCTTGGGCGCGGTCTCGTTCACCAGGTCATCGAACACGCAGCGGCCCAGCTGGGCGCACTTGCGGCAGCCAATGCAGCCGCGAATGTCTTGACTGCCGATATGCAGCAGCTCCACCTCTACACCGGACTGGATAAAAACCTGCTCCATCTGGTGCAGGGCAGTGTAGGTATTGCCCTTGGCGTGGGGGCTGCCATTGAGCATCAGTACTTTCATATAAGACTCCTCCTTCTTATTGCCATTTTCTATCATTATACTATATGGAGTGAACTTCTAGCAACAAAAATTTGGGGTTCGCCGATATTTTGGCCGCTGGCCGCTGAAAGGCTTTGGATCTGCCGATTCAGCCGGCGCTAAACGGCCCCCTAAGAACCCCACCCGTTTTGGGCAACGGCGCGGATGACCCGTTTCTTGCGGTATTCCAGCCACGCAGCCGTTCTAAGCCCCTCAAATCAGGAAAGCTCTCCAGCAGGGAGCGTTCCGGTCCGGCCGGGCCGGCAGGCAAGACCCGGTGAGAGCGCAAAAGCTTTATGGGTTCCTTCTCCGGCCCATTGATTGATCCCTTCCGCTCCGACTTTTTTTTATTTGATATTGACCCTCACGCTGCGTCATAGTCTATCATTGTCTCACACGGGAAAGGAGGCCGCAATATGCTGCGAACTGTAAAGGAGGTTAGCCAGCTTACCGGAATAAGCGTGCGCACGCTCCACCATTATGACCGAATCGGTCTTTTAAAGCCCTCGGCGGTAACCGGGGCGGGCTACCGGCTCTATGATGAAAGGGCCCTGGCCCAGCTGCAAAGCATCCTGCTGTTCCGGCGGCTGCGGTTTTCCCTAAGCCAAATCAAGGCCATTGTCCACAGCCCCGGCTTCGACCAGGCGGAGGCCCTCCGCCAGCAAATCACCCTGTTGGAGCTGGAGCGCAGGCAGCTGGACGGCCTTCTCAACATGGCCCGTGAAATTTTAGAGACAGGAGGAGATCCTATGGATTTCAACGCGTTTTGCACAGAAGAAAGGGACCGCTACGCCCAGGAGGTTCGGGAAAAATGGGGTAAGACGGCGGCTTTTGAAGAGTTTCAGGGGAAGCCCCCCACAGGCTTTGAAGAGGCTAGCCGCCGGGTGATGGACCTTTTCACCCAGATGGGGAGCATAAAGGACTTTCCCCCAAACAGTGAAAAAGCCCAGGATCTGGTGGAACAACTGCGGCGGGAAATTAGCCAGAGCTTTTACCAGTGTACGCCGGAGATTCTGCGGGGGCTGGGACAGATGTACACCGCAGACCCCCGATTCCGGGAGAATATCGACCAGGCCGGAGGCCCGGGCACGGCGGAATTTGCCGGAGAAGCCATTGCCATTTACTGCGACAAACGGAATTAAAGGCAACACCGCACAATTCGCGGCTGGCGCCTTAAGCACCGTATTGCGCAGTATTGCCTAAACTAAAAAAACCAGGGCCTGTGGGGACACAGACCCTGGCCTTTTTGTTCTTCCATTGGAATCTGGGGAATTTCCTGGCCGTTGACAAGGACGGCCGCGGCGGTTTTAGCGCCCCTCTCTACTGGGAATACCTTCCAGCAGCAGGGAATGTGAGAAAATTTTGGAAAACTTCTTGACAAAGCCCCCCCTGCCCAAACCGGCCGGTTTTTCTTTTGGTACTCCCCATAAACAGGTTCCAGGTAAAGGGGTTTTCTCCATTCAACGGCGTTTCCCTAAAACTCCAGTTCCAGTCCCTGATAGACCTCGTTCAGCAGGGCGCAGGAGCTGTCAAAGTGTTCTTGCTCTTCCTGGGTAAGCCGCAGTTCCAGCACCCGGTCTACCCCATTTCCATTAACAATACAGGGCACCCCGGCATAGACCCCTCGCTGGCCGTACTCTCCCCTTAGCCGGGCCGAGACAGTCAGCACGCTATTTTCATTGCCCAGCACTGCCCGGGCAATGCGCACCAGGGCCATACCAATGCCATAGTAGGTGGCGCTTTTCGCCTCGATGATCTTCTGGGCGGCGTCCCGAACCTCCACGCTAAGCCGCTGCATCTCCTCCAGCCGATACCGCCCCCCAGACTGCTGGCATATATCCGCCGCCGACTTGGTGGCCACCATGGCCTGGCTCCAGGGCACGAATTCGCTGTCGCCGTGCTCGCCAATGACATACGCATGGACATTCCGGGGGTCTACGGAAAAGTATCCGCCCAGCAGGTACCGCAGCCGGGCGGTATCCAGGGTGGTGCCGCTGCCGAACACCCGGTTGGGGTTAAAGCCCGAGAGCTCATAGGTTACCCGGGTCATAATATCTACCGGGTTGGTGGCCACCAGGAAGATGCCCCCAAACCCCGAGCGTACCACGGGACGGATGATGGACTGAAACACCGCCGCGTTACGTTTGAGCAGGTCCAGCCGGGACTCGCCGGGCTTTTGACTGACTCCCGCTGAAATCAGCACAATATCCGCGTCGGAGCAATCGCTGTACTCTCCCGCGTAGATCTTCATGCTGGAGCTGGCAAAAGCTACCCCGTGGTTCAGGTCCATAGCCTCGCCCCGGGCCCGGTCTTTGTCAATATCCACCAGCACGAGTTCGTCGCACAGGGATTGGTTTAGGGCCGAATAGGCAAAGCTCATGCCCACCATGCCGGTACCTACCAGAACGATTTTTCTCTTGTTCAAATACATAACTTCACGCCTTTCTGTTTTGTACCATTTACTTTTTCCACCTGGACATGGTTTATTCTCTTGATCCTCTGTTGAATGTCCATGCGTATCGATCGAAAAATGCCCATAAAGCTAGGGCTTGTTTGGAAACTCCAAAACACGGTCTGTTTTGCCCTGAAATGGCGGCTTCGGCGTCAAAAATCCAGCATTTCTCCGATTTTAAAACAAGCCCTAGAACCCCCAAAAAATCTCTTACGCGCGATTCCTCTCATTCCGCCGGGCCCGGAGGAAATCCTCCAAAATAATCACCGCCGCCACTGCGTCTACCACGGCCTTGCGCTTTTTACCCCGGGTGTTGGTCTCGTTTAAGTAGCCGTGGGCTGTAATAGTAGTGCCCCGTTCGTCCCAGAATTCCACAGGCAGGCCGCTGGCCTTTTTCAGCCTTTCCCCCATTTCCCGGGCAAAGCGGGCGCTGTCCCCTTCGGTGCCGTCCATGTTCCGGGGCAGGCCCACCACCAGCAGCCCGGCCCCGGCGGCCTGGGCGGCGGCGGCGATCTCTTGGGCCAGGCGCTCTGGGTCCCGCTGGGCCACAACTTTTAGGGGCGAGGCCAGCCGTTCTTCCGGGTCGCACACCGCCAAGCCGGTGCGGACACGGCCCAAATCTACCGAAAGAATCATCATACCAGCTCCCCCCGCCTCTCAAACCGGTAAAGGAGCTTGGGCTTACGCATTTCCTCCGGCAGGTGGTCCATGTTGTTTTTATACTGCCAGCTCATCCGGCCCTCCTCTGCCAATAGCAAACTAACGCTGGTGTTCCCGAACACCTGACAGTCCCGCAGCCCCCCGATGCCACCAAAATCCACCTGGGCGCAAAGACATTTCAGCACTCCGCCGTGGGTGGCCGCGATCACTGTTTTCCCGGGATTTTCGGCAATGATACGGTCCAGGGCCTCACTGGCCCGCCGGTAGACCTGCTCCATAGTTTCACCCCCGGGGAAACAGCACAGGTCTGGGGCCTGGTCCCAATGCTCCGCCAACTGGGGCCAGCGGGCGGGAATATCCTCTAGGCGTAAGTTCTCCATCTGCCCCACGTCCATCTCGATCAGGTCCGGCTCCTCCCGGACCGGGGTCTGGGAATGGTACTGGGCAATAGCCAGGGCGGTCTTTTTGGCCCGGATCAGGGGGCTGGTATAGATCACGTCCACCGGTTCATTGCGAAAGCGCAGACCAAGCAGGGCTAGCTGCTTTTCACCCTCTGGGCTTACGTCCGCATCGAACCGCCCCTGAAAACGCCGGTCCAAATTCCCCATGGACTGGCAATGGCGGATGAGATAGATTTTCGTCACCACGGCTGCACCCCTCCTGTCAATTCCGTTACCGAGGCCAGGCCCTGCTGGGCCAAATAATTTTCCAGGCCAGCACAAATTTTTTGGGGCGTATATGGGTCGGTAAACAGGGCCGTGCCCACCTGGATGGCCGAGGCCCCGGCCAGCAGCATCTCTATGGCGTCCTCGGGGCTGGAGACGCCCCCCAGGCCCACTATAGGGATCTTCACCTTTTGGGCTGTCTGCCACACCATGCGCAAGGCCACCGGCAGTACCGCCGGACCCGAGAGGCCGCCGGTATTGTTGTGGATAATGGGCCGGCGGGTGTGGATATTGATACGCATCCCGGTCAGGGTGTTGATCAGGGACACCGCATCCGCCCCGGCACTCTCGGCGGCCAGTGCCATTTCGCTGATGTCTGTGACATTGGGGGAGAGCTTCACCATCAAAGGCTTTTTACACACCCGGCGTACCGCCTTTGTGATCCCCTCCACCCCCTGGGCCGTTACGCCAAACTGTACTCCGCCCTCCTTTACATTGGGGCAGGAAATGTTCAGCTCCACCATATCTATGGGGGTATCATTGAGCTTTTCGGCGGTTTGGCAGTAGTCCTCTACCGCGCTGCCTGCCAGGTTGGCGATAATTCTTGTCCCTTGCCGGCTAAGCCAGGGCAGGTCCTTCTCCACAAAATGGTCTACCCCGGGGTTTTGCAGGCCCACAGCATTCAGCATCCCAGCTGGGGTCTCCGTCACTCGGGGAGGCGGATTACCGGAGCGTGGGTGAAGGGTAATGCCTTTACAGCTAATGCCGCCCAGCTGCCACAGGGGGTACATTTCCCCATACTCCCGGCCAAAGCCAAAGGTACCCGAGGCCGCGATGATCGGATTGGCGAACTCCACCCCGGCCACGGTTACCTTGAGCGGCGAACGGATTACTTCCACCGCGTCCCCCAACAATACGCCCTCGCCATCGTCCAGGCGGAGCACTTTACAGCCATGCTCTGCCTCATAGGCTTGGCAGCGCTCCTCTAGATGTTCATACCGGGTCTGGAGGCGGCTGTAGTGGGGCAAAACCTCTGTCTCCGTCAGCTTCAAACCCCGCAGGTCGGCAAGACCCACGGTATTTAGCTCTGGACTATACTGGTCCACCAGCCCCAGGCTGGGCCCCAGCACCAACGCTCCAGCGCTCCAGCCAATCAGCAGGCCCTTCTCCCCCACCTTCCGCAGAATCTCCCCGGCCTGGTGTTTTCGGATAGAGTCCAGCAAGTAATAGGGATTACCGCCCATCAGCGCCACCACATCATAGCGCAGCAAATCTTGCGCAGGCTGAAAGTCCAGGTCAAGCAGCTCTACCCTCAGGCCTAAAGAGGCCAGTTCCTCCCGGCAGCGCTCTACGTGACGGTTTTTTTCCCGATACACCGGGTCCGCCGTCACCACCAGGGCAGCTTTTTCCCCGGGCTGCACATACCGGCCCGCCGCTTTTTTCAGGCCCGGGCTGGAAAGGCCGTTGGAACACAGGATAATCATGGTATTGCTCCTCTCTTGGCGTTGGTCTGGGCGCTTTTAGGGCGCTGAATTCGTTTTTCTAAAGTATTACCTGGGGCTGGATGGAAAAATTCGTCAATTCTCTGTTTTCAAACAAGCCCTAACCGTGGAAAAAGTATGTGCTCCAGGGACATTCAACCTCTTCAAAATGTACACCGGGCTTTCTGTTGTTTCGCGGCGGGGTAATAACACGGAATGGCCGCCATGCGCACCGGGGGTCTCTAAAGCGGTTTCCCCCTCTTTACAGCTCTACCCTCTCCATGTCTATCACCGGGCCGTCCTTACACACATGGCCATAATACGCCTGCCCCTTCTCATCCAGCAGCGCCACCGCGCAGCCCAGACAAGCCCCAATGCCGCAGGCCATGCGCTCCTCTAAAGAGAGAAATCCCACCGCGCCCCGGCTTTTCGCCAGCGCCTTCGCTGCTTTCAGCATGGGCCTGGGCCCGCAGGCCATCACTACCTGAAAGTCCTCCTGCCCGGCCAATTCCGTCACCAGACCGTGGTGGCCGTAGCTGCCGTCGTCCGTGGCCACCAAGACTTTGGCACCGGCCCGGCAAAAGTCCTCTTCCAGAATCACGGCTTCTTGATTGCGGAAACCCAGCACAGCCACCGCGCTGCCCCCCAGTTCCTCCGCAGCGCCCAGCAGGGGCGGCACACCGATGCCTCCGCCGATGAGCAAAGTCTTCTTTGTCTTGTCAATGGGGAACCCCCGACCCAGGGGAGCCAAAATTTCCAGGCAGTCTCCTGCCCGAAACTCTGCCAGCTCCGCCGTGCCCTGGCCCCGCACTTGAAACACAAACCGCAGCTCCCCCTTTTCCCGGTGGATACCGCAGATAGAGATGGGCCGCCGCAGGCTGTGGCCAGGCAGGCGGATCTGGGCAAACTGCCCGGGCCGGGCCAGCTCCGCTAGGGCGGGGCAGGAAAGACGGAAGTCAAAAATGCCAGGGGCCAGCTCCTGGGCCGCGACAATAGGGCAAAGGACGGAATCATAAGGTTTCATAGCGTTTCTCCCAATCAATTTGTATGAATTATACGGCGTGATACGGCCGCTGCGACTCCCAAGCCAGCTCCCAGGGGTCCAACAGGGACCCGCCTTTGCCAAGGGCATAGAGCTCCTTTTGGCACAGGGCCAACGCTGCCCCCAAAAACTCCCGGGCCATATTCCAGGTGAGAAAGACGGGCTGTCGTCCTGGTACCGCCTGGTGGACCGCGCCTTGCTCAACCTGCCCCAAGCACATTTTCCATGTTAAAACCGGAAACTACCGCTACACCGGCAGGCTGATGCCGCCCAGCTCCGCCATCAGCTGGTCACGCATCCGCAGGGCCTCCCGACGGGCGGCTCCGGCGTAGTCCTCGGGGTCGCAGCCCTCCTTCTGCCAGGCGCAGAGAATAGCCCGGGAGGAATTGACAATAGCTCCGGCGCCGTGCTTATCAAAGCCCATAGCCACGTCCTTGGCCGCACCGCCCTGGGCCCCGTATCCGGGCACCAGGAAGAAGGTGTTGGGCAAAGCGTGGCGCAGCTCCTTCAGCTGCTTGGGGTAGGTGGCTCCCACCACGGCCCCCACGCCGCTGTAGCCATACTTTCCAGGCAGCTTTAGCCCCCACTGCTGACACATATTGCCCATGGCCCGATAGAGGGGTTCATACATGGCATGGAGCATCTGATCCTGGAACTCTCCGGAAGAGGGATTGGAGGTCTTTGCCAGTACAAAAATCCCTTTATCCCGGGCCGCGCACACGGCCAGCAGCGGGTCGATGCCGTCGCTGCCCAGGTAGCCGTTCACCGTTAGGGCGTCTGCGCCAAAGGCCTCAACGGACTCTCCCTCCACGTCGGTGGTCCCCAGATGCGCGGCGGCGTAGGCCCCCATGGTAGCCCCAATGTCGTTCCGCTTGCCGTCCACAATAACGAACAGCTCCTTCTCTTTGGCATACTGGATGGTTTCAGCCAAAGCGCGCACACCGGGCCAGCCGTACATCTCATAGTAAGCCGCCTGCGGCTTAACCGCTGGCACTATATCGCAGAGGCTGTCCATAAGGCCCTTGTTAAAGGCCAGCAGCGCGGCGGCGGCGCCCTCTAGATTTTTGCCGTATTGGGCAAAGGCGGCCTCTTTGATATGAGCTGGGATGTACTCCAGCTTGGGGTCCAGGCCCGCCACCGTGGGGTTTTGTTTTTGGGTAATAGCTTCCATCAGTCGATCCATTGACATTGGGAACACTCCTTTATAAATGATACGTTAAAAAAGCGAAGGCTTTGCGCGGCCAAGAGGCAGAGAAAGCCGCCTGTGGGCGATTGGGGGCATATTTTGTTAAAATATCATACAGATTGCGCTAGCCGCAATCCCCTCTCCCCGGCCCGTAAAGCCCAGGCCCTCCTCTGTGGTGGCCTTTACGCTGACCTGCTCCAACCCTATTCCACAGGCCCGGGCCAGGTTTTCCCGCATGGCCGGAATATATCCCGCCAACTTGGGCAGCTGGGCTATCACCGTGGCATCAATATTGCCAATCTCATACGCTCGGTCTCGCAGCAGCCCGCACACCTGCTCCAGCAGTTTCAGGCTGTCCGCTCCGGCAAAAGCTGGGTCGTTGTCGGGAAAATGCTGGCCAATATCTCCCAGCGCCGCCGCGCCCAAAAGGCTGTCTGCTATGGCGTGGGCCAGCACATCCGCGTCCGAGTGGCCCAGCAGCCCCAGCCGGTAGGGCACCTCCACCCCGCCCAGCACCAGCCGCCGGTCCTGTACCAGCTTGTGAACGTCGTACCCCTGGCCAATTCTCATCGGTCCCGCCTCCTTCTTTGCCGCCAACGCCCGGGCCAGCAGCAGGTCTTCGGGCGTAGTGAGCTTGAAATTGTGATAGTGTCCGGCTGTCAGCTTTACCCTGCCTCCCGCGGCCTCAATGAGCTGGCAGTCATCTGTATAACGTACCCCGGTGGCCTGGGCCCTGCCCACCGCATACAGGTACAGGTCCCGGCGGAAAGCCTGGGGCGTCTGCACTGCCATAAGCCTGCTCCGCTCTGGGGTGGAGGCCACAAAGCCCTCCTCATCCGCCAGTTTGCAGGTATCCTTGCTGGGCACCGCCGCCGTAGCCGCGCCAAAAGCCAGGGCCCCCTGGCACACTGCCTCTAAGGTCTCTGGGTTCAGCAGGGGCCGGGCCGCATCGTGTACCAGCAAAAAGCCGCTGTCTCCTTCCAGCGCCTGGACGCCCCGCAGCACGGACTCTTGGCGCTCCGCACCGCCCTTAGCAAAGCAGATCTTTTTTCTGCCCACCGCTTTCTGGCCTGCCTGGGCTGCCAGCCGGGCAATCTGGTCCATATCTTCTTGGCGGCAGACCACGCAGACCTCGTCAATTCTCTTACAGCCGCAGAGCACCTTTAGCGGATGGCAAATAGCCGGCACGCCCCCCAGTTCTTCCAGCACCTTGCAGCGGCCTGTGCCCATGCGGGTGGAATTTCCCCCGGCCACCAGCACCGCGGCAAAACGATCGTTCATGGCGTTCCCCCCGTACGTTTTTCTTTAGAAAACGGTATTTTGAGATTATTATACTACATTTCCGGTGGTTTTTCTACCCATTTCTTATGGTGCAAAACAGTTTGGGCGCATTTTTTGATAGAACGCTTGCCGGGCCCCTGCTGCTGATCCATGCCCTGGGCATAAAGACTACAAAAAAAACCATAAACCAGTCTTTCCTTTTGGCGGAACAGGGCCTTTTGAAAAAGTATGCCAGCGATTCTGTCCCCGACATTTCAGCATAATTTTCCCTTTTTTGCAAAAAGCCATTGATTTGTTACCCCGGACTATGCTATCATAAAATTGTATAGGGTAAAAATGGAACCGACACTGAGGAATTGATTCGGGGGTTGTAAAATTGGATATTTTTTCTGTGTTTACGCTTTTGGGGGGACTGGCCTTCTTCCTGTACGGCATGAACGTACTCTCTGCCGGGCTGGAAAAAATGGTGGGCGGCAAGCTGGAGCATGTGCTGAAGTCTATGACCTCTAACAAATTCAAAGGCCTGGCCCTGGGGGCCGTGATCACCATTGCCATCCAATCCTCTTCCGCCATGACCGTTATGCTGGTGGGCCTAGTGAACTCCGGCATTATGGAGCTAAGCCAAACCGTGCCTGTGATCATGGGTTCCAGCATGGGCACCACCCTAACCGCGTGGATTTTAAGCGCGGCCGGCATTCAGTCCGACAGCTTCTGGCTGCAAATGTTAAAGCCCGAGTCCTTCTCTCCCCTGCTGGCCCTGGCCGGCGTGGTTATGGTTATGACCGGCAAGAACGGAAAAAAGAAGGACGCCGGACATGTGCTGATCGGCTTCGCGATTTTAATGACCGGTATGACCTTTATGAGCCAGTCGGTTAGCCCCCTGGCAGAAAGCCCCGCCTTCCACGACCTTCTCATTATGTTCCAGAATCCCCTGCTGGGGGTGCTAATTGGCACGGTGTTTACCGGCATTATCCAGAGCAGCGCCGCTTCGGTAGGCATTTTGCAGTCTCTTTCTCTCACCGGCAGCATCTCTTTGGGCATGGCCTTTCCCATTATTACTGGGGCCAACATTGGAACCTGCGTTACCGGTTTGCTTTCTGCCATAGGCGCCAACAAAAACGCTAAACGGGTGGTAGCTGTTAGCGTATACTTTAAGGTCATTGGCACCATTATCTGTCTTTCCGCTTTCTATATTCTCAACGGCGTCTTTCATTTTGACGTAGTAGACGCCCCCGTCGACGCCCTGGGCATTGCGGTGGTACATACTCTGTTTAATATCATCAATACCTTTGTATTGTTGCCTTTTTCCAAGCAGCTGGAAAAGCTTTCCAAGCTCACCATCCGCGAGACCAGTACCAAAGAGGCCCTGCTGGACGAGCGGCTGATGCTCTCCCCTGGCTTTGCCATTGCCGAGTGCCGCCGTTTAACTGTTAAAATGGCCCGCGCCGCCCGGGACTCTATGCTTTCAGCCATTGGGCTGATTCAAGACTTCGATTCCAAGGTGGCCGCCGAGATTGCCAGCACCGAAGAGGAGATTGACCTATACGAGGACACGCTGGGCACTTTCTTAGTAAAGTTAAGCAGCAAGGATCTTTCGGTCCGTGATAGCAATGAGGCCGCCGAGCTGTTGCATGCTATTGGCGACTTCGAGCGGATTGGTGACCACGCCCTAAATATTCTGCGGGTGGCCGAGGAAATTCATGACAAGCAGCTGCACTTTTCTGACAAGGCCCAAGTGGAGGTGGGCATTATCACCCAGGCCATTATTGATATTCTAAACTTGACGGTAGAGGCCTTTGAGAAAGAGGACAGTGTTCTGGCCGGCCAGGTAGAGCCCCTGGAGCAGGTGGTAGACGACCTGAAAATTGAACTGAAAACCCGACATATTCGGCGTTTGCAAGAGGGCCGCTGCACCATTGAACTGGGCTTTGTGCTAACAGACCTGCTTACCAACTACGAGCGTGTTTCTGACCACTGCTCCAACGTGGCGGTGACCGTGATTCAGATTAAGGAATCCTCCTCTATGGACGCCCACGAGTATTTGAACCAGGTGAAAACCTCTGGCAGCCCGGCCTTTACTCAGGCTTACAACCGATGCCTGGAAAAGTACAGCCTGCCGGCCAGCGCCAGCGCTGGGCCAGAGTCCGTGTCATAAACCTCCGCCAACCTATGCCCCAGGCCGGCACGAATGATTCACGGAAGTTGACATATTGGCCCGCTACTTCTGAAAAAACATGCCAAGCAAAAGCAAGAGCCCCCGTGCCGCCACGGAGGCTCTTAAGTTGTTTTTCCCGTTGGCTTTCCCGTCCTTAGGCGCTCTGGTAGTCCTCAATAATACGCTTGGCCAGCTTGGCGTCTACTGTGGCAAAACCTTCGGGGTCCATATAGTTCAAGGCCCGCAGTACCTCTTGAGACTGTCTGTACACCTCCACCCGGGTGGAGTGATACACCGGCTCCGGCTTTCTGGGCATAAAAATGGCAAACTCCATTTTCTCCTCCTCCGCCCTGCTAAAATAGGCGTGCAAATTCGCGTTGCCATAGCCTCGCTTTACAATGGTGCATAGGGCGTTTTTCATAAGTTCTACCGCCGCGTCATCACAGCCTGTGTCAAAAATTAAAATCTTTTCCTTCATTTCCGCCAGGTTTTTTACCCGCCGTTTCACAAAGTTCCGCAAAGGCTCGGTCACCTCCACGGCGTTGCCGCTGCCCCCCGGGGCCAAGCACACCACATATCCCACCTGCTTGTCTATGTATACAAAAGGATATGCCATGGCCGCAAAATAGTTGCAGCGCTGGCACCGCCAGTCAAACAGGGTCTCATCCAGGATGCTGGCCTTTAGTTCTGGATGCTCCTGGGCGTCTATGCTGGTATACAACCGATATTTTTGAGATTCCCCGCACTGGGGGCAAATGATGTCCTTCACAATCTCCATGGCACATGTTCCTTTCTTTGGGCGGGCCCGTTCTTGGCGTCGTTTGTTTTAAGGCAATACCGCAGAATTCTAAGCACCGTATTGCGCAGTCAGATTTTTCGTGAGAGGCTACAGATTGAGCGCCGTCCATCTCACCATTGACCAGCGAACGCTGTGCGCTATCACGGAAAATCTGCAAGCAAGACGGTGCTTAAGGCGCCAGCCGCGAATGGTGTGGTGTTGCCTTAACAGCAGATTCTAGCCCTCAAAGGGCAGGCCGTCGTTTTCGTCGGGCTCGGCGGGTTGAATCTCCGGTCCGGCCTCTGCCGCTGGCTGGACGGACGCCGTCTCTACGGACAACGTGGGATCCTGATCGTAGACTTCCACATCGGAAAGGTCGATCTCTTCCCGCTGGGCAGGCTCGTCCTTGGTTACTGTCACGGTTAAGGGGCCCTGTTCAAAATGGAAAAGGGTTTTTTTCTCTTCCGCGCGCTCCTCTAAGGAACCGTCACACTCCGAATCATAACCAGAAATAACAGCAATACTGCTTGCCTCATGGGTTATTCGCTCCAGGGCTTCCAGGGCGCTGTCCCGGCGGGCGCTAATTTCGTCAATACGCGCACAGTGGCTCTCGGCCAAGGCGTTATCCTTGTCCCGCAGCGCATTATAATAGTAACGGCCCAGAGCCATATATTCCTGGTCAGCCGCCTTTTCCTCACAGCGGATTACCATACGCAGCCGATTGATTACAGCGGCGCGGCTGTTCTTCTCTTTCAACATTTCCGCATAGTCTCCGGCGGCACGGCACAACTGATTGATAATCCCCATCACGTTTCCTTCTTTCTTCTGGTGTTATCTCGGGTGGTTTTCTATTATTATAACGCAAAACCGTGAAGATTCCTAGCCTATTCTGTAAATTTTTATAAAAGCTCTTTTCCATTTATACTCTTGCCTGTTTTGCCAGCTTCTGCCGGTATGGTCCCCCTCTCATCTAGACCAAGCTTTTCCCTTCCCAGTCTCTGTCCGCCGGAACGCCCAGCAGGGCAGCCACTGTAGGGGCAATGTCCAGGATACTAGCCTCTTCCAGCTGGGAACCTGGAGCAAAGTCCTTGCCCTGAATCAACAGGGGAATGGTCATATCCTCGGGGATGTCGCAGCCGTGGGTGCGCTGGTGGCCTCCGTGGTCAGCGGTAACCATCACGGTGTACTCTGGCAGCCCGGCGGCAAGCGCCGCAATGTTCTTCCAACTCTTCTCCACAGCCTCCCGGTATTCTGGGCCCATCCAACCATATTTATGGCCCGCCTCATCCACATTGCCCAGATAGACAAAGGCAAAGTCCACCTGCTGCCGGCCCAAAAACTCCATTGCCGCGCCGGTTACCATGTTGTTGGCCTCTTCATAGCCCAGCGCCGTGCCCTGGCAGAAATAGGAGAACAGCAGAGAGTCTGGCCGGGATAAATCCCGCAGAGGCTCCCAGTTATAGAAGAAAGCGCAGCGCTTGCCGGCCGCGGCCAGCACCTCACACAGCCCCCGCACGGGCCGCGCTTGAGGAGCGTAGGTATTTGTGGTAGTGCCGTGGCGCTGAGGCGTAACGCTGTGGAACAGGGACATATGGCAGGGCAGGGTTACCGAGGGCGTCACGGTTTGGGCGCAAAAACTGGCGGCCGACCGGGCCAGCATGGCCTGGGCCTGCGCCGCACCAGCAGGGCGTCAAAACCACTCAACTGGCCACCCACTTCTTTACCGGTAAGCAGGTCCGTCTCTCCTGCAAAGCTTTCTGGAGCAGGCTGAGTCCTGCCGGTAAGATTCAGGATAAACCAGTATTCCCGGCCCTCCTTTACCCGCCGGGTAATCTCCAGCTGGGTTTGGTCTGGGACCAGGGGCGCCACCCCCGCGTCTTTTACCATCTGGTCCAACACTAGGGACAGACCGGCCCGGTCTGGTTGGGTCCCCACATAATAGGCGGCGCCCTTACCATATTGATTTTTGGTGACTGCGGGCGTACCCGCATAGAAGTCTTCCCCATAATAAGCCAGGGCCTGGGCCCCCTCTAAATGGAGGATGTCGCACAGCAGGCCGCATTTGGCCTCTTCCCCATTGGTAAAGCGCAGGGTGTTGCTCTGCTCTGGGGCCAAAGCGTCAATCTCCTCAGCCCACACGCCGCACAGCTTTCTCAGGGGCCCCGGGTAGCCGCCCAGGTGTACGTTGTCGCTTTGGTCCACAATGCCGCTCATAAAGCCTGTAACCAGCACGCCGCCCCCCTTTACAAACTGTTCCAAAGCTTCAGCCATCCCCTCTTTCACCATATACAGTACTGGCGCGGCGATGACCTTATACTTAGAAAAATCCCCGTCCACAGGCACCATATCCACCGGGATGTGCCGCTCATAAAAATACCGGTAATACTGGTGAATCTGGTCCTCATACCGCAGATCCACAGTGGGCCCGCTGGTATATTCCAGGGCCCAGTAGTTGTCCCAGTCAAAGAGAATCCCCACCTGGGCCGGGCTGGCCGCGCCCAGAATCTCGCTGCCCAGGGCTTTCAGCTCTGCCCCCAGCTGGGAAACCTCCTGAAACACCCTGGTCTCCTCACTGCCAGAGTGGCTAATCACCGCTCCGTGGAACTTCTCACAGCCCCCCACAGACCGCCGCAGCTGGAAGAACTGGATGGTATCTGCCCCATGGGCAATGGTCTGATAGCTTTGGGCACGCATCTGGCCCGGACGCTTGAGAGAGTTATAGGCCTGCCAGTTTTGCTGGCTGGGGGTCTGTTCCATCAGCATAAAGGGCTGATCCTTTAGCCCCCGCATCAGGTCATGGCGCATGGCTGTCAGGCTCCAGGGAGTATTATAGGCCGGGTAGTTGTCCCAACTGACCAGGTCCATCTCCTTGGCCCATTTGAAGTAATCCAGGCCCTTATAAGTACCCATCAAGTTCGTGGTAATGGGGGTTTCTGGGTCGAACGCCCGGATAGCGTCCCGCTCCAATTTATAGTTTTCCAGCAGACTGTCTGAAAGAAAGCGGTCATAGTCAATAGAGACGCCCGCAAAGGCAGTCTTATGGCTCCACTCTGTACCCATGCCCTCCGAGAGATTGTTGGGAGCCACGATCTCGTCCCAGTCATAAAAGGTATGCCCCCAAAACTCGGTGTTCCAGGCTTTATTCACTGCTTCCAAGGTTCCATACTTCTCCCGCAGCCATACCCGAAAAGCCTTTTCACAGTTTTCACAGTAGCAGCCAGTATTGTATTCATTGCAAATATGCCAGCACACCACGTGGGGGTTGCCGCCGTAACGGCGGGCCAGCTCTCCAGCCAGCTTACGGGAAAATTTTTGATAGACCGGGCTATTGGGGCAGTGATTGTGCCGCTGGCCAAACTTGTGGCGGCGGCCATCAAAGTCCACCCGGGTAACTTCAGGATAGCGCTTTACCAGCCAAGCGGGCATAGCCCCGGTAGCAGTGGCTAAGACAATGTCAATGTTTTCTCTGCTAAGCCTATCAATCACGGCGTCCAGCTCGGTAAAGTCATAGGTTTCCTCACTGGGCTGGATCTTGGCCCAGGAGAACACATTCACGGTGGCGGAGTTAATGCCAGCCTTTTGGAACAGGCGCATATCCTCTTCCCAAACCTCCCGGGGCCACTGATTGGGGTTATAGTCTCCGCCGTATAAAATACGGGTAAAGGGTGCTTTCATAGTTTCAATTCCTTTCTGCGTCACAGGGGATTTTCTTTTTTCAGCAGGATGACTGCCTATGTGTTCATTGGGCAGCCGGTCATTATGGTAATTATGGCACAAACCTATCCCTCTTTCAAGACCTGGAGAAGAATTTTTTAACCACTACGTCATGGCTTTATTTTAGATGGATGGTCCGCGCGGTTTTTGGGTCCACATCTAGATAGTGTCTACACAAGGTAGAGGAATTGTGATAGAATGGAAGCATCAAAAAAGACAGGAGAGGAAAAGATGGATGCTTCTTATCACAGACACGACATAAGCGATCAAGTGTGGTCG
>NZ_JAWXXL010000050.1:0-17876 GCF_034334985.1 Acutalibacter intestini | reverse complement strand
TGGCTCGACAAATGTCGGAGACTCTGGAAAAACTGCGAACGTAAATTACAGAACTCTTTTCAAATGTTTTCTCTTGCCTTTATTCGTCTGCTCTTAAATAGATGCTAAACAGATTCTTAATATTGGTTAGTTCATTACACCTTCCATCATGACAGGTACCACCTTCCACCGAGAGCGTATAGTCTTCTCTTGGCGGAGGGCTTTTCAAAGCGACCTCAAATTCTGTCTATACTCTAACATCTCATCTTCATCGGTACTGTCGAAAATATCCTGCAGCTCACCGATTGCCTTATCCCGCTCATATGGCAGTCGAGCTACAAACGGAAAGTAGTTGGACACCGAGTTTGCAAAGAGGTGGGTACGGATATGCATATTTTCAATCAGGATTTGCAGTTCTTCAATACGCTCTTTTTCGTCAGCAGGAATAAATTTGCCCTGCTTTGCCATTTGATATAACTGTGTGTCGGGGAAGAGCGTCAGAGAATCGACCGAGATAAAATATGGGTTAAGCTGGCTGAAAACCTTTGCTGAGTTGATAGCGTTTCGCTGCCCATTTCCCTTCCCGGCCAGTCCAGTCATATAGACAAAATAGTATTCGATACCAGCTTTATCCAGCTTATAGCATTGCTCTATAATATCAGCGGACGTGTAGCCTTTATTTGCCAGCGCAAGGGTGGCGTCATCGCCGCTTTCAGTACCGATACTCAGTCCGTTGATGCCCATGGCCCGGAGCTTTTTGAGTTGCCAGACTTCCTTGTTCTTGATGTCCCGGATACTTGCAAACATGGCGATGGACTGACACTTAATGAGATACTCGCGAACGGTCAGGGCGCGCAGCTTAAGGTTCTCATAACTCATAGCGAATGGGTTTGCGCCGGTTAGGAAAATGCGCCGGGCATTAGGCTGGTAGCTTTTGATTTCCGCCAAATCTTCCTCAAATTCATCCATGGGAGACATCCGAAACTTCTCGTCTTTGTAGAGGCTGCAAAAGGTGCATTTGTTGTGGGTACAGCCGGAGGTTGCCTGCAAAATGACGGACTGTGATTCATACGGCGGCCGCCATGTTCTTCCTGTGAAATGCACGAGAATCCCCCCTTATAGGTGACGAAGATTCTTGCGGTAATCCCGTAATTTTTCTTCGCCTACCGTGTCAATGATTTTGCCGATGGCCGTAATCAGCGCGTCCCTATCCTCCGGCAGACGACCGTGAAACTGGAACGCATTGGAGGCTCCCAGCGCGGCAAATTCTGTTGTAATATCCAAACTTTCAATCAACGTGCGGATTTCCCGATACTTCTCCACTTCGCTTTCCTCCCGCCAGTTTCCCTGCTGGATTTCCTGATATAGTTCAGAATCCGGGTAGATTGTCAGCATATTGGCCCCGATGAGTTGTGGGTGCAGTTGATTACACACAGCAGCGGTAGCTTTCGCCCCAATCTCGCCCCGGCCCGCGCCGGAAATACCTACCAGATAGAAAAAGTTATAGCGGATACCGGCACTATCCAGCCGGGCGCACTGCTCCACAATGTCAGCGGCCCTATAACCTTTGTTCATGAAGTCCAACGCGCCATTATCGCCGGTTTCAATGCCGATGGTCAAACTATCATACCCGGCCTGGGCCAGCGCGGTCAGGTCGCTATCAGATTTTAGCGTTACGTCGGTAACCCGCGCAAAGCAGCCTATGGTCTGCACTGTGGGTACATATTTGCGTATGAGTTCAGCGACACCCAGCAGGCGCTCGGTTTTCAGCACAAAGGGATTTGCGCCGGTGAGGAAGGCCCGGTCGAATTGAAAACCTTCCCACTGTTTCAAAGTGCCGGCTACTTCCTGCAAACCGCACTCGATATCTTCCATTGGCGACATTCTAAACTTGAATGGCAGGTCGTTGTAGAGTGTGCAGAATTTGCACTTGTGGTGTGTACAGCCCGCCGTGACTTCCAACAGCAGCGAGGACGCTTCATAGGGTGGACGCCAGATGGTTCCTGTGAATTTCATGGTGATAACCTCCTTCGTTTTCACCCATTATAACCCGATACAAAATAGATTCAAGTACGGTACTTTTTTGTAGTACCTTGATTCATGCGGCACTATGCGTTATAATGTTAGCAAAGAGGTGTTGCCCTATGAGAAAAACCGAGCAAGCGGTTGAACGCTGCAAGACCATGTCCACGCTGCAAAAAATTCTTGGCGGCAAGTGGAAGTTGGAGATTCTCTATTATATTGCCTGTCATGATATTCGGCGCTTCGGCGCGTTGCGGCGGCAGTTGGGGGAGATTACGGAATCCTCGCTGACGAAGCAGCTGCGGGAGTTGGAGGCGGATGGGTTCCTTGTCCGCCATGACTTCCATGAGGTACCGCCGCGTGTGGAATACACATTGACGGAGTTGGGCAGGAGCTTTATGGATGTGATAGCCTATATGAAAACATGGGGCGATGAGAATTTGCCAGAGAACAAATGATAGGGGGATATTGTTGTGGAGGATAGGAGATTCACAAAACAGGACTGGAAACTTTTCAAGGAAAAATTACCTGGCTGGCAGGAAACCTACATGGATAAGCTCAACCGAGAGTACATGGAGATATTAAACGGTGAAGGCAATCCGTCTGATAAATTTTGGCGTTTGGAAAAGCGCATAAAAGAAGATAAGCGGAGTCCAGGTGTACAACTTCAGTTGACCCGGACTGATATGGTTTGGAATATTATTGCGCTGATAAATAATGAGGTTATTTCCTTGGAAGATTTGGATGGGTTTAGTGATACGCTCAAGGAAACCGTTGACCGAATTTTAGCGTGAGAGCGAATGCTTAATCAGGTTGATTGTATGTGGATTTTTCTTTTCTGCAGTATACTTTCCTCTATTGGGTAGTTCACTAGACCTATCATGGTGACAGATACCACCTTCCACCGAGAGGGCCTACTCCCCTCTTGGCGGGAGGCGGTTTCTTTTTCTCAACTTATAGCAACCCCACCTCCTTTCTCCTGCTTGCTTTTCGACCTTGCCCATACCGCCCCAAAACCTGTGATTCTGAGGCTTGCCCAAACTGGCCCCACGCTGGCCCGACACGGCCTGCGCCGGTATTGGCCGAGTGTTTCCAAGACCCAGCCATGCAAGTCCCGACACAGAGCCGCACAGGGGCCGGCAGGCGGCAATGAATGGCAAAGAAAAAGCGCACCGCGATTTGCGATGCACTCAGGGCTGGCATTCATTTTTCTGTCAAGCGTACCCGATATAGATGTCGTAGCAGTTCCCGCCGGTAGACTCATACAGAGAAAATCTTCGATTTGCTCTTATCCATAACATCGGTGATGTCCGGATCGTTCGCGTACCGGCTCAGCCTGCTGGCGATGTCCCTCTCCAGGCAGGTGCTGTGCGGCCCAGCCCCGATGGGGTTGTCCCAGCAGTCTACTGCGCTGCTCTCCAGCCGCAGGCCAAGGCCCTGGGCATAGCCTTGCGCGTAGCCTATCCAGTAGCCGATGTCGAAGGAGGGCTCCTCTATGGCCGGTTCCAGGGTCGGCGCGGCAGGTATAGGTGTGGGTGCTGATGGCTCTGACGTGGGCGCAGGCGTTGGTGTAGCCGCTGGAGTGGGAGTTGCTTTCACGGTAACTGTCATGGTGGCGTTAGGGTCGGTGTCAGACTGCTTTGGCGCAGGCGTGGGATCTGCTGCCGTTGGCGGTTCAGAAGGTTCCGTGCCTTGCGTATCGGTATCTTCTACGCTGGAGGTGGATGCCTATGAACTTTCTTGTATCTCGTGGGGAGAGGTGGTTTGATTATTGTTTCCATTTTTGCTGACGGATTTTCTGAGTATGGATACCGTCGGTTTGTAATTTATTCCAGTGATGATCTGCTCAAGGGTGACAGTTATATTGGTGGCAGCTTGGTCAGTTGCCGGGGTTGATTCAGCCTTTACCATGAGGGTCTGCTGTGCAGGCTCAGAGTCTGGAGGTGCTGTCTGGCACCCATTAACGCTCGCTAAGAGGGCTGTGGTCAGGAGGGCTGTTAGGGTTTTCTTCATGGATATCATCCTTTCTTGGAGTTTTTCTTGAGCACAAGGATACCACAAGATTTTGATAAGTCCAGACCAAATCCAAAGAAATACCCACTAAAGATGCTTTTGAAACTCTTGTCTGAATTGGGCAGAGCACGGGAATGGAACAGGCAATGGCTTTGGGGATATCTTGATTATTATCAAGATATTACTCTTGAGAATGAAAAAGCCGGTCGCTTGTTTGTGAGGGCTAACCTCCAGCGACCGGCTATGCATTTCTCGCCCTATTCTGTCATTGTGAGGGTTCGAATCTATTTTTCGCTTGCTTATATCCGTGTTTCGGCACTTTAGAAATCCAGCCTTCTGGGCATCAAAAAACCGCGCCACAGCGCGGTTTTTTGAGCGAATATCTTTTTTATATCCACAGGATGGCACGCCAGAAGGGATTCGAACCCCCGACCTTTTGGTTCGTAGCCAAACACTCTATCCAGCTGAGCTACTGGCGCTTATTCCAACTCCATTATTATACCTTCTGGTTCGCCATTTGTCAAGGGTTTATTTCAATTTCTTTGTGAAATTTTAGCAGCGCACAGCTGTATGGCCGCAGTACGCTAACGCCGTCCAGGTTCTCGCCCATCACAGGCTGGCCGCCGGATAGATCCAGCTTTAGCCCCTTAATGCTCTGCGGTCGGTCGCTGCGGTTTACAATGAGCAACAGGCTGTCCCGCCGGGCAGCGTTCATGGCCTGGGCTGGGGTAAGCCGGTACCTCTCTAGCACCAGCAGGTTGCCCTCGGTCCGCAGGGTGCGGTACCCTCCCTGGGCTAAAATATCTTTATGCGCTAAACGCATAGCCCCCAGGGCTTTATACCATGAAAGCAGGCTTTGGTCCTCCTGCCCCCATGGATAACAAGCTCTGTTAAAGGGGTCGCGGTAGCCCTCCATACCGGCCTCGTCCCCATAGTAGACACAGGGTACTCCCGGCAGTAAATACTGCAACATGGCCGCCAGCCTTAGCCGGGCCAGCCCTGTCTCACGCTGAGCGGGGCTTAGCCGCTGTTGGCTCTGCCACTCTCGGCCCCGGCTGCCCGCAGGTTCCCCCCCCAGTACGGTCAGAATCCGCTCGGTGTCATGGGTACCAATGTGGTTCATCAGCAGGTGCAGGCACTGGGGCGGATAGTTTTCCACAATGTTTTCAATAGCCTCCGCAAAATCCTTGGCGTCGCCTCCCAGAAGAAAACCTAGGATCGCGTCTCGGAAGGGGTAGTTCATCACGCTGTCCAGCTGCCCGCCTAAAAGATACCGCCTGCGCACACCGTAGGCAGACTTGTTGGAGGCATCCTCCCACACCTCGCCCAGCACCAGGGCGTCGGGTTTTTCAGCCTTAGCGGCAGCGGAGAGCCGGTCAATAAACAGATCGGGCAGTTCGTCGGCCACATCCAGCCGCCAGCCAGCGGCTCCAGCCCGTAGCCAGCGGCGGACAATGCCGTTTTCGCCGTTGATAAACTCATTAAATGCCGGGTTGGTCTCATTCACGTTGGGTAAAGTGTCGAAACCCCACCAGCTTTCATAGCAGCTGGGCCACTGCTGAAAGTTATACCAAGGGTAATAGGGAGATTCCTGGGAATGATAGGCCCCGGGATCTGGGTAGCGGCTCTCCCGGTTAAAGTACACGCTATCGCTGCCAGTGTGGCTGAATACCCCGTCGATCATGACCCGAATGCCCAGCTCTTGGGCGGCAGCGCATAAATTACGAAAATCTTCCTCGTTTCCCAATAAGGGATCTATTTTAGAGTAGTCGGCGGTATCATACCGGTGGTTGGAGTGGCTTTCAAACACGGGGTTTAGGTACAGGCAGGTGACCCCCAGCTCTTTTAAATAGGGCAGCTTCTGCTGTACCCCCAAAAGGTCGCCGCCAAAGAAGTCGCTGTTGGTCACAATCCCCTTTTCATTGGGCTGCCAGTGGGGCTGCTCGGTCCAGCTTTCGTGGTAGCTGCGCCCAGTGGGCACGTCGGTCTTTTCTTGGCCAGAGCGGCAGAACCGGTCTGGGAACACTTGGTACATAATTCCCCCGGCCAGCCAGTCAGGGGTTTTAAAGTCCTTTTGGCATACAGTCAGCTGCCAGCGCCAGGTGCCGCCAAAGGTGCCCCTTCCGTTTTCTCCCCGAGAGACCCGCTGCACGCCCCGGCAGGTGCGGGCTTCGAACTGATAGAAATAAAGGCCGGGAGAATCGGGAATAAAGTCACATTCCCACCATTCGCGGTTATGGCCGTTCATGCCACACCAGAACATCTCGCAGATGCTGGCCTCGGCTCCCTCCTTTTCCACAATAAGCCGGGCGGCAGAGCAAGAGAGATCCCGGGGCAGGGTGATGCGGAAATGAACAGCCGTGCCGGCCTCTACCGCACCGGTGGGGGAGCGGTATTTGGGGTTTCGGGAATGAAACATGTTTTTAAGCAACTCCTTCACTTACAGATATACGCCGGCTGTGTTTACAGCTCTACCTTAGCGGTCAGGTTCTTCTCCGGCGGCACGGGGCTGGCGTGCCAGATGTTCCCGGCGTAGTCCCGGATAGCCCTGTCGGCGGCAAAGCGCCCCGCCCCGGCAATGTTAACCAGGGACATCTTGTTCCAGCGGGCCTTGTCGTGGTACAGCTCCACCGCCCGGTCCTGGGCGGCCCGGTAGCTTTGGAAGTCCGCCAGGGCCATGTAGCGGTCCTGCTGGAGGATGGCGTTATAAATATCATGGAAGTTTTTGCCGCCAATGCCCTGGTTCAGGGTGTCCAGGGCCCGGCGCAGCTGCTGGTCGTGGTTATAGTGCTGGTAGGGGTGGTAGCCAGTGCGCTTCAGTTCCTCCACCTGGCTGGCGTTCATGCCAAAGAGCAGGATGTTCTCGCTGCCCACAGCCTCGTGAATCTCCACGTTGGCCCCGTCCAGGGTGCCCAGGGTAATAGCGCCGTTGATCATAAACTTCATGTTGCTGGTCCCGCTGGCCTCGGTACCGGCCAGGGAGATCTGCTCGCTGATCTCCGCAGCAGGGGTGAGAAGCTCGGCCCAAGTGACACAGTAGTTTTCTACAAAGACCACCTTCATCTTCTTGTTCACCCGCTCATCGTTGTTAATGACGTGGGCCAGGGCGGCAATGAACTGGATGATCTGCTTGGCAAAGTAATAGCCCGGCGCGGCCTTGGCCCCAAAGAACCAGGTGTGGGGGGTAAAGTCTGCCTGGGGGTTGTCCAGCAGCCACTGGTAGGTGGCCAGAATGGACAGGGCGTTCATGTGCTGGCGCTTGTACTCGTGCAGGCGCTTTACCTGTACGTCGAAGATAGAGCTGGGGTCTACCACGTCCCCCTGGCTATGCTTAACAAACTTGGCCAGCCGCTCCTTGTTGGCCTGCTTAATGGCTTGCAGCTTTTCCAGCACGGCGCCGTCGTTCTGGTATTTCAAAAGCTCGGAGAGACGGTTTGCGTCATAGATATAGTCGCTGCCAATGAGTTCGGTAAGAAGGGCCGAAAGCTGGGGGTTGGCCTGGCACAGCCAGCGCCGGTGGGCAATGCCGTTGGTAACGTTGATAAATTTCCGGGGCTCTTCTACATAGAAGTCATGGAACAGGTCGTCCTTGAGAATATCGCTGTGCAGGGCGGAAACGCCGTTTACATTGTGAGAGCCAATTACAGCCAAGTTGGCCATTTTCACATAGCCGTTCTGAATGGGGGCCATACGGGAGATTTTGCCGTGGTCCACGCCCTTATGCTTCATCACTTCCCAGAACCGGCGGTTAATCTCCTCAATGATCTGGTAGATACGGGGCAGGCGCATTTTCACCAGGTCGCACTTCCAGGTTTCCAGGGCCTCGCTCATCACCGTGTGGTTGGTATAGGCCACAGTGCTCGTTACAATCTCCCAGGCGGCCTCCCAGCTGTAGCCGCATTCGTCCAGCATCACCCGCATCATCTCGGGGATCGTAAGCACCGGGTGGGTGTCGTTTAGGTGGATGGCCGCCAGCTTCGGCAGCTCGTCCAGGTTGCTGTGGGCAAAAAGGTGCCGCCGGATGATGTCCTGGACAGAGGCGGACACCAAAAAGTACTGCTGCGAAAGCCGCAGCAGCTGGCCCTCGGTGTGGTCGTCCTCGGGGTACAGCACCTTGGTAATCACCTCGGCCATGGTCTGCTGCTCCATAGCGCGCATATAGTTTCCGCTGCCAAAGAGGTTCATATCAAACTGGTTGTTTTCAGCCTTCCACACCCGCAGCAGGCTGATGCCCCGGCCGTCTTTGCCAGAAACGTACAGGTCGAAGGGAATGGCCGTAACGGTGGTGTAGTCTTTGTGCTTTACCACATGGTACTGGTCGTTCCAGCGCTCCTCAATACGGCCGTCAAAGTGGACCTCCACCGCGCTTTCAGGCACCTGCTGCATCCAGACAGAGCCCCCCGGCAGCCAGAAGTCCGGCAGCTCGGTCTGCCAGCCGTCCACCAGCTTTTGGCGGAAAAGGCCGTACTCATACCGCAAAGAGTAGCCCATGGCCGGGTAGCCCTGGGTGGCCAAACCGTCCAAAAAACAGGCCGCCAGCCGCCCCAAACCGCCGTTGCCCAGGCCCGCGTCGGGCTCTTGCTCGTACAGGTGCTCCAGCTTAATGCCGTATTCGGAAAGGGCCTCCCGCACGTTTTCCTCCATGCCCAGGTTATACAGGTTGTTCCGCAAAGACCGGCCCAGCAGGAATTCCATACATAAATAATAGATATGCTTTGTCTTGGTACGTTCGGCGTTGGTATTGAACTCGGCGCGGCCTTTTGCCATCAGCTCCCGCACAATCAGGGCCACAGCCTTGTAATATTCCTCGTTGGTGGCGTTCTGCAAAGACACCCCGAAAGTATGGGACAGCTTGTCCCGAATCGCTTCTTTTATTTGTGATACAGACAGGGAATAGTTCATGAATAAGCCTCCTCCACAATATTAAGTGCACATCTCGCACAGAGTAACACAGCTGGAATCACATAGCGCAATATATGAATTATAAACTAAATTCCAGAAAAAAGCAAGGTCTATATTATTATAGGTTACATTATATAGCTTATAAGGATACTAGAATCCAGAAGATACTAGTATCCAGAAGCCCTGGGCAGCGGGGCATGAAAACCATGGTTCTCTCCAGAATTTCATAAAAACCTCTTTTCTATTCGCGGATTTTGTCATATAATAGAACCAGAACCATCAATCCGGAAAGGACGGGTCACTGTGGAAAAACGAAGGGTTCGACTGAATATAAACGGCGTGGTCTGCGGCGTGATTACCAATGAGAGCGGCGAGTACATGCAGACCCTGGCCGACGAGGTGGGCGGCCTGATGGGCCATGCCATGTCCGCTTCTCCGCTCATCACCCGGGAGGCGGCGGCTTTAACCGCGGCCCTAAGCCTTTGCGACGACTATCATAAGACCACCGACCGGGCCCAGGCCCTGGCCGAGCGGGTGGAGGAGCTGGAAGTGGAGGCCGAGCTGTGGCAAGAGGAGAAGGTGGAGCTGCTAAAGTCCGCTGTGGACACCCAGAAAGATGCCCAGCTGGCGGAAAAGGCCGCCCGGCTGGAGAGCGAAAACGGTATTTTAGAGGAGAACATCCAGCGCCTAAAGGTCTTTGAGGAAAAGGCCGCCCAGCTGGAAGAAGAAAACGCCGCCCTGCGCCAGGCTGCCGAAAACCCTGGCCCCACCCCCCGGGAGGGCCAGCTGGAAGGGGAAAACCAGGAACTGCGCCGCAAGCTGGAGCTGGTGATTGAAAAAGCCAAGCAGGGCCAGGAGGCCCTGCGCCAAGCCGAGGCACAGATAGAGGAGTCCCAAAGCCTGGAAGGGGAGCTGGAGGCCCTACAGGCCCGGCTGAATCATTTGGGGGACGCCGCCCAGGAGAATCAGGCGCTTAAGGAGAAGCTGGAAAAACTCACGGGAGAGGCCCAGGCCCAGGCGGAGAGCCTGCGCCAGGAGAACCAAGCCCTACAGGCCAAAGCCGCCCAGCTGGGGGACGCCGCCCAGGAGAATCAGGCGCTTAAGGAGAAGCTGGAAAAACTCACGGGAGAGGCCCAGGCCCAGGCGGAGAGCCTGCGCCAAGAGAACCAGGCCCTGCAAGCCAAAGCCGCCCAGCTGGGGGACGCCGCCCAGGAGAATCAGGCGCTTAAGGAGAAGCTGGAAAAACTCACGGGAGAGGCCCAGGCCCAGGCGGAGAGCCTGCGCCAGGAGAACCAGGCCCTGCAAGCCAAAGCCGCCCAGCTGGGGGACGCCGCCCAGGAAAATCAAGCGCTCAAGGAAAAGCTGGAAAAACTCACGGGAGAGGCCCAGGCCCAGGCGGAGAGCCTGCGCCAGGAGAACCAGGCCCTACAGGCCAAAGCCGCCCAGCTGGGGGACACTGCCCAGGAGAACCGGGAACTGCGGGCCCGCCTGGAAGAGCTGGAAAAGCTGCTAAGCCACAAAGAGCCGCAAACGCCCACTCCCCGGCAAAAGGAAGAACCCAAACCAGAGCCCACGCCCCTGGTACCGGAGCCGCCGGCAAAGGCCCCCACCCAGGAAGAGCCGCCCCAGAAGCCCAAGCCCCCCAAACGCCGCCGTAATCCCCTGCGTTTTGAGGATGACCTACAGCAGGAGGGGCTGGTGAGTTTCTTTGAAAAAGATGAGTAAAGAGCGTTTGCGGGTTCTGGCCCCCGCCGGAGGCTGGGAGCAGCTGCGGGCCGCTGTGTTCGCCGGGGCGGACGAGGTCTACCTGGGGGGGCGGGCCTTTGGGGCCCGGGCCAATGCCCAAAACTTTTCCCAGGAGGAGCTGCGTGGGGCCGCTGCTTTTTGTCACGCCCGGGGGGTGCGCCTGCACGTGACGGTGAACACCCTGTTAAAAGACAGCGAGCTGCCTGCCGCCCTGGAATTTGTGGAGTTTCTCTGCTCTTTGCCTGTGGACGCGGTGCTGGTGCAGGATATGGGTCTGTTTGCTCTGCTGCGGCAGAGGGCTCCGGCGCTGCCCCTGCATGCCTCCACACAGATGAGCCTGCATAATCCAGCGGGGGTTCGGCTGGTGCATGCGCTGGGTGCCAGCCGGGTGGTGCTGGCCCGGGAGCTCTCTTTGGAAGAGATTGAGCAGATTGCCAAGAGCTGCCCCGTGGAGCTGGAAAGCTTTGTCCACGGGGCCTTGTGCATGTGCGTCTCCGGCCAGTGCTACCTTAGCGCCGCCCTGGGGGGCCGCAGCGGAAACCGGGGCCAGTGCGCCCAGCCCTGCCGCCTGCCCTTTGCCGCGCCGGGGGGCACGGGCCACGACCTATCCTTAAAAGACCTTTCCTTTATTGGCCACCTGCACCGGCTGGCCCAGGCGGGGGTGTGCTCGGCGAAAATAGAGGGGCGCATGAAGCGGCCGGAATATGTGGCGGCGGCCACCGCGGCCTGCCGTTTGGCAGCGGATGGCAAGCCTGTGCCCCCAGAGCTTTTCCACAACCTGGAGGCAGTGTTTTCCTGCTCGGGCTTTACCAACGGGTACCTGACAGGGCATAGGGGCCGGGAAATGTTTGGAACCCGGCGTAAGGAGGACGTGACCGCTGCCACCCAGAAGGTGCTGGCAGGGCTGCGGGGGCTATATAGGGGCGAAGGGCAGAGGGTTTTGGTAAGCTTCAGCCTGGCCTCCACTGCCGGGGGCCTGTGCCTGACCGCCAGCGACCAAGAGGGCCGCTGTGCCGCTGCCCTGGCGCCGGTGGGGCTGAATACCGGGGCGCAGCCTGGCGTCCCGCTCCTAGATCCAGAGCGCTGCCGGGCCCAGCTGAGAAAGACCGGGGGCACGCCTTTCTTGGCGGAAAAGGTGGAGGTTCCAGAGGGGGGCGCGGCCATTTCCGTAAGCGGGCTGAACGCCCTGCGCCGCCAGGCCCTGGAAGCGCTGCTGGAAAAACGGACCCGGCGAGAGGCCGTTCCCTGGGAGAGAGGCGAAAACCGCCCCCTGTGGGCTCCTATTAAAGAGGCCGCTGGAGAGGCAGAGGGCCGCTTGGGCGATAGTTTGACCCTTCTTGGAGCGGGCCGGGAGACCGGGACGGCCCCGCCTTGGCATGACAAAGCGGCGGGGACCAGGACACAGCGGCATGTATGGGCCGCCCCAGAGGCTGGAGCACCGTCCCTTTTGGCAAAAAAACAGTGTCCCGCCAAAACGAAGGAGGAGCGGCTAACCGGGAAAAGCGCCCCCGCCGCGCTGCGCGTTTGTTTTCGTTCCGTGGAACAGCTGCCGCCCAGGGAGGCCCTGAAGGACTGCGCCCAGCTGGCCTTGCCCCTGGAGACGCCTCTGCCTGTTTTAGAACGGCTGCAAGAGGCGGAGGGACCCCAGCTGGTGCTGGAGCTGCCCCGGGCTCTTTTTGGCCAAGAGGATCAGGTGCGCCGCCTTATAGAAGAGCGCATGCACCGGGGCTTTGGGCAGTTTACCTGCGGAAACCTGGGGGCCCTGGCCCTGTGCCGGGAGCTGGGGGCCAGGGCCCATGGCGCCTTTTCTTTAAATATTACTAATTCCGCGGCCCTAGAGGCTTTTGCCGCCCTAGGGCTGGAAAGCGCCGAGGCCAGCTTCGAACTTTCCGGCCGGGAATTTCGGGGTCTCAAGCGGGGAATCCTGCCTCTGGGGGCCATGGTCTACGGCCGCCAAGCTCTGATGCTGACCCGAAACTGCCCCCTGGCCCATTCCCCCATAGGCTGCCTGGGATGCAAAACCCCCGGGGCCCTTACTGACCGCAAGGGGGTGAAATTTCCGGTGGTGTGCCGGGAGCAGGGCCGGTTTGGCAGCGAACTGCTGAACAGCGTGCCGCTGTGGCTGGGTGGAGAAGAGCTGGCGGCAGACTTTCTGCTGCTAAGATTTACCGTGGAAAGCCCCGTGGAATGTGGAAAGGTGCTGGAAGCGTTCCGGCAGGGCAAAAAGCCGGAAGGGCCCCATACCAGCGGGCTTTTCCGCCGTGGTGTGGAATGATCGGTGGAATGTGGAAAACTATGTGGAAATGGTGGATTATGTAGACCAAACGCCGCCACCCCAAAACCTTTGGCAAAAGGGCTGGCTGTTGGGGGTTGCTCTAAAAACTTTTTGTTCGGGCGGGCAAAGGCGCTGCGGCCGAAAAAGCCCTTGACGGGGCTGCTATCATACGGTATGATATTTTTTGAGGGAGGGAAGCCGGATGGCGGAGGACTTTGGCAGTTTAAGCGATATCCAGTTGGTCCAGCTGGTGGGCCAGGGAGAACCAGAGGCCTTTGTGGAGCTAAGCGCCCGGTACCTGTGGCTGCTGCAGGAAAAGGCGCGGCAGTTTTCGGGCCTGGAGCATGAGGACCTGGTGCAAGAGGGCTTTTTAGCCCTGTACGCCGCCGCCCTTTCTTATCGGGAGGGGGGGGGAGCCAGCTTTTCCACATATGCGGGTGTGTGCGTGTTCAACCGTATGGCCAAGGCTGCCCGCCGCCATGGCAGCCCAGGCAACCGGACCCTCAATGAGTCTCTATCGTTAGACAGCGCGGGAAACCTTCCGGCTGGGGCTGGCCCCCAGGATCTGTTGGAGCTGCGCGAAGGCTTTGCCGCCATGCGCCAGCGGATCGACCAGGCTTTGACGCCCCTGGAACGCCAGGCGCTGGCCTTGTATCTAGGAGGCTACAAGCGGGAGGAAATTCCAGGGCGAAGCGGCATGACGCTAAAGGCCTTTGACAATGCTTTATACCGGGCGCGGGTAAAGCTAAGCCAGCTAAAAGGCCAGCGGTAAAACAGAAAAAAACAGGGATTGCAGAGAAAAATCATGACAGAAACGCATGGAAAACGAGGTGGGTTTTTATGTATCAGGAGAAAACGCTGATCTGTAAAGAATGCGGAAAAGAGTTCCCGTTTACTGCGGGAGAGCAGGAGTTTTATGAGGAAAAAGGGTTCAATAACCCGCCAAAACGGTGCAAGGACTGCCGCCGGATGGGGAAACGTCCGGTAGCCTATATAGGCGTGTGCGCCGCCTGTGGAAAAGAGGCGCGGCTGCCCTTTGAACCCAGGGAGGAGCGGCCGGTTTATTGTAGCGAGTGCTATGCGCAAATGCGGGCGGAATACGCGGAAAAACGGCGGTAAAGAGGAAAGAAAGCGGTGCAAAAGCGCCGCTTTTTTTGTTGAGAACCGGGCTTGCCCGGTATAAGCCGCTTATTTTCCCTTTTCCTGGCGCTTCCGCATGTTCCGCCAGCTGATGAAGCCGTAGAGGTCATTGACAAAAAATGCGGAAAAGCACACGGCTACCGGCAGGTAACGCAAGCTGGAAAAAGCGGCCAGCGTCCATAAAAGGATGAGGATCAGGTCATTGGCCGCATAGGCTATGGCATAGTACGGGCTGCGGCGAAAGGTGAGGTATACGGCCGCAAAACTGGTGGTAACCGAGAGGGTGCTGGGCAGCAGGTTTGCTGTGTGAAAAGCCGCTAAAATGTAGTAAAATCCCCAGGTAACCGCCCCGGTAAGGGGGAGCATAAAGACTAGTTCGCGCGGGGATAGGCGGTTCGCTTTTACCTGTGCCCGGTTGCCCTGATAGGGGTTTTTAAGCCAGGAAATGAGCGCAAAAATAGACATGGGGGCAGTCATGCCCAGGTAGGTGATCATTTCTCCATAGTAGGAAAACCCATAGGAAATGACCCCATAAAGAGCGCTGAAAACCACCATGAGCAGCTGGCCCATGGGGTTTCCTTTGGCGCAAAAGATTAAAGCGGTGACGCCCAGAATGGAGGCGGATAGGGAGAGAATGTTTTGCCCGTCAAAGAGAAGAAACGCGGCCGTAATGGCGAACACAGAGACAGCCCAAAGGGTGATTTCCCCTTTGCCAAAGTGGTGAAAAATCCATTTTAATTTCATAAAAACCTCCATGACGCAAAAAAAGCATCCGCGCGCACATCTTCTAAGACCTAACGATGTGTACCGAATGCTTTCGCATTTTCTACCCGGTGGCAGTGAATTATTTGAATATAGGATAGCAGAATTCAGGGCGGTTGTCAAGCTTTATAAGGCCTAAGGCAACCCCGCACCATTCGCGGGTGGCGCCTTAAGCACCGTCTTGCTTGCAGATTTTCCGTGATAGGGCACAGCTTTCGCTGGTCAATGGTGAGATGGACGGCGCTCAATCTGTACCCTCTCACGAAAAATCTGACTGCACAATACGGTACTTAGAATTGTGCGGTATTGCCCTAAAACAAATGGGATACCGCGGCGGTGCGGTGGGTGTCGGTGGGAAGAAGGGAATAGAGGGTTAGATCCACAATGCCCTTGTCGGGCCAGAAAAATCCCTCGCGGATGGTGCCCTCCCGGACAAAGCCGCAGCGCTCCAGCACCAGTACGCCCCGGTAGTTGGTGGGCAGCACATAGGCCTGAATCCTGTGCACCCCAATAGAGCCCATCAGGTAGTCCACAGCGGCCCGCACCGCGTCTGTGGCATAGCTGTGGCCTGTGAACTGGCGCCCCAGGGTGAAGCGGATGGTGGCGGACTGGATCTGGGGGTCAATATTGTAGATCTCAAAAATGCCCGCCAGGGGGTTGCCCCCGCCCTTTGGGTAGATGCCCAGCAAAATGGCGGCCCGGTCGCGAAACATGGCGTCCGCCTGAAGGAGCTTTCGGGCGCAGTGGGCCGGGCTGGGCAGGGGGCCGGTGGGGGCGTAGCGGAAGTTTTCCTCGTCCCCCAGCACGGCCCACAGGGCCTCCAGGTCCAGCTCGGTCATCCGGGCCAGGGTTACCTTTTGGCCGGAGAAAAAGGGAAAGCTGGAAAACAGCAGGCTGGTGTTCATGGGGCTACCTCGTCCAGCAGGGCGGGGAGCTCTTTAATACTGTTAATAGAGAGGGCCCCCGGCGCCTGCCCAAAGCCATAGGCCGCGTGGATAAAGGGCGTTCCGGCTTTTTGGGCGGCCTGCTGGTCCATGGCCGTGTCGCCCACATAAATGGGGTGAGAAAGCCTGTTGCGTTTGGCCACCAGACAGATGTTTTCCCACTTTTCCAGGCCGCTGCGGCCAATGCACTCCCAGTCGGTAAAAAGGTTTCCCAGCTTGTGGGCCTCTAAAAAGCAGGGAATATATTCCATATTACAGTTGCTGACAATAAAAAGGGGCAGCCGCCGCGCCAGGGCGCTTAGGGTTTCCCCCATGCCGGGGTAAAGGTCGCCGCCGTGGGTCCGCAGATAGTCGTTTTCCACAGCGCAACATTTTTCAAAGAGGACTTCTCCCCGCTGGGGAGAGAGATGGGGGAAAAGGGCGGCCATTAGCTGGGGCGCAGTCATACCCATCACGCTTTTCAGCTCTTGGCGGGTGGGGGGGCGGGGAATGTCCGGCTGACCAGAGAGAGCCAGCCGCCAGGTTTCAGTAAGGGCCCGGGTGGCGTCCCAAAGGGTGCCGTCCAGGTCAAAAATTACACCGTCGCAATTCATAAGCACAGGTCCTTTCTTAGAGATAAAACCAAAAAGAGTTATAGAAAAGAGCGGGCTGTTTCCGCTAGAGAAAGGCCCAGGGCGCCTTACGCCTCCCCAATGAAATCATAGGGCACCTGCTGGTATACGTAATAATTCAGCCAATTGGCCACCAGCAGGTGGGCGTTGCTGCGCCAGGTAAAAGCCGGGGTGCGGCTGGGGTCGTCACCCGGGAAATAGTTATAGGGGATTTCCGGGTCCAGGCCTTTGTTTAGATCCCGGAAGTACTCTTTGGCCAAGGTGTCCCGGTCATACTCGGCGTGGCCGGTAACAAAGAACCGCCGGCCGCCCCGTTCGGCAATGATGTGCAGCCCGGCCCGGCGGGAAACCGCCAGGGGAATCAGCTCCCGGCAGCGCTGAACATCCTCCAGTAGCACCTGGGTGTAACGGGAATGGGGGGCAAAGTAGTTGTCGTCAAAGCCCCGCATCAGGGGATGATAGGGATTGAGCACCTGATGGTTGTAAATACCGCTAAGCTTTTTTTCTAAAGGGAACTTCTGGATGCCATAATGATAATACAGCCCCGCCTGGGCGCCCCAACAAATATATAGGGTAGAGTACACGTTCTGTTTGGCCCATTCCATAATGGCGCACATTTCGTCCCAGTAGTCCACCTGCTCAAAGGGCAGCTTTTCCAGCGGCGCGCCGGTCACAATGAGGCCGTCGAAGCGCTGGCCGCGAACATCGCGGAAGGTCTTATAAAACTTGTTAAGATGGGAGACGCTGGTGTTTTTGCTGATGTGAGTGGCGGGGTGCAGCAGTTCCACGTCCACTTGAAGAGGGGTGTTGCCCAGCAGGCGCAAAAGCTGGGTTTCGGTTTCAATCTTGGTGGGCATCAGGTTCAGAATGCCAATTTTCAGGGGGCGAATGTCCTGGCCTGCGGCCCGTTCATGGGTCATAACAAAGATATTCTCGGACTCCAGTACCTCAATGGCAGGCAGCTCGGCCTGGATGCGAATGGGCATGAAAACACGTCCTTTGTAAAAAAATGGAAAAATTTGAAAAAAAGGGTTGACTTTTGGGATGAGTAGGGGTATAATACGTCTTGCTGCTCAACCAAACGACAAAATTCGGTAAGGCAGCAAGGTGATTATATCACATAAAAGCCTAGGTTGTATAGAGGCTGGAGAGAAAAAGTGAGTCAAAAAACTTTTTGAAAAAAATTGAAAAAAGCACTTGACAAACGAAAGCCGATGTGATATGATAGTCAAGCGCTCGAGGGAAACGGAAAAAACGAAAGCGAAGCCAAGAGGCCGGAAGGCCAGGAGCGAAGCGGGTTTGAGAGGTTTCCGGAAGAGAGCGAAAAGCGGAAAAGCGAGCTAAGATAGAGTGGTAGCAAGCAGGACCGCAAAGAGAGATAGGACCTTGAAAATTAAACAACGAGAAGAAGAAAGAACCCGTGAATTCTTGAAAGAGTTGAGAGACTCCTTTAAGAAGGAAACAGGAAGCAGAACCTGAAGA
>NZ_JAWXXL010000049.1:0-18311 GCF_034334985.1 Acutalibacter intestini | reverse complement strand
ACCTGACTGCGTATCTGCTTGAGCCCTTCTTTTCCCACTTTCCGCAAATCGATATATTCCATATCCCTATTATATCACTCTTCCTCTCTTTTTCCTAGCTTTTTGAGCGGGAGTAATACTTACCGAAATTCCTGTCACATCGCTAAGAGCTTCTGTAGTCATCTGTCTTTCTTTCATGAGATTCTGCAAAGCGCGTGGAAAAGTGTCCATCATACTTACTTGTTTATCAATAAGTTGGATATTAAATACTATATCTTCAATATGCGGTTGTGTGTCATTCTCATAAGACTCTATGTCTTGCTTTTCATATTCTGCAAAATCTTGCTTCCTTTTTTCGCGTTTCTTTTCATTATAGCTTTCATACGGACGTTTTTTATTGAAATTATATGTCGATTTCCGAACAAGTGGTAATTCTATGGATAGTTTTGTATAGGATTCTTCTCTGAAAAGAACACTGTCCAAAAGGAAAGGTATATTATTCCGTGAGGCTACCACCTCAAACTTCAAACAGCACTCGTCCACATGAAGCCTCGCGTACTCGGTCAGCATGGATGCAGCACCCACACCTAAAACAAAGCGCGGGTCGTTCAGGCAGACGTGGGACTCCACCACCGTGTACTCGCCGGATTGCAGGCGCTCCCTCAATTCCTCGCTCTCATCATAAAGCTGCGCCAGCTCTACCGCGCTGATAGTGAACGTCTGATTTTTCTCCAGCGCCCCCGGCGCAAAGGCATAGGGCCGCAAATACCGGCCATCCACATAATCCAGCACACCTCTGGCCTCCGGGTATCCCACTTCCAACAGGCGTATCTTAACAGCCAGCTTCGATACTCCAAACAGGTCCGCTAACTCGGCTATGACAGGAGGCAGCAGGTCGACAAGCGGCTTGTCCGGCGAGTCTTGCCGTTGTAAACGAATCAGCTCCCAGGTCTTCCTTTTGAACGCGGGATACGGCATCTGTATCTTGGGGGCCAGGGCGTTGGCCTACCATTCTATCCCTGGAAGGCGGTCTGTCACGCCTCCGGCCATGCCGCCATCCACCAGACAGGAGATAGGCTGTCTGCCGGCAATCAGTCTGGCTAAGTAATACGCCTTTCGGTGCCTGTGCCAGTGGAGGCATTCGTGGACAATTGTGTTGTTTATAGAGCCAATGGGACGCGTTTGGGACGCCTGTTCATCAACGATAATAGTACCCGCCCGGACGTTCTCCTGTACCATAGCGTCCTCGTTGGGGCGATAGAACGCGGCTTCGCAATCGTCCATAAATACCGCGCCAAACACCCTTTTTTCTTTTGAGAGGTGCCGGTACTGTATGGTAAGGCCCATCCTCTGGGCCAGCAAGTCCGGGTCAAGTACTTGCGGCGTATGGATGCACTGGCCGAACCCAAATTCCTTCAATACCTTCAAGGCATCCCGCTCAAGCTGCCTTTCCAAAACAAAGGGCAGAATTACTTCCATGGGGCTGTCCTCGCTGCGGGTGACCGCTTCTATAAAGATGGCGCCCACAGAAAAATCCTGTAGTGATTCTTCCAGGTTTGCATGGCATTTAAGGGTGAACCATTGCTGGTACACGTTTGTTTGCAGAGAGCCCTTTTTGCTGCGTTCCGTGGCGCTGATTTCTGCCGCCGCTACGATTTCAAAACCGATGTCCATGCCCGGCTTGTCCTCTGCGTTGCCAGCCCAAGTGATGTCTAAGCCGCGCAGGCTTGCACCCTCTGTCTTTTCCACCCATGGCGGGGAAGGCAGCCGCAAAGCGTCTGGATGGGCCGAAATATAGGCGCTCAAAGCTGCCTTAACTGCGTCCTGATGTGTATGTATGATAATGCCCCATATGCTATCGTCCTGATACCTTTTCTCCGGTTTGATACGTATCGTGCGCACTCGAAAATCATCCAACGCCATGTCTTTAGACAGCGTGCCAGAGCATGATACCACAAAGGTTTGGCGGCATTCCCAAATACAATCTGGTATCAGGGTTCCGTCAGTGTCATACCGAGGCCCGGTGATTATTACTGCCGAAAGTTCCACATCAAAACCAATCCGGCTTCCACTTTGCCATATGACCGGCGGGACGCCGCTGACAGTGACATTTTTCAATTTCGCGTACTCCACTGAGACCTCTTGCGGCACATGGAGATGCAGCCTTTCCGGATTGCTGAAGACGAAACTTTTTAGAATGGCCGTAATCTTATTGATGTGTTCATCTCTGAGCAGGGCTTCTGTGTTCAACACCATTCCTGACCTCCCGCGTATAGCTTGGTATACAAGCAATTATACACACAGGGGCTCAGCATGTCAACAAAAGGAGAACCCCCTGGAATCCCCTCCAGAGGGCTCTTTTTCCTGCTTTGTTTTGCTGCCGGTTACGCGACGGCATCGCGGCTGTAATGGTACGTCTCGCAGCCGCATATTTCGGGGCACTCCGTGTCATTCCAATAATGGATGACAATCAGGCCCGGATACTTCCTGGCCAAGGCGTCCAAAACCTTATGGGGAATGCCTCCTTCCGTGGTAAATGCCAGATGCGCGGCATAGTCGAGGGTATAGACGCAGGAACAATTCTCCGGCCCGGCCGCAACGCCCCAAAGGTCTGCCAGGAATGCCTGGAAAGCCGGAGAATCCGGTAGGAAAGCCTGGTGGAACCGTTCTCTGCTTTCTTTCCATCTTGCCATGCTTATGGTGTTCCCACGCTCTTGCAGATAGGCTTCTTCATGGGAAGCAATGAGCGCAAGGAAACCTTCCGGGTCATGGCTGCAGCGGGCAAAGGCTTCCTCCAAACACCAGAATGCGGCGAAGCCGGAAAACGGACGCGTAAGGTGGCAGAAGCAGTAGAAGTCTTCCTCTGTAACATTGCGGAAGCCTTGCAGAAAAAGCTCCTTCCCGCGAAGATACGGACCGGCTTTTACTTCCTTGTGCCTGTCCAGGTATTCCCGTTCCTCCCGCAGCATGGCTTTTGTATCCAGCCCTTTGCCGCAAAGAAAGTCTTGTAGGAAAAGCCTGGCCGCGTACCCGGCATATGGCTTCATATCGGGCACATCCACCGGCAAATGGGCCGGCGCAGGCAGAATGCTGGCAAAGTCCAGCCGGGAGTTTCCGACTACGTTTTCTTTGACCGCTCTACGCACCTGGGTGGCCCTGCCCGCGAGTTCAAGCCGGCTTTCCATAGTGTGGAAACCCGTGGCATCACATTCGACTGCCATAGGGCATCACTCCTTTTTTATAAATATTCAGAAAAGAGAAACCCGTTCTGCACATTGCACCAAACGATGAAAGCGTGTGGGCCACATGCCCGGCTTGCCCCTTCTGTTGTGCAATCTCGTTATTTTTTACAGGGTATAATCCCTTTTCTGTAGTTATATTATACCATAAACCGGCTCGCTTGTCAAAGGTCGGAACACTTTTCCAGGGAACAGGAAGTTCCGCTGCTGACGCATTAAGTCGTACATATATGCAAAATATTCATAATTTTTTAACATTTAATTTTGCAAACTTTTGCAAAATTTATGCGGCTTCTCGCCGTATGTCCATACTCTTCCACCGAAGAATCTTCCTGCAAAACCCTTCCGTAAACGCCCGCACCTCTTTGGGGGCGGAGCAGTCCCCGAAGCCGTACAGCTGGATAATCCGCCCGGTGTCCGTGTCGATTTCAGCGGTAAAGTATGCCTTGTCCGGCTCTGCCGCCTTGCGGATGAAAAACACCATCTGGTGGCCCAGGATGTGCCTTTCAAAGTAGGAGCTCATGCCCACACAGTGGTTAAGCCGCTGGCCCTCGGTGGTCAAGTCGCTGCGCTTCTGGGGATAGACCACGCAGTAATCCTCGTTGGCGTAGTCCTGGGCCCACCCGTACAGGCCCTCGTCAATGGCCCGCTGGAAGCGCTCATCGTCCGGCCTGGACTTCAGCTCGTTCACCCGCGCCGCCAGCAGGTCATGGCGCTCTTTCAGGTCCCGAGGCTCCAGGATGGCCCGCTGGCTCATGTCGCTTTTCAGGCTCTTGGCCATGTCGAGATAGTCCCGGTAGAGCCGCAGGAAGTAGGGGAGCTTGTTGCGCCGCATCCGGCCGGTGGAAGCCTCTTTCTGGGCCCGCACGTACCGCAGGGAGCGGCCTATGCCGTTGAAACAGGCAATTCTCTCCAACAGAATCAGGCAATCGCTGTCCAGGCGCAGGGCGCACAGCTGGCGTAAATCCTCGGGGCCGGCGTTCCGCTGGGCAGCTATGGCCTTTATTTCCTGGAAGCTGGCCTGGCTCTCCCGCATGGCCGGGAGGAACTGTTTCCCCAGCCCGGTTAGTTCTGGGAGGCTCTTTGCGCTGGTATCGGGCAGGATGCCCGCCGCAAGGACCGGCAGTCCGGCCTTCATCAGGTACTCGGCCTGGGGGATATTCTTGAGATTGTCCAGCAGACGGCGGAAGGAGATAGGGCGGCGCAGTCCCACAAGCCCTGCCTGCAAGTCCACATTGTAATACCTTTCGCCAAACACCTCCCGTAAATTTGACGTGTACACATAGCTGTCCCCCAGGCACTCCGTGCCACACCGCAGCCGCCGCCAATCGTACCCGCAGTATGGGGCCTGGCACCAGGCGTAGGCGTACTCGATGGGCTTGCCGTTGACGGTCAGAAACAGGGTCTTGAAGCAGTCGGAGAAGCGGTACTGGGGCTCCTTGCGGTCGGGGTAGATAATGCGCTCCACGTCCACATAGCGCAGGAGCAGCTGGCCGTCTACCTTGCAGGCGATGCAGATTTTGGCCTTGTGGGTAACTTCTTTTTCAAGCCAGCCGGCCCTATAGATTACCGGGTGGCCGCACTTGGGGCAGATTCCGGAGCCTCCAGGCTTGACCTCGCGCCCCACCTGAAACGACTTTCCGCAATGCCTGCACACAGCCCGCCGCTCACCGGAGACTTGGCCATTGGCCAATGTCTTTTTCAGCTTTGAAACATACAGCACCGAGGACTGGAAAACGCGGTCCTCGCAGAACGCCGCCAGGTCTGCGGGGTACTCGGGGAACATGGCAAAGTGGGCCTTTTGCAGCGCTCTTGTTCGCTCCCGGGCCCGGTCACGGCGCTCCTGATTTACACGGTATATAAACATCTGAATAGCGCAGCCAATCTTACAGTATTGGGAAAAAGTTTTTTTGGCAGGCTGCGACGGTGCGACAATGCGACAGCCAATCCGCATATCATGGCTCCGGTGTTATCATCCTCCCCTTTGTCTGAATCCCCCATCGGACGAGGCAGGGAACCTAGGCCCTGACGGAAGCAATAGCGGTGGCACGATGACTCTTTCCGAAATCGTTGAACAGGTCGGCGTCCGTGACGATATCCAAGTCGGCTTTGAAGTGAATATGTGGTATAATATAGACATAGTAAGAAAAAAAGAAATACGCCCGGAGGCGTATTTCATATTAGCTGTTGTACAAGTCACGAATGTTAATGTTCTTTGCGTTGCAGGAGGTGCAATAATGGAAGATGGGGGCCATGTGACCGGAGTACTCGTCTTTCCATTCAGGGTGACGGCAGCCTGTCATCTCAACGTAAATTCGTTCATGAGTCTCAACGTTCTCAAAGTACGCAATCTCATTGTTGACACGGCGAGGATGATGGATGGTATCAATCAAGGTGCCAACAGGAACGAAGGTAATAGGGCTAGTGGAGATGTTATAACCGGGTATGATGGTATACAGAGGCTCGTCCCATGCCTCGGAGATGAGAACTTCCTTGGTATGGCGCTCCCAGACATTCTCGTCGGAGATGCTGTTGATTATACGAGTAGACACGCAGGGGCGTACAGTGTTGCACTTGGTGCAGGTCTCTTCGGATGGCATGTCAGCTTTGTAAATCTTCTCAGACATGGTGCCGAAAGTCAGGGGTAGGCCGTTGTCAGTGCTATGGTTTCCACCGTGTAACTGAGGGCAGCCCGTTTCATCGCCGAGGATGCACATAGCGTCACTGAGTTCTTTAGGGCTGGAATACTTGTCCGCATTGTCATACATCCACTGTGCTATATTCATATTGCAGCCGTTGCACGCGACAGTGTCCAGCGCGTCGGCGTGAGCCCACTCGCGGACAGTCTCAGTAAGGAGCGTGACATTCTCAGTCTTCGTCACTTCCCATTCATGGTCGCAGGTGGTAGGGACGTCGGGCTTGTTGGCATCCAGGTCTTCTTTAATCTCAATAAAGCGCTTGAAGATGGTCGCAATCTCAGCACGGGTGGCGGAGTAGCGGGGACGGAGCGTGCCATTGGCGTCGCCGCGCATCAGGGCAGCGGACGTGGCCCACTGCATGGCCTCTACAGCCCAGGAGCTGACGTTAACCTTGTCAGGAGCGTTGTCCAGGAACTTGCTGTCAATGGTCAGCGTGTAGTCTCTCTTGAGATAGTTGAACAGAATAAGGGCGGCCTGCTCGCGGGTGACGTAGTTATTGGGGCCAAATCTATTGTCGCCCACGCCATTGACGATGTTATTCTGAGAGGCCCAGGCAATGTAAGGCTCGGCCCAGTCCTTCTTCACGTCGCGGAACGTGCAGGTGCCCTTGTACTGGTTCTGGTCAATGCCGGCAATGCGGCCCAGCACCGTGACGAACATGGCGCGGGTGGTGGTCTGGTTGGGGCTGAACTTGTTGTCACCGGTGCCGGACATGTAGCCGTTCTCGGCCATGTAGGTGACAGGCTCGTAGTACCAGGCGTTCTGGGGCACGTCCGTGAAGCTGCTGGCCGCCGCAAAGGCGGACATAGGGATGACGGACAGGATGGTGATGATGGCCAAGAGAGCGGCCAGGGTGGTCTTGATGGATTTCATAGGCTTATCCCTCCTCATTCAGTTTCCATAATGAACCCGGGGCGGCTTGACGCCCCCGAAAAGCACTAACGCCCCCTAACTATAACTATTTTGAGGCGGTATTCCCGGCGAGGCCCACAGGGGCCCCGCTTTTTCTTGGGATTTTCCGCCCAAGACAAACAAAAAAGCGGTGCAGGCTTATTACCTACACCGCACAAATCACATGCAAAACACAGCCCTATCCGTGAATCCCCTTTGACAAAATATAGCTTGCAAATTCACTGGGGATTCAGTATAATAGGGTTGGCGAAACCACAATAGGTTTCTGTGTAGGAGGGGTCTTCTCCTGCATAGGGTCATGGGGGGACGGCAATCCCCCCAGACCTGCCCTTTATTTATCTTGGTAGCTTAATTGTAGCACTTTCCCTGGCAAAATGCAAGAGAGAAATGCAAAAAGGCACAGGTTTTCAGCCTGGGCCTTTTTTGATGGGCTGGACGCCTTAGCAGACGCTCCCTCATATTATATTCATATAGCTCTGTTGCGCTATTCACTTTCAAATTCAGTTGCGAAATCTTTTCGAAATTAGCTGCAAAGTCGTTTCGTATTCACTATAGTGCCAACTATGTTGGCCAATCAAATCATTAGTCAATTGGTTCTGTAATAAAAGTTATCTTTTCCGGCAGGACATTATCTTCGGGTCTCGTTGCGTATTTTTCTTCTAAATCCTCGTTTTCCGGAACGCGTATGATTCCCCGGTATTTTTCCTTCGGTGTAGGTATGCATCGTAAGCTCCGGTCACCGCCAAAGTAGCGTCTGCTGTACCAGTTCTCCAATTTGTACTCCTCTATGAGGACTTCGGCGCAGTCCATATTTCCTTTTGAACGTACTTCCAGGTCCCTCCTGTTTTCATCCTGATGCAAGGTCCACGCAGGGAATGAAGGAAGGTTTCGCTTTAACTCATCGATAAACCTGTTCCGCGACAGCGGCGATTTACCGGGAACATTTCTGCCATACCAGGATTTGTATAGGTCGTACAGGAACGTGTACGGCACCAAATCCCACATGAGCACACCCATGACCTCATTCATGAATTGAAGCACCGGGTCGTTCATCTCTTTGGACTTGTCCAGCTCGCACTTACACGACTCCGGCTCTGGAAGCTGGTCATAATCCATGTTCAGGACCTTGAACAAAACGTACTGCAAAACTTCTTTCCTATGCACATAGTCAGCCTTGATGTACCTGCGTTCCTCGCCGGTGAAACATTTCGTCATAGGTACGCATAGCTGCCGCCGGTTCAGTGAATCCGATTTATCCCGATAGTTGGGATAGTCGTTCAAACACTGTAACATGAATCCCCGGAACCGGAATGTGATAGGGGGCTTGTACTTGCGGTTGAGCTGAATCTGGTCGCCCGTGATGATTGCTTTCAGATTCCCAACGGAGTCGACATACGTTCCCACATCGTTTTCGTCAGTCAAAATGGCGTTGACGTGGGTGAGCGGCTCCAGCATGAAATCTTTACCGAAGTTGGTGATAGGGATGTTGGCGTAGTTACCCTTTCCCAGCAGGCTTCGCAGCAATTCGCAAAGTGTGCCCTTGCCGTTGTTGCCCTTGGGGGAAATGAGAAATACCGCCTTATCCCACGGCACCAAATACCGCACCATGGCGCCGGTAATCTTCCACAACAGCTCCGTCATTTCCGCTTTGTCGGGAAGATGGTCCACCAGCGATTCCATCCAGGACACCACATCCCACTTTGTGCCGTCCGGATTGATAATGACGGGATTTGCCGCAATCGGGTTGTAATCCGTCCCGCATTTGGATGTAAATACATATTCCGGGCTGAAAGGGATTAGCCGCTTCTTTTTGTAATCAAAAATGCCGTTGTTTACCGGAATCAAATTCGGGTCGAGAAGCCGGCTGGCTATCGGCGCGGTATCCATCAAAACCGCCTTGATTTCGCTGATATCGCTCTTGCGCAGGGAACTGTTATAGCGCCGGCAAAGCGCGTTGATGGCGTCTTCATCAATGTTGTAGATACCACGGTTTGGGCCATCCCTTTCGTAGATGCCAAGAACATAACTTTTCTCGTCATCCTCGTTATTAAGCTGAATCCGTTTGACATGATTCAGTTCTATGCAGCAAGCAGCAATCCGTGGGGGGTCAAGTGCGTCTAAAAATTTCCACTTTTCGTCTTTTTCCCCTTTAGGAAGACTGTTGTTTCTGGTTCTAATTGCCAAATTTATATCCTCTACGGCTCCCCCCGCGACCTCCTCGGGAGTTAGAGAAGCGTTCTTCCTTTTCAGTTCCCGCAAGTAATCAAGTAATATGAACTGCAAAAACTGGTCGCGAGTGCGCAGCGACGTTAAGATTGTTCCAGTGGCTGCGGCATTCTGAACATCTGACGTGCTGCCATCAACGGCATTTTCAAGGTCAGGGTGAGGCTTCGGCTCCTTTCTTTCCTGGGCCTCTGGTTCCGCCCCCCACTGTGTCAAGTTGGTGCCCACTGGGGGGTCTGATTGGAATTCTAGGTGCATAAAATCACACTCCTTTAAAATATTTGGTTGTATTTCCATGGGAGGAAATTCCGACCATTTTTATTCGTGCTCTGTTGTTTTATAGGCATCCTCTCCTTGCGATTTTTCCATAATTTGGGCTCTGATGTAATTTTACCATACCGAAATCGGGAAAATCAAGGGTGCCTTTGGTGGGAAAACTGTCCCAATCGAGGAAAAGCCGCGTCACCATTGCAAAGTCTCATGAAAAAATTTTTTGCGGCTACTCTTGCCAATGATTGGTTTTTGACTAAGCGTATTTTCAATCATAACCTTATCGAAGTACCGCGCACAAGCCGGAAGCCCTTGCCATTAAAACCGAAACGATTGGCAGCTTTATCGTTTCGGCTGTGGCGGCTGTGCCGCTTCAGGGCACCCTAAGAACAGTCCGGGGGACTGTTCTTAGGGCAAGCGTAGCGCAGTAAAAGCCTCGGAGCGAAGCGGAGAGGTTGCCCGCCATTGGCGGGCAACGGCGTCGGCTATGCCGACCGTCACCCCGTAGGGGTGGCGTCGCCGCTTTTATGCCCTTTTCCCTTTTTGGGCTTCTCGCGGGCCATAAGGCCCCGGAAGGCCAAGTTGGCCCATGAATAGCGGCATTTCGGGCGGTGACAAGCTGCAAAATTTGGCCAAAATTTTGTCATCCGCTGTCACCGTTGTCATCGGCGCCGCGAAAATTCCTCGTTTCATGGGCCTTCTGTGTCCTGTGTTGTCGCCGAGAAATTTGAAAAAAAACGCGCCGGTGATAAGTCAAAAAATTGGGAGCAATCGCCCCGGCATTGCGACGGATAGTCGTGAGGGACCCTCGTCCCGTTCGCAGCCTCGGGCAGTTTGCAAAACTGCAAAGCAGGCGGAGGCGTGCTGCGGGGTTGCAGGCGAGCAGCTTTGGATAGTTTGCTGATGGGCTGAGAACCTTGACGCGAGTTCCCACCCCTGGCTGTCGCTGGAATGGGGCCGCTGGCCCCCTATAAAAAAGAGAGGGCTCCCGGATGGGAGTCCTCTTAACATTCGTAAGCAGGCTTCAGCTTGGGCATTGGCGGGCAGGACAGAGGCAGGGATGACAACCGTGCGACCATGGTGCGACAGGTTGTGGGACATGGAAGCATATTGCCAGAAAAGGAAAGCTGGAAGTTTGTCGCACTGTCTCACCTATTTTTGCAAACTTTTAAAAGTAAGGAAAAATATGTAGTGTATAGTATTGGGAAAAAAGTTTTTTTGACAGGCTGCGACGGTGCGACGATGCGACAGCCAATCCGCATATCATGGCTCTGCTGTTATCATCCTCCCCCTTTGTCCAAAGCCCGCATTGGGGGGCTGCCTCGGCGCTGGCCCATTCGTGGGCCTTTTCAGGGTCATTTTTGGCCCTTTTAGGGGCCAATTTTGGGCTGAAAGTACCCGTGGGCCATTCGTGGGCCTTTTAGGGGTCATTTTTGGCTCTTTTAGGGGCCAATTTTGGGCCCAAAAAAGAAGCAGCCCCAGCCAAGTTTTGGCCGGGGCTGCTGTATCCTGTGTTTAACCTGGCAGGCTGTTTGTTGCTGTATGAGGCAGCGCTCCCCACTGAACGTCAACATACTGCGGGCTGTTTGTCACGATGAAAGCATACAGGCTGTCCCTGAACTCCCTCATAGCCAGCCGAAGCGGGTCGGCGTATGTAGCGTCCTCTGCGGTCTGGTAAAGCCAGAAGTCCAGGAGCATTGCAAGCTGATAGTGCCAGGGGCGGACAGCAAAGTTATGTTCCCGGTACTCTGGTGGGCGATGGATGGTATACTTGCTCCCGGCGATAGCCGGGGCTTCCTCGCTGACGGGTTCTTCATGGCCCGCATAGCGCCCATTGTAGGCGCGGATATTGACAGCGTAGAGCTTTTGGTAGATTCTCTCCGCAAAATAGGTACAGGAAGTTTTACAGTCGCTAAGCTCACGGTAGAGGCTGTCCGGGGCTTCGAAGCCCCAATAGTTGTAGTCGCAGTTGAGCCGAACCTCGACGGCGTTTGCCAATGCCGCAAGCGGCTCCAATCTCATTACCATGCAGGACATCGTTTCAACCCCTTCCCAAAATCTTTTTGCGGGCTTTCTCAAAGCCATGGAGAAGCCTTGCGTCTGCCTGTACCTGCTCCATTGTGTAGTCCAGCGCATCAAGCGTTTCCTCGCTGTCCCCAGTGTAGCCGTACTCGTGATTGTTCAGCTCGTAGAGGAACATCTGGTAGATAAAACCGTCTCCGGTCTTATCATCCGATATAGCCGCCGCCATCTCTTTTTCGTGGCGGGCATATGTCTTATGAAGCAGGTCCGCATCTTTTTTCTGGATATATCCCCCTGCTCCGATGGAGTAAATGTTCTTGATGTCCTTCTCAGAGTCCAGGCCCCAGTCCTGCATCATCTCATCAAACTGCTTCTGGCTGAACGCAAAGCCCAGCGGGAGGGCGTCGAACTCCTTCTGCTGCCGGTTGCGTAACTCTGCATACTTATTCATGATATCGTCCCCTTTCAATGAAACTCCGGTTTGATGTCTGCCTTCATGGGCCAGTCTGGTTCCCCATCGAATGCGTTGTTACACGAAGAGTGCAAAGTGTCTCCCCGCTGCTCACATACCTCCCTGGGAGAGCAGCAGTCCAGCAGTTTCCAGAGCCTGCCGTTCTCGTCTTCGTAAACGTAGCGGCTCCAGCTGTCTGTGCCGATGTACCGCAGGTGCAGGGTCTTTATCTGGGCTGTGGCAGGCCCGTGGGAACCGCACTCATACTGCCTGTTCCCGTCCGGCTTCGGAACGCTGGCCGGCGTGACATGACCTTGTGTGTTGTAATATTGCATTGTGCTTGCTCCTTTCAAATTCCCAGCCGCAAACGCAGCCAGTCGTTATAGTCTTTCCCCTGCGGGGGCGGCAGGTCGTAGAGCGCGTACCGGCCCCGCAGACAGTCCATGATACATTCCGCAGCCCTGCGCCCTGGGGGGTCGTTGTCCAGGTGCAGGCCGATTTTCCGGATGCCTCTCTCGTCATGCAGAAACTGCCCGAGAGCGGGGGGCAGGCCGTTTCCCGATACCCCGCCCAAAGACAGCAGGTGGTCCCGCCGCCAGAATCTTCCGTCCAGCGTTTCCAGGGCGGCATAGGACAGCAGGTCGACAGCCCCCTCAAACACATGGAGCGCCGCGCTGTCCGCGGCCCGGACGCGGAACGCGAACCGCTTGTCGCTGCCCCTGGCCTCGCCCTTAAAGCTGGAGTTCACCCCTCTTAGGGCGGCATACCGGGGCTGCCCCCGGGCGTCAAAGCCTACGAACACGGCGTTGTGATAGGGCAGGCTCTCATAGAGCAGGCCAGTCCGCAGGCAGTAGTCAATTATGGCTTGGCCGATACCGCGTTTCAGCAGGTACGCGGCTGCACGTTCACTGGACGGGCTTGGGGTTGGCAAAGCTAACTTGCGCTCATGATTTCTGGGCGCAAAAAAAGGCGGCATACCTGCCGCCTTTCCATGAAGCCGCTCCATAGCTGTCGTGAACGGCAGATTCTTAACCTTGATAAGATAGTCCAGCGCCGAGCAGCCGCCAAAGCCCTGGGAGAACCAGTACCACTTGCCGTTGCTGATACGCAGGGAATCGTGCTCTTTGGTGCAGAACACCCCCGGCGAGACCCGGCGCAGGTTGTCCGGCTCGTAATGCTGTAGATAGTCCAGCAGGCCGATTCCCCGGACATCCATAATCGCATCTTTGCCGTAGTACATCATGCCGGGATGGCGGCGGGGGCGGGCTGAATGAAGCCAGCCGCCAGCCATTGGTCGAAGTCCTTGCGGGATACCGGGACAGGCTCCTGTTCAGGCAAGTCGATAAAGCTGTACAGGATGGACTCCGCGTCGCTGCCCACAACGGCAAGCTCCCACCCGCCTTGCAGGGTGTAGCGCTTCTCTGGGACAGGCTGGAGTAATGCGGGCTTTGGAACGGCTGGGGCACGCTCTGCCTCGGCCGGCGCGGCCTGCATCCTCCGCACGGCTTTGGCAATCACGGACAGGCACATGGCGGCGGTTTCTGTCACGGCGCTGCCCAGAATCGTCAGGGTAGACGGAGTGTTGAAGTCCAGCAAGCCGTAAAAGTCCTCGTCTATGAAATGTGGCGAGGGGTCAAGCCCGCACCTTGACAGAAGCATATAGCCCACGCTGTTCTCTATCATGGTGCGGTAGGCGGCAAGCAGGTTATCGCTGTCCATCTCTTCCAGCAGACTGCCGGGGCTATGGGCGGCCAGGTCATCTAAGCGGTCGTCCAGGGTGCAGGCGACCGTCTTTCTGGCAGCGGCAAGCAGGGTTTCGGCAAAGCCAGAGGCGTCCTCCAGCTTGCCGAGGTAAGACTCCAGAGCCTTACCTATCCCCTTTTGATTTTCCGGTCGGACGTGCCAGAGCGGGACCGGTCTGGACTCATCCGTTTCCCTGGTGTCGGCTATGTCGTAATAGTATACCAGCTTCTTCCCCCGGCCCTCCGGCACAGGGACGCCGTGGCAGCCCTTCTTGACAGGACGCCCGTACACGGCCTCCCAGTCGCTGGATTTCATCAGGGCGGCAGCGTCCGGGCGCTGGGCATAGGCCAGCACCTGGGCCGGGAAGGGCAGCTTAAAGCTCCGGCTGGCAAAGGCCAGAAACTTCCGCCACTCCTGCACATCCAGCAGTTTTTTCATGGTCTGGCGGCTGAGGGCGCGGAGGGAGTCATAGGTCGCGGGCATAGCAGGGCCTCCTTTCTACATAATCTCGGATTTATACGCGGTGTAGCTGTACCCATCTTCCGGCACTTCCTCCACCCACAGCTTACAGGCGGCATCCCCGCCGAACCGCTCCCAGGCAAGCTCTTCCGCTGGCTCGGGGCCGTCTGCCATGACTACCCCGCACCTGCGGCCGATAGCGGCCCCTGTGCGCCGGGCGCAGACAGTCATGCAGAAGAAATAGGGTTTCCTGGCAGGCTCTTTCCCACCCAGCGCTTCATGGGCCCGGATAAGCAAGTCTCGTTTGGCGGCGGCAAGGCTGTCGAAGTAGTGGCCCCAGTAGTAATTGTCTCCGTCCCTGCACTCCCAGGTGGCAAACTGCTTCCCGTTGGCCTGCTCGCCCAACACGAACTCTACCTGGCCTATATGAATCGTGTCTGTAACCGTGTAGCCCGCGTTTACTCTCATGCAATGGCCTCCTTCTGCTCAATCTCTTCACGTTCCGGGCAGCGGCCCCCAGCCTCCGGCAGCTCATGGTATCGCCGGTGGCTGTATAGGTCGAATTTCCTGGTGAGCCTCGGCTGCTCTCCCCGGGCGAACAGCCACGCGCTGTCCAGGGGCATAGACAGCATCGTGCCGGTGCTGCGGTTGGCCTTGAGGCCCATGTACCGGGCGGTCTCCACGTCCTGCCCGCCCAGGTACAGGCAATGGTCGCAGTTGTTGATGATGGTCATAGCCGCCGCGTGGCCGTACATACTCTCCAGCTGGGAAATGCTCTGCAAAATCACGCTGGCGGAGATATCTCGGGAACGGACAACGGACAGTATCTTGTCAAAGTCCGGGATGCGGGCGTTGGCGGCAAAGTCGTCTAGGATGAAGCGTACTGGGACGGTCAGACGGTGGGCGGGATTGTGGTCCGCTTCATCGCAGAGGACGTGCAGGGCCTGGGTGTAAAACAGGTTTGCCAGCCGGTCCATGGAGCGGTCGGTATCGCTGACGCCGAGAAACACGGCGGTCTTTTCCCGGCCCAGCCGGGCAAGGCCGATTTTGTCCGGGCTGTGGAACATGGCCCTGGCCCCCGCATAGTCCAGCGGGGCCAGCTTTTCCGCCAGGAACATGAGCACGCAGGCGTTGGTACGGTCGGCCTTTTCGCCGTCCCGGCAAATAGAGTAGCGGCGCGCGGCGAAGGAGTCCGGGTCCAGGACGGCAAGCTCGTCCATCAGCTTCGAGAGCCTGCCCGTGCCAATCTCCCGGGAGAGGCGTACCACGGAGTCCATGGTGTGCTCCTCTTCCGGCAGGCTCTCCAGCACATAGCCAATGATGCTCTCCAGGTAAATCCGGGCGGAAAACTCCCAGAACGGGTCCCGGGGCGTCTCGATGGGGATAAGGGCGGCGGAGACAGCCATAATGTCCTGTTCGTTGTGGCGGTTGGTCTTGGGGTCCAGACGGATGTAGTCCAGGGGGTTGTAGCCGCTGGACGGGCCTCCGCAAAGGTCAAGGGAGAGCACCTTATAGCCATTTTGACGAAGTACGGCCTCGGTCTCGGCCCGCAGGCTGTTCTTGGTGTCAGCCACGATAAAGCTCTCGCTGCATTGCAGGATGTTGGGCAGCACGTACCCCCGGGTCTTGCCCGCTCCGCTGGGGCCGACAATCAGGTCGTTGTTGTTCAGCCCCGTGGCGTGGGAGTTATTGTCTGCGAGGCAGTCTTGGGACAGGATTCTATAGCTCATGGTTTCCACCTCACATTTCTTCCACGATGTAGTCAGCCAGGCCGAAGCCGACAGCCTCCTGGGCGTTGAAATAGGTATCTTTTGCGGTACAGGCGAAAATCTCATCCAGAGGGCGCCCGGTGTGCTTCGCCAGAATCCCGGCTGTGATTTGCCGGGTCTCCATCAGGTTCCTGCTCAAGCTGTCGATGGTTAGGGCGCTGCCATTTATACCTGTAGTCAGCGGGTCGTGAATCATGATTTTCCCGTGGGGTAAAATCCCCCGCTCTGTGCCGCTGGCAAACAGGATAGCGGCCATGCTGGCGGCAGTACCCACGCAGACGGTGCGGACGGGGCACTTGACAGCCCGCATCACGTCATAGAGCGCCAGCCCGCTGGCAACCTCGCCGCCCGGGCTGTTGATATAGACCGTGATGGGGGCCGCAGAGTCGGACTTCTGTAAGTATCTCAGCTGCAAAATGATGGAATAGGCCGACTCCTGGGTGATTTCGCCGACAAGTTCGATTTCCCGCTCTTTGAACAGTTCATCCTGCAAGCTGTGGGCTGTGGCGCCCTCGCTGGTTTCGGTCAGAATATTGGGCATGGTGTAAAATGGATTCATAGCAAAAACCTCCTTATATCATGGTGAATGGCAGGACCAGCAGGTAGTGGCGGATGCAGGCGGCCGCAGCGGCTTCCAGTTCCCCGGCCAGGTGCAGCGCCTCGCCGGTTTGGATTTTCCCCTCGTCCTCCGGCACATAATGAACGGCAATATTTTCATGGATGAAGCGGGAGAAATCCATAGGCTTGCCGCCGGTCATCCCCTCCACGGCCAGGGCCATGGCCTGGGTGCGCAGGGCGAGTATGCGCCTCTTGAGATGGCTGTCGGGTGCTTTCAGGCGCTCGGACAGGGGGAGGCGCTGGTTACTGGCTGGGGCAGACGCAGGCCGGCAGTCGGCAAAGGCGCGGCCCAGCAGCGCGATGGCGTCCACGGACATACCCGAGCCGCTGCCGCCAGGGAACGGGGCCTCACACAGCTCCTGTATGGCCCGGGACATTTGCCGGTAGGTGATGACTGCCCCATCGTCTGGGTCCAGGCTGAGAATCCGCTGCATCTGCTCCCACTGTTTCCCCTCCGGGAAGAAGCCGTAGGCCGGGGCGCTGCCCCAGCTTTGGAGGATTTTAGGCAGTACGGTAGGGTCACTGCAACCCGTTTCCTCCAGGGTCTGTAGGCGGGTATCAAGGGATATGCGGCTCATGGCAGGTCACTCCTTTCAGGTGAAATTACGGCATGGCGGCTCCTGGCATCGGGACGATGCGGCTTTGGACAAAGGGGAGGATGATAACACCAGAGCCATGATATGCGGATTGGCTGTCGCATTGTCGCACCGTCGCAGCCTGTCAAAAAAACTTTTTTCCCAATACTATACACTACCTATTTTTCCTTACTTTTAAAAGTTTTCAAAAATAGGTGAGACAGTGCGACAAACTTCCAGCTTTCCTTTCCTGGCAATATGTTTCCATGTCCCACAACCTGTCGCACCATGGTCGCACGGTTGTCGTCCCTGCGACTGTCCTGCCCTGGGCAAATAAAACAGGAGGCAGGTCCAGTTGACCTGCCTCCCATCACTTTTCTGCTGTGCTTGTTACTCGTCCAGCATCTTCCGGTACTTTGGCCGGTCACTGGCTGGGACATTAAGCAAATCCATTGCCTTGTCCGCTGGAATATCAAGGTTCTCCATTAGAGCCTTGAGGTTGGCAAACAGTTTGCTTTCTTCCCCCTCCTGCCTGCCCTCCTGCCGGCCTTCCCACTTCATATCCTGCAATTTCATAGCCAGCGTCATATAAGTCCCCTCCATTTCTTCATCGGTTTTCACAGCCTCCACCGCCTGCTCTATCTGGGCCACATAGCCCGAGCGAACGTCCAGCGGCCTGCCTCTGTAGCCCGCGTCAATGTAGCGTAGGAAGTCCAGCACCTCAGCGCTGCTATTGCCCTCTGTAAAGCTGGCGTTGAGGATGTAGGCATGGGAGCCGTCGTCGTAGGCAATATCCTCCGCGCCTTCTATCACGGACCTGCGCCTGTATACTGCCAGTCCGCGCTTGTAGTAATCGTCCGTGCAGATAAAGATAACAAAGCTCTGACGCAGCTCCCGGTAGCTTTCCGCTGATTTCAGGGTCCTGCGGTCAATGCTGCTCTGGTAATAGCGGATGCGCTTTTCCAGGCCATAGCTGGCCCCGGTCTGCATCTCCACGTCATACTGGGTGCGGCTCTCGTCCTCCAGGCACACGTCCAGACGCACGCCGTGAAGGGCCGCGCCGTCTGTCAGCTCTTTCTGCTTGTCTATCGCCGTGATGCTGCCAATCTTCTTGCCCAGCAGGGCCTCTAAAAAGGGCTTTGCGTTCTCCGGGCGGCGCATGACCTCCCCGAACATAAAGTCGTCCGCCAGCGTCAGCTCATGGAACGGCTTGATTGCCATGGGTATCACCTTCTATTACAATATAATTTGGTTGGGACCCTCGGCAGCCAGCCGGGGGTTTCGTCCGTCTCGTGCCAAAGCTACAATAAGAGGAGCAACTGGCTGGCCTTCACCTCCTTGGGCTTTGAAGT
>NZ_JAWXXL010000048.1:0-18397 GCF_034334985.1 Acutalibacter intestini | reverse complement strand
ACCTGACTGCGTATCTGCTTGAGCCCTTCTTTTCCCACTTTCCGCAAATCGATATATTCCATATCCCTATTATATCACTCTTCCTCTCTTTTTCCTAGCTTTTTGAGCGGGAGTAATATAATAGACATACGGAATAGTGGGCTGGCTGTACAGTCCTTTTTGCTACTTTATGTCGAAAAATATCACGTTATTTTATTAAGGCTTATCGCATTATATAGCGTGTGCGGCTGTTCCCCCGGCTGCGCTTTCCGCTTCCAGCACTTTCATCATTTTGTCGGCGGCGGTGGCGGTAGTGCCTTGCTTGAAGTAGCCGGAAACCACAAGGACAGTGTTCCCCCGGCGTACCTCGGTCACGCAATCCGGGCGGCGGGCGGTAGTGGCGGTGCTTCTGTTGGGGGTGTCGGTCATAGGCTCTCCTTTCTGTTCAGCAGCGTTTTAAGCTGTTCCATTTTCTCCCTTGCTCTGGCTTTTCTGAAATTCTCCCCGGTAATGCGGACGGGGGTACACATTTCCGTAAGGCGGTCATATATCCGGGCATGGGCGGTGTCCTCCGGGTTCTGCAATTCCTCCAGCGTCAAGTTTGTTGTCACGATTAAGGGCTTGCCGCTTCGGTATCGGCTGTCAATCACGTTATAGACTTGCTCTAAGCCGTATTCCGTGCCACGCTCCATGCCGAAATCGTCAAGGATAAGCAGAGGGAAGCTGCAAAGGCGGGCTATGTACTCGTTCCTGTCCTTATAGCTGGCGGCAAGGTCATTGAGGATAAGGGCAAAGTTCGTCATGCACACGGAAACTTCTTTCTCCATGAGGGCGTTGGCGATACACCCGGCGAAATAGCTTTTGCCTGTGCCTACCATGCCCCATAACAGATAACCGATATTCCCGGCTTTCATTTCCTCCCAACACTCCACATAAGCATGGGCTTTGTGCATTTGGGGGCATTTCCCGTTGTCGTTTTCAAACGTCCATTCCCGCATAGCCGGGTCTGTAAATCCCTTTCGTTTCAGCCGTTCCACTTCCTCCCGGTGCTTGTGTTCCCGGTGGCTGGCTTCCAGCGTTTCCCGGCGTTTTCTCTGGCAGTCACATTCTTTGGGGTGTCGGTCACGTCCGAAAAAGGTCTTGCCCTCCGGGAAGTAGGCTTCTTTGGGCTGGCGGCAGCTCCCGCAATATAAAAGCCCGTCCTCCCCGATATAGTCCTCCAGCTCTGCTTCCTGTGCCGTGGCAAGCCGGAAAATGGCGTTATCGTAATCACTCATAAAATCGTCCTCCTTGTTCATGGTCTTTTACGCCCTGTTTACGGGGCGTTGTGTCTATGCGGTCAAAGGCTCTCGCCCTCCTTGTAGGAATAATCGGGGATTCCTTTCTTTCCTGTGCCTTTCCTGTCACGTTTTGCCCACATACGGACAGCGGCGGCATGGTTGGCGTACACTTTCCCGTAGGCGGCTATGTACTCGCTCAATTCCTCAATGAACCGTTCCAGCCTGTCCGGGTATTCCCCTTTCAGCTCCGCATACTCGGATTCGGAGAGGAAAAGGTTTTTATATCTGCCAAAGGGTGCGGGCTGCTCCCCACTCACTCCTTTTCGTTGGTTCTCTTTTAGTTGGTTTATAGTAAGTTGGTTAGGGGTCGGTTTTCCGTCCAACGCAAAGGTCGCTTTTCCGTCCTTATGAGGGTCGCTTTTCCGGCTATCAGAGGGTCGGTTTTCCGGCTGTATGGCGGTCATATGGTCGGAAAACTGTACCACTGGCATTTGCGGTATTTTTATATAAAGGCGGTTGGGTGCGGAGAAGCCCCGGCGTTCCCTCACCAGAAGCCCGGCAGCGTCCAGCTCGTTCAGTGCGCTTTTTATGGCGGTGCTGCCTTTATCCAACATTTCCGTTATCTCTGAAACGGGATAGACAATATATGTCCTGCCCTCGCTGTCCTGCCAGCCGTTCTTCTGTGAGAGGGTGGAACGGTCAAGAAGCAGCCCATAGAGCAGCCTTGCGGTATGCGACAAGTCCATTTTCAGCAGAAAATAGGGATAGGGCAGAAAACGGGGCAATATGGTGTCTGCTGTGATGTAATCGGTTATGGTTCTCACCTCCTGTCTGTGGCTTCCTGTTACGCAGTTAAAACGGCATTTTCGGGGGTAAAGGATAAATGTATCGGCTACCCTTTGAGGGCGGTCAAAAAAGCCTTGATTTACGGGCTTCTTTCATAGCCTAAATGCGTAGAAAGGTGGTATCTTTTCCGCTGTCTGTCGGCTTCTTTCCGGCGGCGCACTCTTGCGGCGCAATCCGGGCAGTATTTCCCCCGGTTTGACTTGGGGAGAAAATACCCGCCGCACTCGGTACAGCGTTTCCTGTCTGCCCGGTGGAGTAAGGCGGCTTCCAGTTTCCCGTCCAGCGGCAGAACGGCGGTAATGAACCAGCGGCAGATAAGCGAATAGCTGATACTCTGGACGCATACGCAAGGCTCGCCGTTATCCAGCAAGATACAGTTGCCGTTATCATAGTTGCAGCACTCATGCACAAGGCGGCGAGCGGCTCTGTGTTGCTGGTAGTCCATGTATGGGAGTTTACCGTTCATTTTCCCGCCCCTTTCCCCGTTCCGGCTCACAGCGCAAGATTTTGTCAAGATTGCTTTTCACGGTCTGCAATTCCCGGACGTTCGCTTTCTTCTCCCGGTACTCGTTGTAAAGGCTGTTTTTCTCCCTTGTAAGCTGCTCAATCTCTGCTTGTAGGGCTTTGGACGCTGGCAGCTTGGAGATTCCCTGTGCCTTGAAATACCGGGCGGCGGATTCGGAAATGATAAACTCGCTTTCGTGCTGCTCCCGGTAGGCTCTCCGGGCTTTTTCCGTTTTCTGCGCCCGCAATCCGTCACGGGCGGGTTTGGTCTTGATGTAGGCTAATAGCTGTTTCTGCAAGTCCTTTTTCTCCCGCAAGGTGCTTTCCACGGCTTTCAGTTTCCCGGTGGTTTCATGCAGTTCTGTACTGGCGGCGGCAAGGACGGCTTCCAGTTCTTCCGGGGAAGAAAAGCCGGATTCCTCGTAAATGCTCACGGTAGCCGCCATTTGCTTCAAGTTGTGCAAGGTCGCCCACTTTTCATATCCCCGTCCTTTGCCCTCGGTTTTCTTGGCGGCTATGTCTACCATACGCTGTACGCTGTCTTGTTTCGGGGCGTTTATAACGGCTTTGTTGCGCTGTAAACGGTCTTTTATACTGCGGGGGTATTCCTGCTTGGGTAGGGGCGTTTCGGCGGCTCTGACGGCGTTCTGTGCGTTTTGGGTGATTGCTTCCAGTACGGCGGCACGGTCAAAATCATCACCCAGTTTCCGGGCGGTGATTGGCTTCGTCCTGTCCGGCGTGAGATGCGATAACCTCCCCCGGCTCTCCTTGACGGTCACGCCTTGCTGTAACAGCTTCCCGGAAAAGTCCTCAAAGGAAACGGCAGAGGACAGGGCGGTGCGGATCGTGCGCCGTAGCTTCTCCTTGTCGGTTTCAAATTTCGTAAGTTTGGGCGGCTCACCTGCGGCGGCAAGGGAAGCGTTCTCTTTATCCAGTGCGGCTTGTCCTTTCCGCTTCGCCCAATACTCACGCTCGGTAACACGGTTCTTGCTCCCATGCAATAAATCAATCTGATAGAGGTTTTCCCGGTGGCACATCTCCATGACTTCCGCTTTGAAATACTCCATAGCTGCGTCCGTGCAGCGGTGCTTGCAGCCCTCCCTTGTGTCGGCTGGTCTTTCCATGTAGGGCAATAGCGGCACTTCCGCAATCCGTAGGGAATTGATTACGATATGCACATGAATGTTGCCGCTGTGGTTATGCCCGTCCGGGTGGGTGCATACAAGGGCTTGGTGTCCGGGGAAATGCTCTTTACAAAACTGCTCGCCTAACTGTTGCGCCCGGTCTACGGTCAAGCCGTTGTCGGCAGCGTCACGGGGGTCAAAGGAAATAATATAGTGGTGGCTCTTTACGTCCTCCCGTTTCTGGTTCTTGCCGTATTTCAGATTGGAGCGCATACAGGCGATTGCAAAATCTTCATCACCGCAATTAAGGGAAGATATGCGGTAATCGTCACGGGGGAGAAGCCGCCCGTTTCCGTCCAGTGTGGGCTTCATGGTAAACTCGTCATGCTCAAAGGTTAGGTACTGTTCGGCAGCTCCATAATCGGCATTTTTAGAGCTGATATGTTTGAATGTTGCCAACGGCTTCACCTACTTTCTGCAAGACTTCAAACTTCAAGGCGGCAAGCTCCGCTGTGGCGGCTCGTACCTCTTGGGAGAGGGCGTTATAAGGTGCGCCGTACTCGTTTAGACAGCGGGCAATCTGGTTCAAGTTGCCGCCGATTTTCCCGTATTCGGCTGTGAGTTTCCCAACGGCAGAAAGCAGTTCATCATTGACCGGGGAAACAGTAATGACCGGGCGTATGCTCGACTTGGTAAGTGCTTGCCGGATAAACTCGGCTTGGCTCATTTTGCAGAGGGTGACACGCTCGAAAAACTCGGCGTATTCTTCCTCGGTCAAGCGTGTCTTGATTACCCGGTGGCGATGGGGCGTGTTGTATCTTTTCATGGCTTTCAACTCCTTTCTTTTTATGCTTTGCCCTCTCACTAATAGGAGAAAAACAGGGGGTAAAGCGGAAGTGTTTTTTTGAAAAATCCGAAAAATTTTTTCGGGGATTTTTCAAGCGGCGCAAGCCGCAAAAAGGCGGGCTTGGGGTGGCAACCCCAACAAGATTCCCATAGGACAAAATGAACCGGTAGGCGAAATTTGGTACTGTGGTAGAATCTTGCTCTAAGAAAGTAGCGGCTTCCCCTGTGTGGGCTTCCGCTGATACCCTTGACGGAGAGGGCGGGGCTTCTGCCAACTTTGCGGCAGTATTTTTCCCGTCATTATTACTACGCACTGGAAGAAAAATTTGGCAAAGTTCCCCGGAAAATCTTTTCGTGTTTTCGTAACAGCATTTGACAAAAACAGGCGCAAAAAAACAGGAAACCTTTTCTTGATTTCCTGCTTTCTGACTGCCTTAAATGTCGGCGGTTATTCAGTTGTCATTCCCCGGAAGCAAACTTATAGCCTATGCCTAAAATGGTCTTTATGTAGGTGGGGTTTTTGCTGTCCGGCTCTATCTTTTTTCGTAAATTACATATCACGCTGGCAACGCTTGACTGGCAGCTTTCGCTTTCCATGCTCCACACGGATTCAAAGATTTGCGCCTTTGTGAATACCCGCCCCGGACTGGCGGCAAGGTAGCAGAGTGCGCCGTATTCCAAACGTGTGAGGTATATGTCTGCCCCGTTTTTTAATACCCGGCGTTGGTGCAGCCTTATTTCCAATCCCGGAAAAACCAGTGCGGGGGATTGCGGCGGCTGTATGGCTTCCAGCGGTATCATATCGGCAAGGGTGGCTATCGCTTTCTCAACTGCTTTTTCCTCTGTGTCGTTGAATGTAAGCATGATTATTTTACCGACAAATCTCACCTCCTGTCATGTAGCCTGTCTGTCAAAACGGAACTTGAACAGGGCGGCAACAAGCCGGGATTTTATGCTGTCCTCGGTGCCTTGTCGATATGCCCGTTTTCAATGGCGGCGATTCGGATTCGCTTGCTGTAATGCCGTAAAACCTCGTCCACGGCTTCCGGCTCGCCGCTGGTCGCTCTGATAATTGTTTCATAAGGCACAAGGTTAGGATTCCCCATGTGAAAGCACCTCCATTTCTTTGTGCAGAAGCTGTAACGTCCTGCGTATCTGACACCCGGTCGTACTCCGGCAGCGTCCGTACATTTCCCCGATTTCCTGTTGTGTATAATCTCCGAAAAAGTAAAGGAAAATGATTTCCCGGTTTCTCTCTGGCAGAGATAACAGGGCGGTGGCAAGTTCCCCATTGGTGAGGATAACTGTCTGACCGCATATCGTAACGGGGTATTCTTCATAGGGTGCTTCAAAATATTCGTCTGTTGTGCCTAAAGGGTAAAACTTTTCTTCTGTGAGGTATTCAAGGGATATTTCTTTTTGCCGCCGTCTGCTTCTGTCACGCCATGCGTTGATAGCCGCAAAGCGTATGACGGTCTTGCAATAGCCATTGAAAGTATACATGATGTGTTCTCTGTATGCTTCTGTGCAAGGCATAGATGATTCCCCCTTTCTCCCACATGGGGAAACAATGTTGATTAGGTTCTTTTATTTTGCAAGAGGCAGCTTTGTTCTTATCGGCTGCCCCTTGTTAAACCGCAACAATTTAATCAAACAATTATTCAGATAAGACTGCAACAAAGTTAGTTTTCTTATCTGTCTGCGCCCTTTTCAGCCATTCCTGTCTTTCTTCTTTTGTCATGTAATTAACCAAAATCGTAAAGTAAGAAATATTATTTGCTTCGTAATATTTTTCTGCATATTGATTTAGGTCATCTGACTGTACATAGCCTAAGATAACGGAAAAGAAATTCACCTTTTGGTCTTGGTCTGATTTATCTGCATACAACATCACTAAATCCCTATCCATGTACGGTATGATAGAGGAAAAGAAAGCAATCTTATTATCATCATATATCTTTTGACAATATTCCTTTTGAAGCTCTATATCTAATACAGGAAAAATTGCTGAAAATTCAGTTAAACTACTGTTTTGAAAGTATTCATCTGCAAGTATTGATAAATTATTCTCGCTGACATAAGTAACATTTGTAATTAGCGGTGTTTCTATCGTTGGATAATTTTGCATATCTCTGTTGTTTAAAGAATAAAGCAATTTCCCTATTGCAGAAATAGCGTTACTATCATTCAGATAATCTACTGTGTTTTCATCAAAATACACCTTTATTACAGAATTATCTTCTAATGTTATTTCTTTGCTGTTTGTGTATTCTTTGCTTATTGTATCGCTTAGATTCCAGCCCATTTCAATGATGTAGGAATCAGAATAGAAACCACGCTGAACATATGTGTATCCTTTGTTGTTTTCAACATTCGGGACAGCGTCCGGCATTAAATTCTTTTCTTTGCTATTAGCAGAAGGCGCGGCATATGCACCTGTTACAAAAAAGCAGACACAAACAGCAACCGTAAAAATAGCAGTGATAGCAATAACCACTTTTGACTTTTTTCTAAATTTCATAATAGCACCTAACCTTTCTTTTAATTGTTCTGCACCCTCTGTCAATGTAACGGAAGCTAAAGAACTTTTGTAAAGATTGCTTGACTTCAAAAAGGAAATCAGCGTATCCCCATACTCACGCTTTGCCTTATCATCAAGTACGGATAAGACTTTTTCATCACATGACAATTCACAAGATTTATTCACTTCTTTTTCCAGCAGATATACAAAAGGATTGAACCAATGGACGCACACAATAATCTGTATCAGCCATTTGTAAAACATATCCCTCTGCTTGTAGTGGGTTAGCTCATGCACAAAGATATAAGATAACTCTTTATCTTCCAATTCGCCAACAGGCAAAATGATTCTTGGTCGAAAGAAACCAATCAGCATAGGGGAGGCAATCAGCGGATTACAGGATAGTTCTACCCTTGTCTTGATATTCAGTTTTTCTTCACAATCAGATAGCAGATTCAAGATTTTTATATCCGATACTTCTTTATTTCCTGCTTTGATGTATTGGATAAATCCTTGATAAACCGTTACCTTGCGAACAAATAAAACCAGTGCCAATGCTGACCAGATAAAAAACAGGCAGACATATTTGTTAAATGGCTCACGCATGGCAGCGGTGGTTATTTCCCGGTTTGTCTGTGTCGGCTCTGCTTTGCTGTTACCCGTATCTGCGGGAACGGGTACATTGGGGCTTGTAGGGATTTCATTTGTTATTGCTGCCGTGTCGAATTTTTCAAACAGGCTTCCAACAATCGTAGTGTCGGGAGTAAAGGGAAGCAGAAACCGCAAAGCAACCACTATCCAGATATAATACTGCCAACGCTTGCTGAATTTGTTTTTATACAGCGGCTTCAATCCCAAAATGAGGAGCAGTAACAGTGCGCCGGAAACAGACAGCGACAATAATATTTTTATAAATTCACTCATTTTCTTTTCTCCAAAACGTTTCAATCTCTTTCAATTCGTCTGCCGAAAGAATATCCTGCCGCAACAAGGTTGATACTAAGTTTTTCACATTCCCGCCGTAGACTTTATCAAGAAAGCTGTGGGTCTGCATGGTCTGATATTCTGCTTCTGTTACCGTAGCCACATACTCATTCTTTCTGCCGATTTTTTTGACTTTCAAGAACTTTTTTTCGCCCAGCCGGGAAAGCAGGGTGAGTACGGTGTTGTTCTTCCATTCGTTTTTGTCTTTTTCTAATTCCTCCATGATGAGGGAGTATAAAGCTGCCCCTCCATTCTTCCAGATGATTTTCATTAGTACCAATTCGGATTCAGAAATCTGCTGTGCCATGTTGTCCTCCTTTTATCTTAACATTTTGTGGGTGCATAAACATCTTAACACTTTGTAGGTGATAATGCAATACCCTAAAGGAAATTTAAGAATTTATAAAAAGATATGAAAGATAGGGGGATTCCGTAGTAGTCGGCACTGTGCGTAATGTGCATAACTTGCTGTCTTATGGAGTTGTGGGAAAGTCTGTTTGCAGAATGTGGGAAAGCTGCACTTTAGCTTTTCCACATTCTGTGAACGGACTTTTCCATGACGGAATAGCAAGTTATACACATTTCCACGGTGCTTGTCTTTTGGTCTTTGGCTTCTTTGGTTCGGAATAGTGTGGTGCTGGCGGTCTATCTGTTGTTTTCGGTTGCTTGCTTCTTTACCGTACATGAGCATTCGCGCCAGGGTTGTCGTTGCCGTAACCTTCCAGCAGGTTGATAACGCCCCACACGCCAAGGCCAGCGCCCAGCGCGATAACCAGTACCTTCAAAGTGTCGATTGCGCTCGTAAAAAATTCCATACATTTTCCTCCTTAAATTTGTTGTGATTGGTTGGATAGGGACAAAAAAAGCCCGCCGGTTGAAAAGTCAATCGGCGGGTGCATCAGACGCGGGCGGCGCTTCGAGTTCACAGCTTTCAAAAACGTCGTCCGGTCGGACGGTCAATCTCCGGCTCAGATATTTTGCAATATCAAAAGCGTTCTTCTTGCTGGAATCCAGCAGGTATTTATATTGCGGATGTTTGGTAATGTCAAATTTGTCGCTGAAAAACGGCCTTACGCCCTGCACCTGCAAGATGCACTTGCCGCCGTCCATCACCGCCAATTCATCGGTTGACATCAGTTCTTTTCCGAGTTTCTGGTAATTTACCCCCATGCTGCGCTGGCTTCCCCGCGTGTCGGAGGTGTTGAAAAGGTCGATGGTTTCCTTTCCCAGCGTTTCCGAAATCTCTTTCAGGGTGCTGCGCTCCTTGCCGCCCAAAAACAGGACGCAGGAGCAGTTGCCGATGATGGTTTCCGCATGGTCTTTGTAGACGGCCTTTAACTGGCTCTGCGTCTGCACCACGATATGGGCGGAAATCTCGCGGCTTCGGATAACGGAAATCAGGTGCTGGAAGTTGGGGATTTTCTGGTTGGCAAACTCGTCCAGCAGGCAGGTAACATGGGTTTTCAGTGCGCCGCCGTTTTCCAGCGCCTTGTCGCACAGGACGTTGAACATCTGCGTATAAACCATCGCAGAAATGAAATTGAATGTCATATCCGTGTCGGACACGATACAGAACAGCGCCGTCTTGCGGTCGCCAATCTTTTCAAGTTCCAGTTCGTCGCCCTCCATCAGTTCCCGCACCTCCCGGATGTCAAAGGGAGCCATTCTTGCGCCGCAGCTAATCAGAATCGATTTTGCTGTTTTGCCCGCCGCCATTTTGTATTTCTTATACTGGCGCACCGCAAAATGTTGTGGGTCGCGTTTTTCCAGCGCGTCAAACATCAGGTCAACGGCGTTTTTGAAGTTTTCATCATCCTCCCGAACCTCGGACGCATTGAGCATTTCCAGCAGGGTGGTCATGTTTTTTTCTTCCTCCGGCGCTTCGTACCAGATGTAGGCGATCAGCGCCTGATAGTAGAGGGCTTCGGCTTTTGCCCAAAAATCTTCACCGCCCTTGCTGTCCTCGCCCTTGGTGTTCTCCATGATGCAGTTGACCAGCTTCAAAATGTCGTTCTCGCAGTAGATATAGCGGAATGGGTTGTACTTCATGGACTGCTTAAAGTCAATCGTATTGAGTATTTTTATCTCATACCCGCCGCGCTGAAGCATTTTCCCACATTCCAGAACGACCGTGCCTTTTGGTAATGTCAAGTAGGGAACAAGAAAAAGTGTATCTTCTTTTCAGTTGGTTACACTGTCCTTGTCATTCTCAATAAGCCGCACTACCTTGTCCGTAAAGGTTTCCCGGCTTGTTTCGCTGAAATGGATATGAATGTCAAAGGTGGTATTCCCTATCCGCTTCACAAGGTCGGGCTTCGCGTCCAGAGGGGCGGCGGTGTGGCTGGTCTTGCTGGTGTCATGGTTCATAGGCTCTCCTTTCCGTTCATCATTCCTTTTAACCGTTCCATTTTCCCCTGTGCCGTGGCTTTCCTGATGTTCTCCCCGGTAATGCAGACGGGGCAGCACATTTCAAGCAGACGGTCATAAATCCGGGCATGGGCGGTGTCCTCCGGGTGCTGCAATTCCTCCAGCGTCAAATTCGTTGTGACAATCAGCGGCTTCCGGCTTCGGTATCGGCTGTCAACCACGTTGTAAACCTGTTCAAGCCCGTATTCCGTGCCGCGCTCCATGCCGAAATCGTCAAGGATAAGCAGAGGGAAGCGGCAAAGGCGGTCTATGTATTCGTTCCTGTCCTTATAGCTGGCGGCAAGGTCATTGAGGATAAGGGCAAAGTTCGTCATGCACACGGAAATCTCACGCTCCATAAGGGCGTTGGCGATACACCCGGCAAAATAGCTCTTGCCTGTGCCTACCTTGCCCCATAACAGGTAGCCGATATTCTCCGCTTTCATTTCCTCCCAATGCGCCGCATAGAAGTGCGCCTTATCCATTTGGGGGCATTTGCCGTTGTCATTTTCAAAAGTCCACTGGCTCATGGCGGCATTGGAAAAGCCCCGGCGTTTTAATTCTTCCACGGTGTCACGGTGCTTGCGCTCCCGGTCGGCGGCTTCCTGCTTTTCCCGGCGTTTGCTCTGGCAGTCACATTCTTTGGGGTGTCGGTCACGTCCGAAAAGCCCTTTTCCCTCGGTGAAGTAGGCTTCTTTGGGCTGGCGGCAGCTCCCGCAGTACAAAAGCCCGTCCTCGCCCGTGTAATCCTCCGGCTGTGGCTCTGCTTCTGTGGCAAGCCGGAAAATGGCGTTATCATAATCACACATAAAATCGTCCTCCTTGTTCATGGTTTTATTCACGCCCTGTTTACAGGGCGTTGTATCTTCGCTGTCAAAGGCTCTCGCCCTCTTTGTAGGTGTAATCGGGGATTCCCTTTTTCGGGTTCTCCTTTTTCTCCCTGTCCGCCCACCTGTAAAGCGTGGCGGCATGGCTTACATAGTCATTCCCGCTGGAAGCAATATACCGGCTCATTTCCTCGATAAGCCGTCCAAGGCTATCCGGGTATTCCTGCTTCAGCTCCACATATTCGCTTTCAGTGAGGAAAACATTCTGGTATTTGCCATAGGGCGCGGGCGGCTCCCCACTCACTCCCATTCGTTGGCTCTCTTTTAGTTTGTTTATATTTAGTTGGTTAGGGTAAAGTTTTCTTTGTATCATAGGCAAAGTTTTCTTTGTGTCTGATGTACAGTTTTCTTTAGGACTGACATCAAGATTTCTTTGTGTCATATCTAAAGAAACCTTTGCTGCTTCCGGCACTTTCACATAAAGGCGGTTCGGCGCGGAAAATCCCCGGCGTTCCCTCTCCAAAAGCCCGGCAATGTCCAGTTCTTTTAGGGAGTTCTGTATTGTCATGGTGCTTTTATCCAGTATTTCCGCTATCTCTGCTATGGGGTAGACAATATACGTCCTGCCCTCATTGTCCTGCCAGCCGTTCTTCTGTGAGAGGGTGGAACGGTCAAGGAGCAGCGCATAGAGCAGCTTTGCAGTCTGTGACAAGTCCATTTTCAGCAGAAAACGGGGATAGGGGAAAAAGGGCGGCATTGTGGTGTTGGCTGTAATGTATTCGGTTATGGTTTTCACCTCCTGTCTGTGGCTTCTGTTACGCATTTAAAACGGCTTTTTTGGGGGTAAAGGATAAATGTACCGCATACCCGTTGAGCAGTAGCCGGGAAGCCTTGATTTACGGGGGTTCTGTGTTTTCTAAAGCGTGACATTTCCCCCTCTGTTTCCGCTTGCGCTGTGCGGTTCTGGCTCTTTTCATGCGTCCGGCACAATCGGGACAGTATTTCCCCCGGTTGGATTTTGGGAGAAACTGACCGCCGCACTCGGTACAGCGTTTCAGTTCTGCCCGGTGCAAAAGGGCGGCTTCCAGTTTCCAGTCAAGGGGAAGCACGGCGGCAGTGAACCAGCGGCAGAGAAGCGAATAGCTGATACTTTGCACACATACACAAGGCTCGCCGTTATCCAGCACAATGCAGTTGCCGTTATCATAGTTACAGCACTCATGCACAAGGCGGCGGGCGGCTCTGTACTGTGGGTAGTCCATGTAGGGACATTTACCGTTCATTTTCCAGCCCCTTTCCCCGTTCCGGCTCACGGCGCAATATTTTGTCAAGATTGCTTTTCACGGTCTGCAATTCCCGAACGTTCTCTTTCTTCTCCCGGTACTCGTTGTAAAGGGCGTTTTTCTCTTTGGTAAGCTGCTCAATTTCCGTTTGTAAGGTCTTGGAAGCTGGCAGCTTTTGGATTCCCTGTGCCTTAAAAAACCGGGTGGCAGCTTCGGCTATGATAAACTCGCTTTCGTGCTGCTCCCGGTAGTTTTTGCGGGCTTTCTCTGTTTTCTGTGCTTTCAGCCCGTCACGGGCTGGCTTGGTCTTGATGTACGCCAACAGCTGTTTCTGTAAGTCCTTTTTCTCCCGCAAAGTGCTTTCCACGGCTTTCAGTTCCGCATGGACGTTTGACAGCTCCGCGCTGGCGGCGGCAAGGGCGGCTTCCAGTTCTTCCGGGGAAGAAAAGCCGGATTCCTCGTAAACGCTCATGGTAGCCGCCATTTGCTTCAAGTTGTGCAAGGTCGCCCATTTCTCGTAGCCTTTCCCCTTGCCCTCGGCTTTCTTGGCGGCTATGTCTATCATGCGTTGTACTCCGTCATTTTTCGGGGCGTTTATAGCGGCTTTGTTGCGCTGTAAGCGGTCTTTTATGCTCCGTGGGTATTCCTGTCTGCGTGCGGGCGTTTCGGCGGCTCTGGCGGCGTTCTGTGCGTTTATGGTGAGTGCTTCCAGTATGGCGGCACGGTCAAAATCATCACCCAGTTTCCGGGCGGTGATGGGCTTCGTCCTGTCCGGCGTGAGATAGGATAGCCGCCCCCGGCTCTCCTTGACGGTCACGCCCTGTTGTAGCAGCTTCCCGGAAAAATCCTCAAAGGAAACGGCAGAGGACAGGGCGGCTCGGATTGTGCGCCGTAATTTCTCCTTGTCGGTTTCAAACTTGGTCTGTTTAGGCGGCTCTCCCGTGGCGGCATGGGAAGCGTTCTCTTTATCCAGTGCGGCTTGTCCTTTCCGCTTCGCCCAATACTCACGCTCGGTAACTCGGTTCTTGCTCCCGTTCAGCAAGTCAATCTGATAGAGGTTTTCCCGGTGGCACATCTCCATGACTTCCGCTTTGAAGTATTCCATAGCTGCGTCTGTACAGCGGTGCTTGCAGCCCTCCCTTGTGTCGGCTGGTCTTTCCATGTACGGCAACAGCGGAACTTCGGCAATCCGCAAGCTGTTTATGACGATATGCACATGGATATTTCCGCTGTGGTTATGCCCGTCCGGGTGGGTGCATACCAACGCTTGATGTCCGGGGAAATGCTCTTTACAGAACTGCTCGCCCAACGCTTGCGCCCGGTCTACGGTCAAGCCGTTGTCTGGTGCGTCACGGGGGTCAAAACTGATAATGTAATGGTGGCTCTTTACGTCCTCCCGCTTTTGGTTCTTTCCGTATTTCAGATTGGAGCGCATACACGCTATGGCGAAATCTTCATCACCGCAATTAAGGGAAGATATGCGGTAATCGTCACGGAGAACAAGCCGCCCGTTTCCGTCCAGTGTGGGCTTCATGGTAAACTCGTCATGCTCAAAAGTTAGGTACTGTTCAGCCGCCCCATAGTCGGCATTTTTAGAGCTGATATGTTTGAATGTTGCCAACGGCTTCACCTACTTTCTGCAAGACTTCAAACTTCAAGGCGGCAAGCTCCGCTGTGGCGGCTCGTACCTCTTGGGAGAGGGCGTTATAAGGTGCGCCATACTCATTCAGACAGCGGGCAATCTGGTTCAAGTTGCCGCCGATTTTCCCGTATTCGGCTGTGAGTTTCCCAACGGCAGAAAGTAATTCATCATTGACCGGGGAAACGGTAATGACCGGGCGTATGCTTGACTTGATAAGTGCTTGCCGGATAAATTCGGCTTGGCTCATTTTGCAGAGGGTGACACGCTCGGAAAACTCGGCGTATTCTTCCTCGGTCAAGCGTGTCTTGATTACCCGGTGGCGGTGGGGCGTGTTGTATCTTTTCATGGCTGTGAACCTCCTTTCGTGGGTGGATTTTTTCAAGCGGCGCAAGCCGCAAAAGGCGGGCTTGGGGTGGCAACCCCAACAAGATTCCCATAGGACAAAATGAGCGATTAGCGAAATTTGGTACTGTGGTAGAATCTTGCTCTAAGTAACTGACGGATTCCGCTGTGCTGGCTTTTGCCGTTTTCCCCCGGCTTGCGTGGCGTGGATTCTGCCAATTTTGCGGCGGTATTTTCCCATACAGTAAAGCCGGAAATAAGCAAAATGGGCGCAAAAAAACAGGAAACCTTTTTCCTTGATTTCCTGTTTCGTATCTTCGCCAATAGCGGCGGTTATCCTGTTGCTATTCCCCGGAAGTAAACTTGTAGCCTATGCCTAAAACGGTCTTTATGTAGGTGGGGCGGCGGCTGTCCGGCTCTATCTTTTTCCGTAGATTGCATATCACATTTGCCACGTTTGACTGGCAGCTTTCACTTTCCATGCTCCACACGGCTTCAAAGATTTGCGCCTTTGTGAACACCCTCCCCGGACTGGCGGCAAGGTAACAGAGTGCGCCGTATTCTAAACGGGTGAGGTAAATGTCCGTGCCGTCTTTTAATACCCGGCGTTGGTGTAATCTGATTTCCAATCCCGGAAAAATAAGCGCCGGGGAATGGGGCGGCTGTATGGCTTCCAGCGGTATCATATCGGCAAGGGCGGCTATGACTTTCTCAACCGCTTTTTCTTCGGTGTCGCTGAATGTAAGCATGACTATTTTCCCGACAAATACCACCTCCCGTTATGCAGCCCTTTTCAGTCAAAGCGGAACTGGAACAGGGCGGTGATAAGCCGCTGTTTTATGCTGTCCTCGGTGTCTGTGTTGACGTGTCCGTTTTCAAGGGCGGCAAAGCGGATTCGTTTGCTGTAATGCCGTAAAACCTCGTCCACGGCTTCCGGCTCTCCGCTGGTCGCCCGGACAATGGTTTCATATGGCACAAGGTTAGTATTCCCCATGCGAAAATCCCTCCATTTCTTTCTGCAACATCTGTAACGCACTGTGTATGTAATGCCATGCCGTACTTTTACAATGCCCGTATAAATCCGCGATTTCCTGCTGTGTGTAATTCCCGAAAAAGTAAAGGTAAATGATTTCCCTCTTTTTCTCCGGCAATGATAACAGGGCGGCGGCAAGCTCCCCATTGGTGAGTATGATTGTCTGACCGCATATCGTAACGGGGTATTGTTCGTAGGGTGATTTGAGAAATTCGTCTGATGTGCTTAGAGGGTAGAACTTTTCTTCTGTGAGGTATTCAAAGGATATTTCTTTTTGCCGCCGCCTGTTCCTGTCGCGCCATGCGTTGATAGCGGCATAGCGTATGACAACTTTGCAAAAGGCGTTGAAAGAATACACGATATGTTCTTTGTATGCTTCTGTACAAGCCATAGAAAAATCCTCCTTTCTCCCACATGGGGCGGTGCTTGGTTTACGGTTGCATTTATAATCCAGAGGGGCGGCAATTTTATATTGTCGCCCTCTGATTGTCTTTAGCGTTTGACTGCTTTTTTTCTGCAACAAGTAAACTATGATAAAAATAATTTGTATACTTGATATTTTTTTGAGCGCAATAACTATCTATATCAGCGGATAATTGTTTCCAATATTCCATGTTCTTATTGTTATATATGTCTTTATAACCACTTAAATATTGTGGGTATTTTTCAGAAACGTATTGAAAAATATCCTGTTTGTAATTCCCACGAAGATTCAAATTCTCGAACCAATATTCACATACAAACGCTGCTGTTGCTTCAATGATTTTTTTAAAATCTGTTATATACGGAAATATGGGTGACATAAATAAAACTGTATAAATACCCTGTTTATGTAATTCCTTTAATGCTGTAATCCGCTGTGTAATGCTGCTGGCGTTATCCATATCACTTTGAAAATCGTTATCTAAAGTGTTAATAGAAATTGCAACTACTAAATTTTTCAGCTCTGTTAATATATCAATATCTCTTAGTATCAAATCAGACTTTGTGGAAATAGTAATCAAACAATCCGCTTTCTTTAGCTGCTTTAAAACATTTCTTGTCACTTGATATTTTGCTTCAAAAGGATTATAACAATCCGTTACAGAAGAAATAAATACAGATTTTTGATACAGCTTTTTTACACTAATTGTTTTATCACAACGCTTTATATCTATAAAATTTCCCCATTCTTCTGTATGTCCTGTAAATCGTTTCATAAAACGGGCATAGCAGTATTTGCAAGCGTGAGGGCAGCCAACATAAGGATTGATTACATAATCACTGGCTGGTAAATTCGATTTTGTAATCAAGTCTTTTGTAACAATTTCTTTTTCTATTATGCTCAAGATAAATCACCTCCATAAAACAAACAGAAATATACATTTTTATTAATTGCCTATTATATTCAAAAGGGCGGTAGCACTTTAAGCTATCGCCCCTCTGAATTATCAGCCTAAAATTGAATAGGCTGTCCACAATGGTGCTTATAACTTTTGTTTTCCGTTGATTGATTTGTCTACTTTTTTGTTACACTAATTTATTTTTCCTGTGCCGGAGCAACTTTCGCATAACCGTCCCATGCAAATAATGCGTCTTTTGATTCATCTGCAACGATTTTCTCAATATTGCAAAGATACAAGTAATGGTCGCCGGATTCCATAGTTTGTGCAAGGGATACCACAAAGGCAACTCGTGTATCCTCTGGAATTTGAATATTGCTTCCCTCAATATTTTGTAACACAATCGGTGTTTCTTTCAGCTTGTCCTGCTCGTTGCCGCTGAAAGAACCATATGCCATTACTGCATTGTTTAAGCTGACACCCGGAGCAGCAAAAACCGCTTTTCCTGTCCGGCGAATGTTACTGCCGGAATTAGATTCTTTTCCCATTGCAAATGCAAGCATAGGCGGGTTATAAGATGAGTACATAAAGAACGATACCGGAGCCATATTAAGGCTTCCATTTTCCTTTGTTGTGCAAAGCAGCATAAGCGGGTCTGGTGAGGTAACTGCTGTTGCCTGTTCAATGTTAATTTCTTTCATGATAAAACTATCCTTTCTTTGATAAAATTTTTGAATTACAGCAGAGCCTTTGTTGACTTTTGCTGATAAGATAATTATACTTAGTTTGAAATGTTCTTCAAGTACGCAGAATATTCTTACATAGTATGGTAGACCATACTGTTAAACACATATTTGATATATTCATATCCTAAAGAAAGGACGATTCAGTATGGATAAGGATTTAACTTATGACGAATGGACACAAAAAGTTAAAATCGGTATTCTCACCGAAGCTGGTAATTGCCCGGTAACATCTTTAATTATCATGTTACAAGGCAAATGGAAATTTCAGATTATTTACGAAATGTGTATTAAATCCCCTATACGTTTTGGCGAATTGAGAAAAAACATTGACGGCATTACAAATACAATGCTCACTTCTTCTTTGCGCGAACTGGAAAAAGACGGGTTGGTGTCACGAATACAATTTAACGAAATTCCTCCCCATGTAGAATATTCTCTGACTGATAAAGGCGCAGCATTATTGCCTGTCTTTTACGCTATGACAAAATGGGGGCTAACCTATATTCCGTAAAATAAAAATATGTTTTAAAAGATAAAGAAAAAGAGGGATTCCGTAGTAGTCGGCATTGTGCCGTAATGTGTATAACTGGCTATCTTATGGAATTGTGGGTAACTCTGTTTGCAGGACGTGGGAAAGCTGCTCTTTGCTTTTCCATGTGCTGTGAACAGAGTTATCCATGATTCCATAGCCTGTTATGCACATTTCCACAAT
>NZ_JAWXXL010000047.1:0-20488 GCF_034334985.1 Acutalibacter intestini | reverse complement strand
TGATTACAACGGTAATCCATCCTTTTCTCATCACCGATTCTATCTGTTTGCTGACTCGAGCGGCTTCTCTACCTGCACAAATCGAACGCTGCGAATGGGGGGATGGCTGACGGACTTTCCAACGAGCGCTTCGCTCTTGGAGTTGAAAGTCAGACCATTGCCTACCCATTCTAACAGCTTTGGCATGAGATGTCCCAAGCCTGTGGCTGGCTGCCACATATATGGGGCAAATATATTGTAACAGGAGCTGTTCTCCAAAGTCCGCTCCGGCCAGGTGCGCGTCCTGTTAGGCTCCACCCAGAAGATGGGGGCCGGGACCAACGTGCAGGATTTGCTGGTGGCCCTTCACGATCTGGACTGCCCCTGGAGGCCCGGAGATCTGGCCCAGCGAAAAGGGCGGATCGAGCGCCAGGGCAACCAGAACCCGCTGGTCCATGTTTACCGCTATGTGACCGAGGGGACCTTCGACGCATACCTCTGGCAGACGGTGGAGAACAAGCAGAAATTCATCTCCCAGATTATGACTTCAAAATCCCCGGTCCGCAGCTGTGACGATGTGGACGAAACCGCCCTGTCCTTTGCGGAGATCAAGGCCCTATGCGCCGGGGACCCCCGCATCAAGGAGCGTATGGATTTGGATGTGGAGGTATCCCGCTTAAAGCTGATGAAGGCCGACCACCAGAGCAAGCAGTACCGGCTGGAAGATCAGCTGTTAAAGCACTTCACGGAGGAGATCGAGAAACACAAAGGCTTTATCCAAGGACTGGAAACGGATATGGAAACCCTGGCGGCACACCCCCACCCGACAGACGGATTTACCGGCATGGAAGTCCGGGGCGATACGCTCACCGACAAAGAGAACGCCGGAGCCGCCCTTTTGGACGCCTGCAAGGAGGTTAAAGGCTCCGATCCGGTGCAGGTCGGCAGCTACCGGGGATTTGCTATGTTTGTAACCTTTGACGCTTTCCAGAAGGAATATATGCTCCAACTGAAAGGCCGCATGACCCACCGTACCGCCCTGGGCGCGGACCCGCGCGGCAACCTGACCCGGATTGACAACGCGCTTTCACAGATGCCCCAGCGGTTGGAAAGCGTCAAAGTCCAGCTGGATAACCTTTACCAGCAGCAGGCCGCCGCGAAGGAGGAAGTGGGCAAAGCCTTCCCCTATGAGGAGGAATTGCGGGTCAAGAACGCCCGTCTGGTGGAGCTGGATATGGAGCTGAACATGGACAGCAAGGGGCAGTCCCGTCCAGAAGCGGCGATTGCCAAACGCGAAAGGCCCTCGGTGCTGGAAGGGCTGAAACGCCCCATCCCGCCCCGCAGCATGGAAAAGAAACCCAAACAACAGGAACAGGAGGCAAGATAATATGAACAGCAACGAAAAGAATACGGCCCTTTATGAGAAGATGGCCGCTGAACAGGATACCTTCCGTGATTGGCTGAAAAGCCAGTCCCCGGAGGAGGTCCTGAACCATGCCTATGAGTACACCGTCCGGGAGGACATTGTGCTGGCGATGGAGGAACTGGAACTCTCCGATAACCAGGCACAGGCGCTTCTGGATTCCCCCTCGCCGCTGGCTGATGTGTACCGCCATTTTGAAAAGCTGGAAACCGGCTATATGGATGTGATCCGGGACAGCATTGAGGAACGGGCAAATGAGATGCACAGGGCAAAAGAGGAACAGAGAGCCGTCCCGATCTATCCCCACTCCGCCGCCTATGCGTCCGAGCATGGGGAGATGGCGCAGTACCGTGCCTCCCTGCAAGCCAGTCTTGCCTGCAAAGAAGCCACCCGGCAGGCCATCAGCGCCCACTATGGGGATAACCGCTTGAATACCGAGGCCGCTGTCAAAGAAGTGCTGGAACAGTTCGGGCCGGAGCGTATGCAGGTTATCCTTGCCAATACGGTGCTGAAAAAGGAGCATGACGGGCGTATCTCCCGCGATAACAAAGCCTGGGCGAAAACAATCCCCATGCCGGAGGATGGCGGCGATCCCCGCCACAGCTATGCCCTGGTGGTGGATAAGGTCAACCCCGGCCTGACCGACCTGTTCTTGAAGCAGGCGCGGAAAGTCCTTCAAGCCCCGGAGAAAGGCTCCGTCCTGGAAAAACTCAAACAGGAGCCGCCGGAACGCAGACCCGCCGCCCCTAAGAAACGAGAACCGGAACGATGAGCGCGGCAAAGCGGAAACGGGAGGTACAGGTGAATTTCCGGGTTTCCCCGGAGGAGCTGGCCCTGATTGAGCAGAAAATGTCCCAGCTTGGAACCGTCAACCGGGAAGCCTACCTGCGGAAAATGGCGCTGGACGGGTATGTGGTAAAGCTGGATTTGCCGGAGCTGAAGGAGCTGGTGTCCCTGATGCGCTATTCCAGCAACAACTTAAACCAGCTGACCCGTAAAGTGCATGAAACCGGGCGGGTTTATGACGCTGATTTGGAAGATATATCCCAGCGGCAGGAACAGCTTTGGGAGGGTGTGCAGAAGATACTGGCCCAGCTTTCCAAGCTCTCCTGACCGGATAGTTTGCTCCATCTGCGGAGGGAGGAACGGCGTTCTTCGCCGCGCCTTCCTCCGCTTTTTCTTTTTGACAGTAAACTTGCCGGATGTGCCGGAATCATGGATAATAGCGGCAGAACAGGGTTTTACGAAAGGAGTGGACTGCTATGATGTCATTTGAACAGGTGATAGACATTTTTGGGGACTATCTGGCATTGGATACAGAAATGGAAGTCTGCAAAAGCCGGTATGGGTATATCCGGGTGGAGTTTCATGGGACAGGGGAATTACCCGGCTATTGCAGCGGCATGGTCTGCCGTACCCCAAAGGAGCTTTTTGACCTTCTGCTTTCCGATTATGAAAGCTATCTGGAAATCCAGCGGACAAAAGGACGCAGAGATGTGACGGAGGAAGATAAAAACGAAATTGCCGCACTGTGTCAATCCCGTTTGGAGAAGTGGGAAAAAGGAAACGCCAGATAGCTTTGGGTGATTTACTTTTGGCATGAAACAGGATAATCCGATATAAAAATGTTGAATAAAAAGAAACAAGCGGTCTACGTATGCAGACCGTTTTGTTATGGAGGGAGGATTCCATCATGGCAACCACACGCATCATGCCGCTGCACACCGGCAAAGGCCGCACCGAAAGCCAGGCGGTCAGTGACATTATCGACTATGTAGCCAACCCACAAAAGACAGACAACGGCAGGCTCGTCACCGGCTTTGCGTGTGACAGCCGGGTAGCCGACGCCGAGTTTCTGCTGGCAAAACGGGAGTATATTTCCACCACCGGACGGGTACGGGGCGCGGACGATGTGCTGGCCTACCATGTCCGGCAGTCCTTTGTCCCCGGCGAGATTACCCCGGAAGAAGCTAACCGGCTGGGCGTGGAGTTTGCAAAGCGGTTCACCAAGGGCAATCACGCCTTTGTGGTCTGCACCCATATCGACAAGTCCCATATCCATAACCACATCATCTGGAACGCGGTCAATCTGAACTGTGACCGGAAATTCCGAAACTTTTGGGGCAGTACCCGCGCGGTCCGGCGGCTCAACGATACTATCTGCGTTGAGAACGGCTATTCCATTGTAGAGGACCCAAAACCGCATGGAAAAAGCTACAACAAATGGCTGGGGGATCGGGCAAAGCCCTCCCACCGGGAACAGCTCCGCATGATGATTGACCAAGCGTTGGAACAGAAACCGGCAGACTTTGACGCGCTGTTAAAGCTGCTTGAGGAAATGGGCTGTGAGGTGTCGCGCCGGGGACAGGCAATCCGGCTCAAAGCCCCCGGCTGGAAGAATGTTGCCCGCATGGATGAAAAGCTGGGACAAGGGTACAGCGAAGATGAAATACGGGCGGTACTGGCTGGGGAAAAAGAGCATACCCCAAGAAAGAAAGCGGCTGTTCAATCAGAGCCGCCCAAGGTCAATCTTCTGGTGGATATTCAGGAGAAATTGCAGGCCGGAAAAGGCGCTGGCTATGCGCGCTGGGCAAAGGTATTCAATCTGAAACAGATGGCGCAGACAATGAACTATCTCACCGAGCATGGCCTGCTGGAATACGCAGTCTTGGAAGAAAAAGCGGCTGCTGCTACCACCCGCCACAATGAGCTGTCGGCACAGATCAAGGCGGCGGAAACCCGCATGGCGGAGATAGCCGTACTGCGGACCCACATCATCAATTATGTGAAAACTCGCGAGATCTATGCGGCCTACCGCAAGGCGGGGTATTCCAAGAAATTTTTAGCGGAACATGAAGCGGATATTTTGCTCCACAAGGCGGCAAAGCAGGCTTTTGACGATTTGGGTATCAAGAAGCTGCCCACCGTCAAGAGCTTGCAGGCCGAGTATGCCCAGCTGTTGGAAGGAAAGAAAAAAGACTATGCCGAGTACCGGCGCTCCCGCGAGGAAATGCGGGAACTGCTGGCCGCAAAAGCCAACGTAGACCGGCTGATGGGATATGGGGAGGAACGCCAGAATGACCGGGAAAAAGAACCGGAGCAGGATCGCTGACGCGCCCGTTTTTTCGTATTTTCTCACCGCCGCAGGCAGGTGAAAAGCGTTCCGCAGGAACGCGCAGCCACAGAATGAAATTCTGTGTTCAAAAGGGGCTTGGGGAATCCCCAACAAGCAGCGCCAGGAGCCGAATGGCTATCTTGGGGCATTGCTTGCCTCTTTTCTCCGAAAATGAAAAGAACCAGTGAGAGAATCGTTAAATTTCACTCACTGGCTCAATTCGTTTCAAATTTTTCGGACAACTCTGTCAGTTCTTTCACCGTTTCTTGGGTGTGATGCAACAGGGTGTCACGCATTTCTGGCGGACAGCTGGAATAAAGCATTTTCATCTGATTGACACCCTCATCCTCCAGAGAAATATCTGGATTTATAAGCGTATCTAAAGAGATGTGCAGGACCTTTGCCAATGCTCTTAAAATCAAATAAGAAGGATTCATTTTCCCCTTTTCGATATTGGCGATTTGCTTTACAGAAACATGGCTCAGATCCGCAAGCTCCTGCTGTGTCAGGTCTTTTTTCTTTCGGGCTTCCCGCATTTTTTGCCCCAAAGCAGTCAAATCATCAATCGGCATAATCGTTCACCTCAAGAATATTGTATCGTTCCGGTTTATGCAAAGAAATAACCTTATTGTACCTGATGAACGGCATGATTATGCTGATTTTTGTGGAGCAATAGATAGGGATAAACTTGTATTCTTCGAGCAAACGAAATATAATTAGGGTTGAGCAAAACTCCGATTTGCTCATAAGATTATACAATAAATAGTGCTATCTGGCTCGCTTGAGCCCTATATATTGTGACTCAACTTTGCAAAACTCGCGTTTTGCTCAACCCTAAAATATAATATTTTAGGAGGTGCAAAATGGACTACATAACATTAAAAGAGGCAAGCCAAAAATGGGGAGTTTCAGTTCGACAGATAAACTATTATTGCGCCGATAGCCGTATCCTCGGGGCTGTGAAGATGGCGACAATCTGGCTGATACCGAAAGACGCAGAGAAGCCTGCTGACAGGCGTAGGAAGAAGGGAAAAAACAACCAATGAGATTAACGAAAAAGTGAATTTGACTGATTATAGACTTTTTCCTATTATGATACCAGCGAGCGAGGTGAAACCATGAGTTATACGATTATGATCATAGATGATGAACAGATGATTTTAGATATGCTTCGGGATCAGTTTGAAATGGAGCAATATCAGGTCATTACCGCAAAAAGTGGTGAAGAGGCCCTGCAAAAACTGACCCAGCAGCCAGATATTATTTTGCTGGATATCAATATGCCAGGGATGGATGGCCTTGCGTTGTGCCGGGCAATCCGCGATCATGTAACCTGCCCCATCCTATTCTTAACCGCCCGGATTGAGGAAGCGGATCGTGTAGCAGGCTTGCGGGCCGGTGGGGATGATTATATTTTGAAACCGTTCAGCCTGGCTGAGCTGACTGCTCGTGTAGAGGCCCACCTGCGCAGAGAGAGCCGTATCCAGCAAAAAATCAGTGTCCGGGGCTTTGGAGACATTGTGGTGGACTACGCCGCAAGGACTGTCTCGCGAAATGGCCAGCCCATAGAACTTTCCAAGGTGGAATTTGATATAGTGGAACTGCTTTCCCTCCACCCTGGACAGGTATTCAGCCGGGAGACCATTTATGAACAGGTGCGGGGTTTTGACGGCACCGCTGACAATGCTGTGGTGAAGGAACACATCCGCCGCATCCGAAACAAGCTGGGGGCGCAGTATATTGAAACAGTCTGGGGGTGCGGCTATAAATGGGCAAAATAAAACACTGGCTTCACTCCATGCCTCTCCGCCGGGCTTTTGTATCACTTGTCCTTGTTATGGCGGTGCTTGTAGCTGGTATTTCAGCAGTAACCATTTTTACCTGTGTCAACGTGCAAAATCAAATCTTGGAAAGTGTGACTGACTACCAGGTGTTACCGCCCCAAGAGACTGAGGATGAATATAACCTGGTGATTGCAGATAATAAACAGATCGTCCCAGGGGAAAATGGACAGCTTGTGATTTTATCCACCGAGTACCAAATCGCCAACCTGAGCGATACACAACGGGTCGCCTACTATGCGGCAAAAGCAGCCGTAGTCCTGGTGCCGACCTTGCTTTTCGTGCTTGGTACGATTTTCTGCGCCTGGATGTTCTATTCCATCAAACTGAAACAGCCGCTATCGTTACTCTTACAGAGCGCCGACCGCATATCACAGAGTGACCTGGATTTTTGTTTGGATTATCCCGCTTCGGACGAAATGGGTGAACTCTGTCGGGCGATGGACACCATGCGGGCCGCCCTCCTAAAAAATAATCAAGAGACTTGGGCTATGATGGAGGAGCGGCGCAAGCTCAGCGCCTCCATCGCCCATGACCTCCGTACCCCCATCACCGTGATGAAAGGCTACACAGAATATCTCTCGCATAATGTTCCGCTTGGACGCATCAGCGAGGACAAACTGATGGGCACGATCCGCAATCTTTCTTTGGCAACAGACCGACTGGAACAGTATGCAAACCAGGTGCGCGAGATACAGGCGATGGACGCCATCCCAGTGAAGCCAACATCCTGCTCTTTGCGGAAATTTTTTGAGGAACAGGAGGACGAATACGCCGTTTTAGCGCAGCAGCACCAGCTTCAATTCTCTATGGATATTAGTGGGGTTCCGGATATTCAGGTCATGCTGGATGGGATCTTGGTACATCGTATGATCGACAATGTGATTTCTAATGCCCTGCGCTTCGCCCGCCGTGAGATCACATTAAAGGCCGGGTGGCAAGAAGGTCTGCTTACAATTCAAGTACATGATGATGGGAAGGGCTTTTCAGAAGAATCCCTCCGCTCCGCCACAAGGCCGTTTTACAAGGAAAATACGGAAAATGACCACTTCGGGCTTGGCCTCTCGATCTGCAACACCCTTTGTCAGAAACAGGGTGGAACGCTCTCTCTGAGCAATAACAACGGAGCTTGCGTAGAAATGCAGATACAAGCGGAAAAAATTGATGCCGATTGACCAATCGTAGACCTTTTCCAATTATACTCTCCTTATCTTAACGATAAGGAGAGTATTTTTATGCACAGATTTCTTTTTATTTCATTGGCACTTGTATGTTTGCTGGCTGGGTGCAGCGCGCCGCAGACCAGCGACCCAGCCACGGATGAATCGGACAACCTGGACGCCTATTTTGAGGAAGAACCAGCGGACAATGAGGTGGGCTCTGCGGAATTTGGTCTGCAAGACCCGATGGACATGGTTTATACTTACGATGGTGAGCCCTTGGAAATTCCGTTCTCCATAACTGGCGCTTCTTCTGGAAAAACCACAGAGATTGGCGTCCTCCTATTTGTGGATGGGATGGCCCAGCCCTATTCCGCAGTCTATGAGGATGGTACAGAGCTTGAGGAAAGCTATATGCAGGTCTTTAACCTGGATTATGGACAGCAAGAGAATTTCAACATGGTATTCCAGCCAGTGACCGGCAAAGCGGGGGAAACCGTCCCTGTTATGGCTGTCACAATTCTGGAGCCCAGTTTTGTAGCAGAAGGGCCCGATAATCCGCGTTATGGCTTCCACCACCAGGAATCTGCAACCATATCCCGCCAGATTTCTTTTGCAGCAGACGCCCCCGTACAGACATTGGCCGCAGCCGGTACGGACTACAATGTGGTGGATTTGCCGCAGGACGTATTAGATACCCTGGCTGCGTGGGGTGCGACCGATATCCTGGACACGACGGCAACCTTGTCCCTAGGTGTTGAAGATGGAAATTACATCCAGGCAGATGGGAAAACAGCGACAATCACTGTGCAGCTCTACGGCGGGCCGGAGGCGGAGTTCAATATCACTCTGTTCATCAACCACCAGCCTGTCCAACTCAATGGAGCGGACTATCTCTCTGTTCGGACTGTAAAAAACCAGATGGTAGAAGCCACATTCCAGATTGATACCTCTGCACTTGGTACGCTGAACACGGTCTATGCCATTGCCGTTACCCCGGAGGATGGGGAGCTTGAGATCAACAATCCAGTTAAGACAGCATCTGTACTTTTGGTCAACGGGGAGGTTTGACGAACATGAAAAGAATCAGTATTTTGCTTGCACTTGTACTCAGTCTTTCTCTGCTTTCCGCCTGCGGAGGCAACGAACCGGCGGCTAACACCGGAAATTCGTCCAGCAATCCCTCAGCGGACTCCCAGCAGGCTCCTGACGAATCGGCGGAACAGACAGCCGGCAGCGGAGCCAATTTTCTCTCGCCGGAGTACGATTATACCACCAATGAGCTGAAACTGACCGATTTATCTACCGGCGAAGTAACAGCCACCTATGCTTTTGACACCGCCCAAACACCCCTGCTGACAGACAAGACCAGCCAGGGAGTCATCGTCATGCTGTCCAGTCAGGCAGCGGCGGATGTGCAGGACACCGGCGGGGTCACGGTGATCTCCGGCGACAGTTCTGTGGAGACGCTGTATTACTGGCTATTCGATCAGAGCCTTAATCTGGTGGGCACCTACGAATTGACAGACGAAGCATTGGTAAATGGTCTTTGGGGCTCTGTCTTTGCTGCTGCGCCGGATGGGAAAATCCTTGTATATGCGGAAGGGCCCAGCCTCTATCAATATACCTTTGATACACAGGAACTGACGGAAATCACTCCGGCCATGAGCGAAACCGTTTATTTTGAGGCGGTCGGGTACAGCGGCAGCGGAGACTATTTGGCCTTTTTCGGAAGCCTGGACGGGCAGGAAAATACCACGGCCTATGGCTCGATTGATCTGAGCAGCAACACCGCCGCTATTTTTTCTGCTGAGGGCTTTTCCGGTTCCATGCTCTCTGTAAACGGAGAATATGCTGCTGTTTCCGATACGATTCTGCCCGCCAGCATGGGAGGCGCAAAGCAGACCGGCTCCGTCCTCTTTTTGGATTTGACCCAGCAGCAGGGGAAGGTAATCAACGTGGAGAGCGGAGATGAAAGCGGGATTGCCGCCGTATCCGCAGACGGCCAGTACATTGTGACCTGTGCGGGTGGAGACAGCCCAAGCGGTACTCTGCGGGCCTATCAGGTCAGCGATGGCACAAAAGTTGCGGATGAAACCTATACGATGGATACAAACTGCAAACCCTATGAGATTTGGGTCATCGGCCATTCCGCCTATGCAGCCCTGGGCACGGATGACGGCTATGCCCTCTCACAAGCGGTTGACCTTCTGTGAGGAATACATGATGAAACTGGAACTTAAAAGCATCACAAAATTTTATGGAAAATATCCCGCGCTCCAAAATGTATCCGCTACTCTGACAGAAGGGGTTTATGGATTGTTGGGGCCAAATGGGGCCGGTAAGACGACACTGATCAACATTTTGATTGGAATACTGCCTGCCAGCGGCGGCGTGATCCATCTGGACGGTGAAAACACCGTCCAGATGGGCGGGCGCTACTTTGACCAGATTGGCTATATGCCCCAGTACCCTCAGTTCTATGCAAATTTTACCGTACAGGAATTTTTGGACTATATGTGCCAAGTAAAAGGGGTAGCGAACGCAAAAGAGAGCATCGACGCGGCGCTGGTTTTCGTCAATTTGGAGGAAAACCGCAGCAAGCGGATCGGGGCGCTGTCCGGTGGGATGAGACAGCGGCTGGGGATCGCCCAAGCTATTCTGAACGACCCTAAACTGCTGGTGCTGGACGAGCCGACGGCGGGCCTTGACCCTGGTGAGCGAATCCGTTTCCGCAATCTCATTTCCCGTCTGGCCAAGGGGCGCATCATCCTTTTAGCTACCCATATTGTTTCCGATGTGGAATATATCGCCAAAGAGATCCTCCTGTTGCGGAAGGGTACACTGGTCATGCAGGGCACGCCTAGGGAACTGGAGCAGAGCATCCAGGGAAAGGTGTGGGAGGTATCAGCCAACGAGGCGGATATGGCTCCGATGGTGGACACCTACTGCGTGAGCAATATCAAGCAGCAGGATGGCTCCTATCTGCTGCGCATTGTGGATGATGGGAAACCGCTCCGAGGCGCAAAGCCGGTATCCCCAAATCTGGACGAAGTGTTCCTGCACACCTTTTTCCAGCCAAGTGAGGGACAGATATGAGTTTTCTCTATTTGGAGGCCAGAAAAGGCATCTTGCGGCGCTATACACTGATTGCGCTGGCGCTGTTCCTATGTCTGAATACGGTCAAAATCATCGCGGACTATCACGCCGGAGAGATACGGCCCGTTGCGGCCAATACAAGCGGAATGCAGGCAGGCTACGACACCATCTATGAGCGGATCAAAGGCCCCATTACAGAGGAAACCGTACGCTTCCTCACGTCAGAGTACCAGCGGTTGGACGCTTTGACGGCAGATGGAACATATAGCCGGGAGCCGCAGGAGGAGACTTACAGCGGCTATATCTTTGGCGACTACTATCTGCTCCACAGTTACTTCTATCCCCACATGGAGTACAGTGTCAAGTATTCCTCTGATATGGAGGAGATTCTGGCCCAGGCGAAAGAAAATATGACTTTCTATCAAGAGAGCGGTAACACAGCGGGAGCGGCAGAAAATGCCTACATTCTCCATCACTATGCAGGCCGAACGATTCCTGCGTTTTATCTGTATGATGGCTGGGAAGCTTTACTGTCCTATGACTTTTCCGATCTACTGATCCTGCTTTTACTCATTTTGGCGGTAGCGCCCGCATTCACGCGGGAGAAGGAAAACGGGATGACCCTGATTCTGTCCTCCTGCAAACGAGGCAGATGGCCTCTGCTTATTTCCAAATGCGGCGCTGGAGTGATATTTGCATGGATACCGACAATCCTGTTCGCCCTGTTAAACCTCCTGGTATTTGGGCTTTTGTGCGGTTTTGATGGCTGGGGCAGCCCGCTCTATGCCATCGAAAGCTATCAATATACTCCATTCTCCGGCTCGATTTTGCTGTTCTATGGATTGATTTGCGGGTTAAAGGCCATCGGTTTCAGCGTGACAGCACTCTTGCTGATTCTCCTGTCCGCCTGTTTCCAAAAATCACTCTATCCATGTCTGATGGGATTGGGGCTTGGCGTGGCATTAAACTACTGCACTGGTTGGGCGCTCTCCCCCGTGTGGTGGAAACAGGCCCTCTCCTGCATCAGCCCATTCACCTTGACCAGCGGCAGTAAACTGCTGGAAAGCCTGTCTGGGGTGAGCATCGGCGGGGTATATCTGCTCCGACTTTTCGTGGTTCTGATCGTTCAAGCTGTAATCGCGTGTCTGCTGGTCATAGCAATCAGGAGGAAATCATGCTGCAAGTAGAATTAAAGAAGATATTATTTCATCATAAAGGGCTTTTACTTCTTCTGATTGCTCTGGCGGCTTATGCAGTCTTTTGCGTCGGCAGCGGCTACGACAGCAGTTATATGATTGACCGGAATGAAGATACTTATCTGGCCTACATGGATCGCTGGCAAGGCGAGGTGACAGAGGAAAAAGCGCAGGAGATGGAGACGGAATACGCAGAAGCCACCCGCTCCGATGACGGCAGAAAAGCCGCCTTCTTGACCATCTATAACCAGTATTACTACGCAAAAGAGGACCCCGCCCATCGCTTCCTGATGGATGAGCGGGGATGGGACACACTCCTGACCCACGATGGAGTGAATGTAATCCTGCTGTTGTTCCTGCTGGCGCTTTGTGTTCCAGTATTTTGTGGGGAATACCAGTGTGGGATGGCGCAGATCCTCCGTTCTTGCAGAAATGGCCGAGGGCGGTTGGCTGGAATCAAATTAGGCGTAATGGCGGCCCTGGCGGTTCTGGCGACGGCTCTGTTTCAGTTGGTGCAGTTTGTTGTTGTCTCCTTGTTGGTCGGCCTGGATGGAGCATCCTATCCGCTGCAAAGCCTGTCCTTTTTTGAACATTCGCCCTATCTCATTTCCGTTGGACAGGCGTATGGGATCGTAGTCCTGTCCAGGTGCTTGGGCGCTGCTTGGTTTGCAATCCTGATTGCCCTGCTCTCCATCCTGTTCCGGCAGACGGTACTGACTACATTTTCCGGCATCGCGGTTTCTATCCTGCCACATTTGATCGGCGGCAGCTTTCTCAAATATGTCCTTCCGCTTCCTGCGGGGTTGCTGGCAGGAACCGGCTATGTGTGGGGAACACTGACAGAGGTTGGATATGACGAGGACTGGAACCTGATTGATATAGTGACCTTTCCGGGTATCACGCCGGAGCAGTTTGGACTTTTGGTGATTCTGTTCTTGGCTATTGTCTGTCTGCTGGTTTGGCTCTGTCTCAGGTTTTATGTTGGCAGGCGGAAGGTCATTTCTACTCGCCCTCTCCTGACAGCGGCATTGATACTCTGTATGACCGTTTCATTGACTGGCTGCGGGTACAGCAATTCCCGTGAGATTACGCATGATTTTCTGGCCGATGCGTCCAAGGGAGAAAACAGCGCCTATACAGTGGAGCTTGATATGGTGGAGAACACCATCACTGCGACCAGCAAGGCCACAGGTGAGGCCATCCTGCTGACCCGTGATCCCTTTGGACAATCCGGGGCGATCTCCAGCATCTACGTTGACGAGGACGCCTGTTACTACGCTTCCAGCGGCGAGGTGGGCGATGGTTTTCAGATTTACCGAATCGACTTGAAGGATTTTTCCACACGGCTTTACTTCAGCACCGGCTCTGATAACACGGCGACTTTTTGGGGCTTGTTTGACCATGAACCGACAGTAGACGAACTGCTGGCAGATGTGGGCTCCACATCCTTTGTCATAGATGGGAATTACATCTACTATCTGCAAGGCGGACGGCTCTATAAGGTGTTCCGCTGGACGGGATGGGAGACAGTGGTTGTCCCAAACGTAGAAGGAATGCACAGCTTGGAGTATATGAGTGTTATCTGATACTAATTAACTTATGTTCATCAAAAAAAGCCTTGCTCACGCCTCGGCTCACTATACTCCACCATCGGCATTATCCTGCCGACTAACCAGCAATTATAAAAGAAATGCGCTTGACGCCAGTTTCCCACTTTGGGAAACTGGCGTTTTTGCTTGTTATTTCTTGTGGAATAGCCACGAATTGTGCCGGTGCCGTTCTCCACCTCATTTCAGTTCACCCGTCAACTGGACCCGCGAATCGAAATGGAGGTACATAATGCAGAAAATCAATCTTATCTGACAGTCCGGCGGGCATGGCACACGGAGCATAATCGGCCAGTCATTCTCACCGAACTAAAGACCAAGGCGGCAGAGCGGAATATCCCGCTCCCGACCTGCCTGGCAGAGTGCTTGAGGGAGGCGAAGAAAACATCTACATCTGATTATGTGGTGGCGAATCGGGATGGCGGCCCGCTGTCCTACACACAATTTAAGCGGCTGTGGCAGTATATTGTGACGCGGACTGCCAAACCGAGAGTGGCCCGGAAGCTGGTAGAGGGGAAATATGTGAAGTATATCCTCTACCCGCAGCTGGGAGAGAAAGCCCGGAACAATGGTCACTGTGTTTACAGCTTGGATTTCGAGGTCACACCCCACCAGCTCCGGCACACCTACATAACCAACCTGATTCATTCTTCGGTGGACCCCAAAACGGTGCAGTACCTGGCAGGGCACGAAAGCAGCAAAATCACGATGGATATTTACGCCAAAGTCAAATACAACCAACCGGATCAGGTTGTCAAAGCGATGGGCGGCGCATTTTCCCAATGGGATGCCATGTGGGCATAGAACGGAGAATACAGCAAGAGCGAGGCAAAGACGCCTCGCTCTTTGTTTTTCTCAATCCGCATCTTTGATTTAATCAGGTCTTTCTGATAAAAAGGGAGTGAAGGAACCAATTTGCGCATAAGAAAGGAAATTATCTATGGCTAAGAAAAAAACAATTCCCCAGTATACAAGTGTGGAGCGAAAAGGAATCCAGTATTATAGGACAAGGATTCTGGACGCCGATGGCAAGCAGGTCAGCCTGTACGCAACGACTTGTGAGGAACTTTATGAGAAGCAATTAGCGGCGGGACGCCAAGTACAGGAGATTCTCTTTCACCGGCAGCATCCGACCGTCGCAGAGTATTGCGAGAAATGGCTGATGATGCAATCTGCAAAGGTTTCGGCGGCCACACTGAAAGGATATACTTCCAACATGAGGAACTACGCCATCAAGCCAATGGGCGATATGTATATGGAGGAAGTAACGGCTGATGACATCCGGCTGGCGTTGGTGCCACTGTCCAAGAAGTCCGAGGGCCTGTATAACAAAGTGAATATGCTCATCAAGTGTGTTTTCTATTCTGCCGAGCGCAGCCAGCTTCTTGCAGATAACCCCTGTGTGGGAATATCGGGAAAAGGCGGGAGACCGGCACAGAAAAAGGAGGCGCTGAGCGATCAACAGGTTGCGGTGCTTCTGGAGGCCATCAAAGGACTGCCGCCATATCTCTTTGTGATGATCGGTCTATACGCTGGCTTGCGTCGGGAAGAAGCCCTTGCCCTCCAATGGGACTGTGTGTTCCTGGATGTTCCCACCCCATACATTTCGGTACGGCGGGCATGGCGGGCGGAACACAACCGGCCGGTGATCTCTACGGTTCTAAAAACCAAAGCGGCCCGGAGAGACATTCCCATCCCCAAGTGTCTGGCTGACTGCCTGCGAGAAGCGAAAGTGACCTCTACGTCTGACTATGTGATTGCCGACAGCGAGGGCCAGCCCCTGTCTTACTCACAGTTCAAGCGAGTGTGGCAGTACATTGTTGTCCGTTCCACCAAGGAGCGCACCTATTATAAATATGTGAACGGACAGAGCATTAAGTACACGGTAAAGCCGACGCTGGGAACCAGCCAGAAAAACAATCCCAGGATTGTCTATACCCTGGATTTTGAAGTGACGCCCCATCAGCTCCGGCACACCTATATTACAAATTTGCTTTATGCGGGTGTTGATCCCAAGACGGTTCAGTACCTTGCCGGACATGAAAATAGCAAAACAACTATGGACATCTATGCAAAGGTGAAGTATAATAAGCCAGAGGAACTTTTTGCGGTGGTGAACGGGGCATTTCATCAGGCATTTTCCAGTTAAAATGCACCAATTTGTTTGGTTAAGGGATAGGACAACCAGTGGGGAGAAGTTCAAAAAAGCCCGAAAAATCAAGGAAAAACGGCACTAAGAGAATTTTAATACGGCCTCAAGGCCGCCCGTCGCGCGCCCCAGTTCTCCAAGCGCTAAATATCGCCAAAAAACCCCGGAAGCCTGTGGTTTCTGGGGCTTTTTTTATCAGGGGAAGGATTTGACAAGAAAAAACTGCCACTGCCCAGAACTTGACGGCCAGGCAGATTTCCTTTATACTGAAAGCCGCGGCTGTACACAAGCGGCAAGAAGCAGTACCGGGTACTGTATATATTGCTATCCATACGGAGGCCCGGGAACGGCTGGTCATTTACCAGGCGCTGTACGGGAATGATGGTATTTTTGCCCGGCCATATGGGATGTTCACGCATGAGGTGGACCAGGAGAAGGATTTCCAGGCCAAACAGGAATACCGGTTTGAGAAGATAGAGGAATAGAAAGGGAGGTTTCTCATATGCGAAAAACTTATAAGAAACCCATGCAAAGAGCCCGCCGGGCGCGGCTGATGATCTTGGGTGCGGCGGGGGCATTTATTACAATAGTCTGTTTGGCTGTGGGAATCTGGTTTCATGTGGCCACGGCGCCTGTAGAGGTGGTAGACGGAAGCAGAATCTATTCTTTTCGTACCACTAGCTTAAAGCTGGAAGATGTGCTGCGGGGGGCTAGAGCCCGGGGCATGGCGCCACTGGGGGACATGGACCAGGCCCGCTCGGAAGGGGACGGTACCAAAGTGGTGGTGCGCCGAGGGGTGGAAATTCATGTGAACGACGGTGGGGACACTGTGCGGCTGGTCGCCTACCTGGGCGGTACGGTGGAAGAGGCCCTAGCAGAAAACGGTATTGTCCTGGGGAAAGAGGACCAGGTGACCCCCAATCGAGAAATGACGGTGGCTGCGGCCTTGACTGTGAATATTAAGCGCCGCTGCCAGGTGACCGTGACTGCGGACGGAAAAAGCGCCCGCCTAACGCTGACCGGTGCAACCGTGGCCCAGGCTTTGGAAGAAGCTGGAGTGAAGCTGGGAGAGCGGGACTCCTGCAACTATCCGCTGGACAGCCTCCTGACTGACGGAATGGAGATACAGGTAATGCGGGTGGTGAATCTCCGGATTACCAGCGGCGGAGTGACAAAGGACTACCAGGTGTCTGCGGAAAACGTGGAGCAGGCGCTGGAAAAATGCGGCTTCCAGCTGGAAGAGGAGGATCGGCTGAATGTGAGCCGGAAAGCCAAGCTGGTGGATGGCATGAAGATTGTTTTGCGGCAGGTGCGGGTGAAAGAGGAGGTAGAGACCCAGGACATTGACTTTGAAACAGAATATATGCAGACAAGCACCTTAGTCATTGGAGAGAGCAAGACCCTGACCGCTGGGCTGAAGGGAAAAAAGGAGATCACCTACCGCTCGGTGTATGTGGGGGAGACCCTGGAAAGCCGGGAGATGGTCTCGGAAGAGGTGGTACTGGAGCCTGTCAACGCGGTGGTTATGAAAGGGACTAGTTTGGCTGTGGAAAAGTTGCCCCAGATGGAGTATATTGGCGATAAGCCCTCCAGCTCTGAGGAAGACAGCGCCCCTAGCAGCGGAACGGTGCAGGTAAACGGAAACGGCACCCTCACCGGCCCCCGGGGAGAGGAGATCCGCTATACAAAGGCTATGCGTGGGACGTGTACCGCATACTGCATTCCGGGAGGGACTACCTCGGTGGGGCTGGAGGCTGTGCGGGGAGTGATTGCGGTGGACCCGGAGATTATTCCCTATGGCACGAGGATGTATGTGGCTTCGCCGGATGGAAGTATTGTGTATGGATATGGAGTAGCCGGGGATACGGGAGGCGCCTGCCTGGCGGGGGACATTATTGCGGACCTGTGCTATGATACCATAGAGGAGTGCAGCATCATCGGAAGAAGGGAAATGGTGCTGTACATTTTGGATTAGGAGAAAGGGGATATGTTGCCCTTGCTCTTGTAATTCCTGCTGGGAAAGGCTATAATATCCGTATCAGATAAAAATAACCAATATAGAAAGCGCGGGACAAAAGATGCAGTATTTTTACGCCATTATGTGGTTTGCCGTGGGGCTTATCCTCATCTTTTCGATGTCGAAAGAAAACAAGGTATTCCTGTTGGCCGGGGGTTTTTTCCTGGTGCTGGGCGGCTGGTGGCTGGGGGATGCCCTGACTCCGCCGGAACTGGACCTGTTTGCCGGTACCTGGGGTATTGTGCTGAAATGCATTACCGCTGTGGCGCTGGTCATACTGGCTGCTGCTTTTATCAAGGAGTATAGGAAAAAAGGCCGGGACGCCGGCGGCTCGGGGGATGAATCGAAGAAATAGGGAGGAGCGGACATGGACGCGATTCTAATGGTGGCGGCTAAAGTAGCGGTGATTCTGATTTTGATCATTGTCGGCTACTTGGCTACCAAAAAGGGAATGCTCACCGAGCGAGGTACGGGGGAGATTACTTCGCTGCTCTTGAAAATCGTGACCCCCTGCGTGATTGTTAACTCGTTTATTGGCTCTTCCAGCGGACTGGGGGCCTATGAGCTCTTAATGGCCCTGGCGCTGCCCGCTATTTGGATGGCCATTGCGGTGGGTATTAGCCTATCGACCTTTCGGAAAGAGTCGCCCGAGCGGCAAAAGGTGCTGCGGTTTTCTGTGATTTTCAGTAACACGGGCTTTATGGGCATTCCCCTGGTACAGGGCATTGTAGGAGATACAGGGGTGATTTATGCCTCTTTCGGCGTGGTGATGTTTAACGTGCTGTGCTGGACCTATGGCTACAGCATGATGAGCGGTGGGGCAAAGCTGAACCTGAAAACCGTTTTGCTGAACCCGGGCATTATCGGTCTGGCCTTTGGCCTGCCCATCTACTTCTTAAAGCTGCAACTTCCAGAAATCATTACGGAACCCTTAGGGGCGCTGGCCGCGCTGAACACCCCGCTGGCGATGTTGGTGATCGGGGGGTATATCGCGAAGGTGGACATCCATTCCTTTGCCTCTGATGGGAGTGTATACAAGGCCTCCTTTTTGCGGCTGATTTTAGCGCCTGCCCTGTACCTATTGGTACTGGCGGTTATTCGCCCTGGGGAAGAGCTGTTTGTCAGCGGGATGATCCAGGCGGCCGCGCCGGTGGCGGCCAACGCCGTGCTGTTTGCTGTGCAGTATAAGCGGGACTCGGCTCTGGCTTCCAAGCTGGTGGCCGTGTCCACAGTGCTTTCCATTATTACAATTCCGATTATGACGATTTTGGCCCAGATGGTGTGCAGAGGATGGTAAGGCCATAGAGCTTGCCCACCTCTCGGAATGATAGAGAATCTGTATACTATATATAGTATAGAAAGAAGGAGGACTTTTAGGCATCATGCTAACCATTGCGCCCTCGCTGCTGGCTGCGGATTTTGCGGACCTGGCCAGTGAGCTAAAACGGATTACCACAGCGGACATGCTACATATTGACGTAATGGACGGACACTTTGTGCCCAACATCAGCATTGGCCCCGCTGTAGTGGAGGCCCTGCGTCACAGGACCTCTCTGCCTTTTGACGTGCACCTGATGCTGGACAACCCCATGCCATATATTGAGACCTTCCGTAAGGCTGGGGCGGATATTATTACGATTCACGCTGAGTGCGGCTGCTCCCTGGAAGAGGCTGTAAAGGCTATTTTGGCCAGCGGGGCCCAAGCGGGCATTGCGCTGAAGCCCGCTACGCCGGTTTCAGCTGTAGGAAGTTGGGGCGCGCTGCTGGCACAGGCCACGATTATGACGGTTGAGCCCGGCTTTGGCGGACAGAAAATGCACTTTGGGCCTTTGGAAAAGGTGAAAGAATTGAAGGCTCGTTTTCCTCAGATACGGGCGGAGGTGGACGGCGGCGTAAACCGGGAGACGGCCCTGCGCTGTAAAGCGGCGGGGATTGACATTCTGGTGGCAGGCACCTCGGTGTTTCGAGCCGAAAACCCGGAGGAGGAAATTGAAAAACTACGCAGGCTATAAACGGTTCACCAACCGGCCCGGTCCTTCATAGAATGGGGAAAAGGCTGTAAAGGGGGGAGGCCGGTGCGGCTAAAAGGGGCGCCACAGCCCATGGTGTTCCGGTTCGACGGACCCACGGCCCTGTGCGGGGCTGTGGAGGGCATTTATAGGCTGACGCCGGGGGCGGCCTCAAGGCTGTGCCGGTGGCGGGGCCGGTATTTTTTGCGAGTAGAGGCCGGTTTGGCCCAGCGCCAGCAGCTGGCCCGGGCTGCGGAACCTTATGGCAAGTGCCTGGGGGCCAGTCCGGTGCTGTACGCCTATTGCCAGGAGCATGGGCAGGAGATCAGCCGTGACCCGGTGGCAAAGCTGGGCCAGGCACTGACAACACGACGGCATGGTCCTGATTATACGGAAGAATAACGCCCGCGGCAATTGCGCCAGGGCGTTTTTTGTGGTATAATAGTCAAGGAAAACGAGAAAACAGCTTATATCTACCTGACAGGACGAGGGTTTGGGAGAAGAAAGAAAAAAATTTTGAGAAAAAAAGGGAAAATCTGAGGGTAAAAAGGATAGTGAAAACAAATATGATTGGATATATTCGCCAATTCAGAGCAGAGCACCCAAGGGATTGTCTGGAGAAAAGCCCAGGAACTGGGGCAAAATAGACAAGAATAACCCGAGAAAACCCCGGAAATAAGCCAAATCTATTAGTTTGCCCGGTTTGGAAAAAAATTATGTAAAGACGCAAAAAAGTTAAAAAAAACACTTGCAATTTCCGCGCTCAAAGGTTATTATATAGTTAACTTCCACTCAGCGGCGAAAAAGGCCGGCTGAGAATCTAAAATTTAAGAGGGTTGAAATCATGAACAAAAGCAAGTTTCTGAAGAAATCACTTGCGATGCTTCTGGCCA
>NZ_JAWXXL010000046.1:0-22148 GCF_034334985.1 Acutalibacter intestini | reverse complement strand
CTTCAAATTGTTTCCGACTGATGTCACTTGGATAGCTTTTCCTCACCTGTCTTCCCCCCTCATCCCCTCTATTTTATCACTGGACCGGATGGTTGGCTAGATACTAAACAGGTTCTAAAGCATCAGAGCCTAACTCCACCTTGTATTTTCCCGTGCCGCACAAGTTTAGGCAGTAGTGGGTGTAAAAGCTGTCGTACCAGACCTCCATTTGGAAGCCCCGATAGATGCCGATTGGTACGGGCTGTGGGGAAGTGTTCTCCTTGCAGGCGGCAAGGAGCATCTCGCCTGCGTCCGCTTTTTCTGCGTAGGTCTTGCCGCATAGGGTCATGGGACAGAACTTGTCCTCGCCCTGCGGCTTGTGCTGCCCGGCAAGGACGGCATCGCTGCCGTAGCTTTCAATGCGTTCCTCAAGCTCCTTTATCTCCCTCGGAAAGTGTTTCAGTATCCTGTCCTCAAGGTCGTAATGTTCGGAGAGGTAGCTCTGCTTTAGGGTGCGGAGCTTGGAGACCTGTATATCCAAGTCCATCTTTTCCTTGAAACGCTCATCGCCCGTGGCAAGCATCTTCACCTCCGCAAAGGAGAGAGCCACCTCGTCCACGTCCTCGGCGGAGCGCACGGGGCTTTTGCTCGTCATTATCTGGGAGATGAATTTCTGCTTGGATTCCACAAGCTGATAGAGGTAGGCATCAAAGGTCTGCTCCGTCACATAGCGGTAGACTTCCACCTCTGGGAACATGTTGCCCTGCCTTTCAACCCTCCCCTGGCGCTGTTCCAAGTCAGTCGGTCATTTTTTGCGGACAGTTCAATACATGCCATCCTTTTCTGTTCCCTGCTCCTGCGTTTGCTTTCGTTTGACTTCTCTCTCTGTATCTTCTTGGCGCAAGCAGGGCAATACTTCGATATGCCAGAGCCAGGGACATATTCAACGCCGCACACCGTACAGTGTTTAGCGGGTAACGCCGTCCACCGCTTTGTGGGTGTGATATGTAATTCACCGACAAAGCCGATGAATTTATAGTAAATCTTGATTTCCTGCTTAACCGTTCCGTCCGCTGACTTCTCACGCTCCGAAACAAGTATCTTGTCTATCAGTGCATTTACCACTGTTGCGTCCAGTTCTTTTAAGCCTTGATAGTTGCGGATAAGGGAGAGGAAGTCACGGATTCCCTGCGACTTCTCATAGCTTTCGTTGAGCGTTTCCGTTACCTCTTTTAATCTCGCTTTGATTTCAAGCTGTTCTTTCTGGTATTTCCCCGACATCATCTCAAAATTCCGCTCGGTGATACGCTCCATGACCTTATCCTCATAGAGAGAGGAAAACAGCCTGTCAAGCTCCGCAAGGCGTTTGTTCAGCTTCTTTTGTTCTTTCTCCATTGCCTTTGCCTTGCTCTGGTCTGTTTCCGTGAGCCGCTTTTCAATCGCCCTCACCGCCCGCTCGTCATTCACCGCCATATCCGCAAAACGGTTGATGTCGGCAAGCACGGCATTGAATAAATCCCTCGCTTCAATGGCATGTGCGGTACACATGACGTTGCCATACCTGCCATAATTATTGCAGGTATATTGTACGCAGTCGATGATGTCGGGGCGTTTCCTCCTGTTTGCGCTCATAGCCCGCAGAGCATAGCCGCAGTCCGCACACTTGATAACACCTGAAAAAATATTCTCAAAGTCACCCTTATTCTTTTCCCGTCTGCGGCTCGTCATAAGCTGTTGGACAGTATCAAATTCTTCTTGTGTGACTATGCCCTCATGGGTGTCGGGTATCACTTCCCATTCTTCTGGCAGCTTGGACGGTCTTTTCTTGCTTTTCATATTGGCGGCAATCCGCTTGTAGCCTGCAAGGTTTCCTGCATAGATAGGGCTTCTTAAAATATTCCTCAAGCTGTTCTCACTCCAGATATAACGGTTTTCTTCGTTGTCCTCAAAGTATCTCTCATAGCCTGTTGCTCCCTGCTCCGCCGCATAAGCGGCAGGGCGTAAAACGTGCTGGCTGTTGATGTGCTTGCGTATTTTTCCAAGTCCATTTCCCGCTAATGCAAGGTCAAATATCTCCCTTACAACGTGCGCCACCTTATCGTCAATCAGCAGATGGTTGTGGTCGGCAGGGTCTTTGATATATCCATAGGGTGCATACGTCCCCATAAATTTCCCCTGCTGGAATCTCGCTCGGTACGCCGATTTTATCTTAACCGACACATCGGCAGAGTACATTTCGTTTAGGATATTGCGGAATGGGGTGATGTCCATCGCCGATTTATTCAAGGTATCCACGCCGTCATTGACCGCTATATACCTCACATTATGCTCTGGGAAAAAGACTTCCAAATATAATCCGCAGTCAAGGTAGTTCCTCCCTAAACGTGATAAATCTTTCGTAATCACGCAGTTTATCCGTCCGTTTTCAATGTCCTTAATCATGTTCTGGAAGCTCGGTCTTTGGAAATTCGTACCAGAGTACCCGTCGTCCACATACGTTTTTGCCAAATGCCAGCCCTGCTTTTTCACATAATCCGTGAGGATGGATTTCTGCGTGGCAATGCTCGCACTCTCGTTTTCCGTGCCATCGTCCTTTGACAAGCGGCAGTAAATGCCGACTTCATAAATCTGATTCCCCGTTCTTATCCCTGCCATACTGTTAAACCTCCGTCCTTGCTCTACTTAATTTCATGTTCCATTGCGTACATTCTAAGCGGATATATCCTCATTGTCGAAGGTGTCATCTTTGCCAATCCCCCTCCGTATATCTTCGGAGATAATCGGGATAAACGCTTCGGCAACGGTCTGTGTACCGACATATTCCCGACTGATAATTACCTGCACTTGTGCTTTTGGCATGATACGCTTTCTCTTTTTGTTCGTTGTCTTATCCTCGCCCATATTCAAATCTTCCTTTCCAGACAGGGCAGGGGAGCGTCTGAAAACGTCCCCACCTGCCAATCAGACACAATCAATCCCCGCTGTTCAATTCTTCCTGCAATGCTTTAAGGAGAGCCGCCGCTTCATCGGCAGTCAACGTGATTCCCTTTCCGCACTTCTCATGGTTGGGAGAAAAACTGCGGATGTCATACTTCGGCTCGTTCCCGTTCCATGAAATCAAGTTGATTTCCTTTGCGTAGCCGCTGTCGCTCATGGACAATACGGCGATTTTCTTTACAATCTCGTACTGGATTTCTTTCATTTTCTACCTCAACTTTCTGTATTTACCTCCCGAAAAAAGAAGATTAGCGGCTGTCCCTGTTCCGTTTCCTCTGCAATTCACGCTCTAACAGTTTGATGATGGCGTCCTCCATCTGCTTCGGCGTTGTGTTCTTCGGAAAATATTTTTTCAGCCTGCTTGTGTTGATTTTCAAGGTTTCTTTCTGGTTTTCCTTTTCCTCGGTCATAATGGAAAATATCATATCCATGTCAAGCCGCCCGCTCTGGCTAAGGCTTTTCATCCGCTGTGCCTGTGAGAGTGAGGGCGTTGCTTCTTCGCTCTCCATTGTGGCGAGTAGATTTTCCTGCTCGTCTTTCTTCAAAAAGGACAGCTCCACCGCAGGCGTGAGGGCGATTTTCCCCTCGTCCACCATCTGCAAAATCGGCGGTATCAGTTCCGTCAATCGGATAAATCTCTGCACGGTCATCCTGCCAACGCCGAAGCCCTGTGCCACCTTATCGTCTGTCCGCAACCTCGTCCCAACTTGTGACGAGGTTAAGTCTGTGCGGAAACCCTGCCGCTTCATGGCTTCGGATTTCATCTTGTAGGCAAACGCCCGCTCGCTCGGCAGGATATTTTCTCGTTGCAAATTGCTGTCCACAAGGGTGATGATGGCTCGGTCACGGTCTAAGGGCAGGACAAAAGCGGGGATTGTGTTTAACCCTGCAAGCTCCGAAGCACGCACACGCCGCTGTCCCGCAATGATTTCATAACCATTCCCGTCCTCTTTCGGGCGTGTGATTATCGGCGTTACGATTCCAAACTCTTTGATACTCTCTGCTAATTCTGATAACATTTCGTCCTCCACTACATGAAACGGATTATCGGGAAACGGGTATAAATCTGCGGTCTTTAATACCTTAAAATCCTGTCTCTTCATTCACATCCCTACCTTTCTTTTTTTCTGGTTCTGCCTGTTTTCTGTAATTCTTCCAATACCTCTGACGGTATTTTTTTCAATAACCGTTCCATCTGCTGATTGGTTTTCTGCAATTCAAATATCCTCTGGTTGGCTTTCTGTACCTTTAATTCCTGCTCGTACTTTTCATTACGCATACGCCCCGCATAATCGGATTCCTGCCCGATTCTCTCTTTCAAGCTGTCGATATAAGCTCTCTGTTTGCCGATTTCCTTAGAGAATTTCTCCACGTCTGGGAGCCACGCCGCAATCAGTTCCAGAGCCTTGTCACGCTTCTTTCCTGCGTTAAAGGCGTTAATGTCGGAGAGGGCAGACACGATTTCTTCATACTGTTTATCAAGCCTGCCGCCTAGTTTATAGAGCCATGTGGGGATGTGCTTGCGCTTTGTATCCATTGAGGACTGCCCCCGTTCAAGCGGATTCCACCGTGCGGACATCCGCTCATGGTAGGCGGTCTGCCACTCGGACAGGCTCTTTTGATTGCCTAAGATAGACTTCGCTGACAGCTTGTTGTCGGGCGTGAGCGGCACAAAGCACAGGTGCATATGGGGCGTTCTTTCGTCCATGTGGACGACTGCGGAGAGGATATTCTGCTTTCCCACACGTTCCGAAATGAAGTCAAGAGCCGTCTGGAAATAGGCTTTTTGTTCTTCTGGCGGTAAGCTGTTCATAAATTCGGGCGAAGCGGTGATGAGCGTTTCCACCATCATCACGCTGTCTTTCCTTACCTTACAGCCCGCTTCATCTACCATTCGGTTTATCTCTTTTTTGTAGGTGTAACGGGGTGGATTCACAAGATGGTAGTTATCTTTGGAGCGTCCCACGTCAATGTCTGGGTTGCTTTTATAGGCTTCTTTCTTCCTCTCGTTGTGGCGTTCACAAGCCGCAACGCCGCCTGCTTTGCGTTTCTGGAAACGCAGGATTGCATAGGGCATAGTTCATCATCTTCCTTTCTTTCGGCGGGTAACTGTCGCTTCCTGTCTTTGGTGCGTGACGGTCATGACGATGATGACGGTGTTTTTGGGATACCCCCTCATAAGAGCCGTAACCGTCACGCCGATATTCTTTTATCCGAAGCGGAAAGCGCAGGATAAGCAGGGCGTAAGCCCTGCCATAAGGGAGTCCAGAGGGAACGTCTGGCACACGACTTTGCAGGGCAAAGTGTAGTGTGTTACACCCTGTAAACGCAGTCGGAAAAATCGGGGGATTTTTCTGACCGCAGGGGTGGCTTTACGAGCCGAAAAGGGCGAGTAATGCCCACGCCTGCATGTTGCGTTTACGGGGTGTTCTCCCGTAGGGATGACAGCGGCGGGGGCATCCCAAAAACACCGTCATCATCGTCATGACCGTCATTCCCCACATCTTCCTGCCTTGCAAGGGAAATCATCCGCCCGTTGCTCCTGCGGCTGAAATCATAGCGGATATGGTTTTCAAGCAGGAAGTCAAGGCGGTACTCGTTCATCCACTTCGTCAAGACATTTGCCGCTGTCCCTGTTTCCCCCAGAGCGTCCAGTAACTCGGTGGCTGTGCCAGTCCATCCCTCCCTGCCCTGCATGAAATCAACCAGACGAAAAAGAACATCAGGTATCGCTTCTTTCGCAAGCTGTTCCTGCTCCTTACGTTCCACCAGTTCCCAACTGCAATCACGGAAGCGGAGCTTAAACTCCTGATAGGGTGTGTCCCTGCCCGTCACATATAACTTTGCGGCATTGGACGCACGGTTTTCCTGTTCCAGAACAAAGGTGGCGTCCGCACTCCCCGTCAATCCCGTCGTGCCAGACACCTTGTTGAACACATCGCTGTCGTTCTGCTTTCGGATGTGGTGTACGACAATGACCGCCAATGAGTGCCTGTCGGCAAAGTCTTTAATAAGGGAGATGTCCCCGTAATCGCTTGCATAGGCGTTGTCTTTGGATGCGGTGCGGATTTTCTGCAAGGTGTCAATGACAATCAGCCTGCTGTCGGGGTATTCTTTCAGATAATCTTCCAACTGCACAATAAGACCGTCTGACAGCTTATCGCTTGCCACCGCAAAGTGGAGCCGCCCACTTGCTTCGTCCGTCAAGCGGAACAGCCTGTCCTGTATGCGGCAGAACGTGTCCTCCAGACAGAGGTAAAGCACATCGCCCTCCCGTGTCGGCATATCCCATAAGGGGATTCCCTGTGACACACATAGGCAGAGCTTTAACATGAGCCAGCTCTTGCCGATTTTCTGTGAGCCGCAGAAAAGGGTTAAGCCCGTGGGTATCAGACCGTCCACTACAAAGGACGGTTTCTCAAGCGGCTCATAAAGGAGCGTGTCTGCATTGACTGTCTGTAACTTCTGCATGGCTTTCCTCCTTTCGGGCTGTGGTTTTGGTTTTGTTGCACATAAAAATAAACCTCCTTAAAAAGATTTACTCCCACGAAAAAAAGTGAGAGTATGTATTGCCGCCAATCCCACACCTATTAAGAGCAAACTTCTTTTTCGGGCGGTGACTGTCACGGTTGGAGATATTTCTTCATTTCTGCCTTGACCTTTTCCCTTGCAACCGAAACGGACTTCTGGATAGCGGAAGCGGTGCAATGCTCCATCTTGCCGATTTGATAAAAGTTGAAATCATACTCGTAGTAGAGCAGGAAACGCCGCCTTTGTATCTCTGGCAGTCGGGCAATAGCTTTGTAAAACAGTTCATTCCGTTCTTTTTCAATCATTCTTTCATCAAGCGATTTAGGCACTCTTAACGCACGTCTGTAAAGCGTTTCGTCCCATACCTCGTTAAACTCCCTGTGCCGCTGATTCCATTGCTGAAGGTTTCTATTTTTCCGTTCCATCTGCCGAAATTCAAAAAATAGCTGTTCTGATACTTCCAACTCGTGAGATTTCCCCTGCCCGTCCCTAAAACTGATAAAATACCTTGCGCCGCTTTCCGTGGATTCCTCCCGAAGTGTGTATGTCTTTGCCCCGTATGCCATTTCCTTTCCTCCCGAAAAAAATTGAGTGAGAGGATTGCCCTCCCACCCAATAGCCCGTGGAAATGATTAAATTTCCCCGAAAGGATAAAAAATAGGCTTTAATTTTTTACGGAGCCTTTCAAGGCGTTTATAGACCGCCCTTTCGGTAAGCCCTGCCATCGCCGCAATCTCCCTCGTGGAATAGCCCTGCATTTTCAGCAAGAGAATGAGCAGGGTATGCTTGTCCACCGTAAGCAGTGCCTGATACAGCTTCTCGTTCTCAATCTCGTCCAGTAAGTCCGCAATGGTATTCGGCTCTGCCTGCGGTTCGGTGTCTGCCATTCCCTCAAGGTATTCCCCAAAGTCGCTCGTCCATCGGTAAAACCGCCTGTTGGAATTAAAGTCTGCCCTGTCCTCTATGCGGATTTGCTCAATGACCGCTTCATCAACGCCGCACTCCCGCAACATCTTTTCCTCGGCTTCTTTCCAGATACGCCATTTTCTGTCCTCTCGTCCGTGGTTATATGCCATGTTCCTTTCCCTCCAATCTGAATTTTTGAAAATGTAAAAATCCAGATGGAGAGGCGGGGAACGACAACCAGCACAAGGACTAGCCCTGCGGCACATTCCGATAAAAAACGACAAAAGAAAAACCGCAAAAGCTCTGTGACCTCTACGGTTATAGGAGATACATATTCTGTTAAGTGGATATTCTACTTCTGGTTTCATGGTGAGAAGTAGCGTTGCATGGTTGGGGATAATTTTTTTAACTGGCTTCCTGCCATTCCCCGATATGTTGTGTATGTATAAATTCTGCGTTGCATGAGCAGATAGATTACTGCCCGAAAAAAGGAACATAAAAACCCTCCAAATTCAAAAACAAATCCAGAGGGTAATTTAAGGTATAATAAAAAAGCCCACCCGAATATCGTTTTTTTATTTGTGGGCTTGTCCTTTCAAATGCCAAATTAAAAAAAAGCCGATGATTCGTGAGTTATTCCACAAATTCATCGGCTCTGCGTCTTAAGCGTCTGGCTCTCTGATGACTGTTACTTTCAAATTATCAACTTTTATCAATCTTTCTTGCCTGCATTTTGGACAATAGAGAGGATAATTTTTTAAAACGCTATCCTTCCTAATTTTATTACGAGTTTTACTCCCACAAACAGGACACAATATCCATTCACATTTAATCATAATTACGTTCTAATCCTTTCAAATCCCATTCTATACAAAATATTTATACAATTTACACAAACTGTTAAGTCAACTTATGGAACATATGCCGAACCTTATCTATACGGCTATTGGGGCGGCGGGGCTGGCAAACAGGCTTGCTGTTAGCTGATTGGTATCCTTTTAACTCTGTTAAACAAACTCCTTGCCCATTTGTAAAATAGGTTAAATCATTTCTATACTCCTGAACACATCTGGCAGGGATTTCCCCTTTCAGAATAACCTCGTTATTTTTTAGCTGAGTACTTACAATATCTGCACCATACTTAGGGGCATCGTGATACGCCCGTGAGAGATATTCTTGCGGTGCATAAATTTCAAAATAGAGATATGGTTCTAATAATTCTGTCCCCGCTCTTCTTAAAGCCTGCTCCAATACAATAGGAGAAAGCAGCCGAAAATCTGCCGGGGTGCTTACGGGACTATAATACACACCATATTCAAAACAGATTTTACAGTCTGTCACTTCCCATCCATACATCCCTTGCTCACAACCATAACGAACTCCTTCCATAACTGCATTTTGGAATGATTGGTTTAAATACCCAAGTGAAACCCGGCTTTCATACTGCACCCCGCTCCCAAGAGGGAGCGGTTCTACTGATAATCCAATAGTAGCCCAGAAAGGATTCGGCGGCACTTCAATATGGATGGTATATTCTGCTTTTCCTAACGGTCTTTCCATGTATATAACAGTAGGTTCTTTTATTTCTGCCTCTACATGATACTTTTCCTCAAGAATGGCACAAATAACTTCCATCTGTACCTTCCCCAAAAAGGAAAGTATAATTTCATGCGTTGTAGTATCCACGTAATACTTTAAAAGAGGATCGCCATCTGAGATTTCTGTAAGCGCCTCAAGTAACACTTCCCGCTGTTCGGATTTCTTTACTTCAATTGTTGTTTGGAGTATAGGGAGCGGATTTTCAATAGATTCCCGCTGCGGCAACAATACTTCGTTCCCAAGAATACTATTTAATCGTAAAATATCATTAAATAAAATGACAATTTCACCAGAGTAAGCCGTATCTGCTAAACACAATTCACCGTTTGTAGGAATACTCATCTCTGTAATTTTTATTTTCTCTTTTTCTGATATTCTGACAACGTCCCTCGAATGCAATGCGCCGCTGTACAGACGCACATAAGCCAAACGCCTCCTTTTTTCTGAATATTCAATCTTAAAAACCTGCCCGCATAGTTCAGACTGTTCTTTGGGCGTTGATGAATAAAGCCTGCCTGTAATTACTTCTATAAGCTGCCGGATTCCCAGATTGTTCTTAGCGCTTCCATGATAAACAGGAAATACTGTGCCATTCTGAAATCTCCTATTTTCTTCCTGCTCTAGTTCCGAAATTTTAAGTGGCTCCTCTAATATATATCTTTCCAAAAGTTCATCGTTTCCTGCAATTAGCACCTCCCACTGTTCGATATCAACATTATCCATTATGTTTATGCGGGGATGCTGCATTACCTTTTGTTTCACTATTATTTCGGGAGAAAGTTTTTCTTTCATTTCCTGATATACCATTTGCAAATCAATTCCCTCTTGGTCAATTTTATTGATAAAAAAGATTGTTGGAATCTTCATTGTCTGTAATGCATGAAACAATATACGAGTCTGTGCCTGCACGCCATCCTTTGCAGAAACCAATAATACCGCCCCGTCTAAAACGGATAAAGAACGGTAAACTTCCGCCAAAAAATCCATATGTCCAGGCGTATCTATAATATTGACTTTTACATCCTCCCATTGAAAAGATGTCACTGCCGTCTGTATGGTAATTCCTCTTTGACGCTCCAAATTCATTGTATCTGTTCTTGTTGTTCCTTTATCCACGCTCCCTAATTCCGCAATCGCACCACTGGTATATAATAAACTTTCTGTTAAAGTTGTCTTTCCTGCATCAACGTGGGCTAAAATTCCTAAGTTAATTATTTTCATGTAATTTTCCTCCAAATCAACGCCCAAAAAAGGGCATAAAAATACCCAGTGATAAATACTCCTATCACTGGGTAAATAACTTCAATAAGCCCAAAACACCTATGTGTTTTCGGATATATAAAATTACATGATAAAAGTATTCTTAAACTGGGTACAAAAAACTAAGCCCCATTAAAAGCAAAAGGGCTAAAACCTTTTTGTTCCCACTATCAAATTGACAGTTTATTTAAGAATACCTTGCCGCATATTTACTAACTCCTTGTATGAAATTAAGCTTAATTATATTCCTTAATCATTTATTTGTCAAGCTGACGAAATACTAAAACTTTGCACTAAAACAGGAACAGCGGCAAAATTTTCACTCTACCGTTAACCTGCTGCTTATACATAGATAATTTCTTTTCCTACAATCTCCCTCGCACAAGCCCTTATGTTACCTAGCCGCCCTGTCCATTCTAAGGCGTTTTCTTCCTTTAGGCGTTCCGTTATGCCCTGTTCCTGTTTCATGCCCTCTATGAGCCTTTCAAAGCGTTCCTGTGCCTGTCTGTCGATGTCGGCAAGATAAGCGTTGAGCCTGCCGCTTGTGAGAAGATTGGTGTATGTAACCTTACGGTACTGCTTCAGATAATTCAGATGTCGTTGCCCCCATGTGCCTATCGGCTGTTCTTCTTCGGCGGGTACAGTTAAGCACGGTATTAAATAATCTCCTTGCCGCTCATATTTGCCGCCCAGTTCCTCAAAAATCGTCTTTGCCATTGTCTGTTACCTCCACATTCTTTTTTATTTTGAATGTCCGCAAAATCCGTCCTACATCCGAGGGTCGCCAAGGGCAGTCGAGGTTATGAATCGCCACAAGCCTGTCCTGCACGTTTGTCCCTGCGCCCATCTTCTGGGTGGAGCCGAGCAGCACCCTCACTTCACCGCTCCGCACCTTGCCGAACAGCTCCTTTTTCTGTGCATCGGTAGACGCTTCATGGATGAAACGCACCTGCCCGGCGGGGATGCCACGGGCAATCAGCTTCTCTCGGATGTCATCGTAGACATTGAAAGTGCCGTCATTTTTCGGTGTACTGAGGTCGCAGAACAAGAGCTGCGTCGCCTTGGTGTCGGCGTGTCCCTCCCAGATGCGGTACACATTATCCACGCAGGCGTTGACCTTACTGTCGGGGTCGTCTGGCAGCATGGGGTCTATCATCCTCTGGTCGAGGGCAAGCTTGCGCCCGTCATTGGTGATTTTCAGCATGTTGTCGATGTTCGGCTCGACTTTCCTTGCCCTTACTTTCTCGGCTCGCTTGGCAAGCCCTGCCACCATTTCCGTCTGTATCTCGCTGGGCTTGGTCTTGATGTTGTGGTAGTTGACCTTGGGGACGGGGAGTTTCAGCATATCGGCGGTCTGGATGTCCGCAACTTCACGGAACATCTGCATCAGCTCTGGGAGATTGTAGAACTTCGCGAACCTCGTCTTGGCTCGGTAGTTCGTACCCTCTGGGGCAAGCTCCAGAGCCGTGACGGTTTCGCCAAAGGTGGAAGCCCATGCGTCAAAATGCTGCAAGCCGTTCCTCGCAAGGGTGTCATACTGCAAGTACCTCTGGACGGAGTACATCTCCACCATTGAGTTCGAGATGGGCGTCCCCGTGGCGAAAACCGTGCCACGGTTGCCCGTTATTTCGTCCAGATAACGGCATTTCATAAAGAGGTCGGAGCTTTTCTGGGCTTCGGTCTGGGCGATGCCGCCCACGTTCCGCATCTTGGTGTAGAGGTACAGGTTCTTGTAAAAATGGCTCTCATCTATAAAGAGCCTGTCTACGCCCAACTGCTCAAAGTCAATCACCGTATCCTTTCTTTTCGTATCGTTGAGCTTCTTTAGCTTGGCTTCGATAGCCTTTCTGGTTTTCATGAGCTGCTTCACCGTGAACTGCTCGCCGTGGGACTTCTGTATCTCGTCAATGCCCATCTCTATATCGTCAAGCTGCCGTTGGAGCTGTTCCCTCTGGCGTTCCTCGCTCATCTGGATTTTCTCGAATTGAGAGTGTCCGATAATCACGGCATCATAATCGCCCGTGGCAATCCTGCCGCAGAACTTCTTGCGGTTGGCGGTCTCAAAATCCTGCTTGGTGGTGACGAGGATATTGGCACTTGGATAGAGCCGCAGGTACTCGGAAGCCCATTGCCCCACAAGGTGGTTGGGTACGACAAACATGGATTTCTGGCACAAGCCTAACCGCTTGCTTTCCTGTGCGGCGGCTACCATCTCAAAGGTCTTGCCTGCCCCTACCTTGTGGGCAAGGAGCGTGTTGCCGCCGTAGAGGATGTGGGCGATGGCATTGACTTGGTGGGGGCGCAGCTTGATTTCCGGGCTGATGCCCCCAAATGTGATGTGCCGCCCGTCATATTCACGGGGGCGCACGGAGTTAAAGGTATCATTGTAGTAGCGGACAAGGCGGTTCCTGCGTTCCGGGTCTTTCCATATCCAGTCCCCAAACGCCTGCTTGATGACTTCCTGCTTTGCCTGCGCCGCCGTGGTCTCCTTGGCGTTGAACACTGCCTTTTTGTTGCCGTGTTCATCGTGAACATAGTCGAAAATGCGGGTGTCCTTTAGGTTTAGGGTGTCCTCGATGATACGGTAGGCACTTGCCCTTTTCGTGCCGTAGGTGCTGTCCGCCTTGACGTTCCCGAAGTCGGAAGTCTTGTTCTCAATGAACCAGTCGCCGTTGTAGGGGGTGTAGCGCACCCTCAGCCTGCCTGCGGCATGGCTTGACGGGGTTAAAAGCTCCATCACGAACTGCTGTATATCGGATTCGGGTATCCATGTGGTGCCTAAACGGACGGCGATTTCGGCGGCACTTAAATCCTTGGGGATGACCTGCCTTAGTGCTTCCACGTTGAGGGACAGGGCAGGGTCGGACTTCGCCGCAATCTCCGCAACTTTCAATTTCTCCCTCACGTTTCCAGAGAGGTATTCGTCTGCGGCAGCGTACCGTGCAGGCTCGGTATTCGGCACACGGAAGATTACGCCCTGCAATTCCGTGACAATTTCCTCCTGCGTCCTGCCCGTGAGCTTCGCCATATAGCCAAGGTCAACACGGGCTTTCTCCCCGATGGAGAGTGCCAGGGCTTCGCTTGCGGTCTCCACGGACGTGACCTCCCGGTGGGGCTTTATCGTCCGCTTGGTGAACATATCCGCCTTGCGCTTGAATTTCCCCTCATCGTCAAGCACCTCAAGGGAGCATAAAAGGAAGTAGCTCTCATCGGCGGCAAAGGCAAGGTAGTTCCCCCGGCTGTTGATAAGACCGTACTTTTCGGTAAAGGCATCGTACAGACGGTTAAGGTTCTCCTGCTCGGTCTTTATCATTTCTTCGGGGTAGTCATTGGTCTGGTACTCGATAAGGCGGCGTACACTGTCCCGTATGCCAAGCAAGCCCTTGATGCGGTTCTCCGCCGTCATGGATGCGCTGGCGGGGGTCATGCGGTCATTCTCCCGAAAATAAATCTTTCCGTCCACAAGGGCATAGGAGAAGTTCCGCACGTTGGGGTCGGCGGGGATGGACTTGTCCTGCTCATCGGAAATCTGGTCGATTTCACTTTCATACTCTGGGATTTCGCCGCTTATCCGTTGCATAGCTTCATGCAGAAGCCCGGAGAGGGGTCTTTCCTTGTCCGCTTTGCAGGCGGCGTCCATGCCGAAGCGTGTGCTTTCCATCTGCATTGTGCCAAGCACCATCTCTGGGTGCTGCACAAAATAGCTGTTCATGGTGATGCCGTCGGCATTGGTGTCAAGGTATATCCAGTCTGGCTCGATGTCGATGATGCGGTCACGTTTTTGCAGGATGAGGATGTCGCTTGTGACCTCCGTGCCTGCGTTGGCTCGGAACGTGTTGTCTGGCAGACGGATTGCGCCTAACAGCTCGGCTCTCTGGGCGATAAATTTGCGCACCTCTGGGCTTGCCTTATCCATCGTCCCCTTGGAAGTGATGAACATCACCACGCCGCCCGTGCGTACCTTATCCAGAGCCTTTGCAAAAAAATAGTCGTGGATTAGGAACTTCTGGGCGTTGTAGCGGCTGTCGTCCACCTTGAACTCCCCGAAAGGCACGTTGCCAAGCACCACGTCAAAGTGGCTGTCTGGGAGCTTGGTGTCCTCAAAGCCCTCGATGGCGATGCTCGCCCTCTGGTAGAGCTGCCTTGCTATCTTCCCAGAAAGGGGGTCAATCTCCACGCCGTAGAGCCGGCTGTCCGCCATGCTGTCGGGAAGCAAGCCTAAGAAGTTGCCCACGCCGCAGGACGGCTCCAAGATGTTGCCTTTGGAGAAGCCAAGGCGGTCAAGGGCTTCGTACATTGCCTTAATGACAACGGGCGGGGTATAGAACGCCGTCAAGGTGGATTCCATCGCTGCACGGTATTCCTCATCGGAGAGGACGGATTTCAATTCCTTGTACTCATTCGCCCATGCCGCATTATTGCTGTCAAACGCCATAGACAGACCGCCCCATCCCACATACTTGGCAAGGGTTTCCTGTTCTTCGGGCGTGGCAAGGCGGCTCTCAATCTCCAGTTCGTGCAGGAGACTGACCGCCGCCATGTTGTTTCGGAATTTTTCTTTTGCCCCGCCTACGCCTAAAGCATCGTCCGTGATGCGGTAGTTGTGGCGGTCTACGGAAAGGGCAGGAGCTTTCGCCGTGGTCGGTGCGGGGGCTTCTGCGTTTCCTTTTTCGGGTGGTAATTCTTTCTGCCCCTGCTCCAAAAGCCTGCGGACATAGCCGATTTTCTCCACTCGGCTGATAGGGAAGCCCACGCTGTTCTGGAACGTGATGTCACGCAGGGAGACGTCGCCGCTGATTTCCCCGATTCTCTCAATGAGGTAGCGGCGGTTGTCGATGGTGAGCTCCGTGCCGATAAGGTCTGAATCATCCTGCTTTGCAGGCTCGGACGGGGCAGGTATTACGCCCTGCCTGACACGCTCCGCATAGAGCCATTCCTCGGCTTCCTTGTCGGATACGGCTTTCCGCACTTTCAGAAGCCCTGCCGTGGCTGCTTCCTCGGTGGGGTAGGTCAGCACCCTGCCGTCCGTGTCCGCATAGTATTCCTCTCGGATGTTGTCCCAGATGGCAAAGGCATCTTCGGGGTCTGGGAACGCATCGGAAGTCATGATGACCTCAAAGCGTTCCTCTGGCGGCTCGGTCTCGTACTGTGCCGCAATCCTCTCCGCAAAGGCAAGCATTTCATCGACAGCGGATTCTGCATCGGCAGGAGCTTGTTCAGTGGGAGTTTCTTTAACGGGGGTTTCTTCAGCGGCTTTTGTTTCTTCGGGCTGTGCCTTGTCCTCCGCTTTCCTGTTCCAGTCGGCTTCGGTAGCCATTATCTCCGTTAGGAGCTTTTCATCCTCTGGGGTCAGCTCGGTATTCTGCATAAGGAATGGGAGCAGCGTGTCATGCCCGAAGCGCAGGTTTTCTATCTTTTCACGGTAGTAGTCCTCGCCCTGTCTTTTCCACTCTGGGATAAAGGGGCAGTCGGGGGAGAGATAGTAGTCGTAAAAGTTTTTGATGTGGGCAATCAAGTCGCCCTCGCCGTCCCCGATGTCGAAGCGTCCCTCATAGTGGAATTCCTCGCCGCCTACAACGGCGGTAATCTCAAAGTCGGTCTTTTTATACCACCCCACGCCCTTGCTCTTATCCAGTCTTTCACGGTGCTGCTTTTCGTCCAGAACGCCAAGGAGCTTGTTCCCAAGGGCAAAGCTCAAATCGGTATAGCGGTCATTGAGCTGTTTATCATAAAAGGCGGGATGCTCGGAGAAGCCGATGGAAAATGTGATGCTGTCGGGTTTTTCCTCGGCGGGAGCTTCCGTTTCCTTTTCCTCGGCGTTTTCCTTTCCCTCGGCGGGAGACCGTGTTTCCTGCTTCTCGGTGATGACCGTTTTCAGATGGTCGTTCATGGGGTTCTCACGGAGCTTTTCCTCAAAGTCGGCACGGCTCATTTCCGTGCCAAACAAAGGAAACTCTAGATTCCGCAGGGATACGGCATCTTCGCCTAAGTCGGAAATCTCATATTTGTCCGCACCGATATACACCACATCGCCCTCATGGTAGAGGTAGCAAAGAGGGTAAAGCTCCGTAAGCTCCTGCGTGAAACTCCACGCATTGCTGCGGCTGTAGACGCTTGAGGTCTTTCCCTGCACCAGAGCCAGAAAGTCTATGAGCTGCTGCACGGCGGCAGGGTCGGAGAGAGCCTGCTCCATCTGCCCGGTTGTCATGTCTCCAAAGTCGGTACGCCCTACATTTTCAAGCAGATTTTTTTCGTAGCCGTCCAAGTCACGGATGAAGTCGGAGAGCCGCAGGGAGAGCGTGTCACGTTTGTCGGCAGGGGGCAGGTCACGGTGGGCGTCTATGAAACGCTGCCTTGCCGCTTTCCTCTGGCTGTCGATTTCGTACTGCGGGGCAGAGATGCCCTCCAGATAATCGGCGTAGCGGTCTTTCTCTTTCGGGCTGAAATAGCGGTTGTTCTTTATCAGCTCCCGCAGGCGTTTCTCTGCCTTAGACCAAGTTAAAACCGTCTCACGGTCTATGGCAAAGCTTTTGCCGCTGAACTCAAAGTGACCGCTTCTCCCGTCTGAAAAATGATAATTGCCGCTTCCCGTGCCGTACTCCCGTTTCAAGAAGTCGATGTTGCTCTTGCTGTCCTCCTGCTTTTGGAACTGGCGGTAGATGCGGTACTTGCTGTCTTGGAAGCCGCTGCCTTTGGTGAGGATGCTGTCAATGTCCTCCTGCGAATAGCTGCCCCCTAAAGACGGAGAAGCAGAGGACTTGCCTGCGGATTCATTCCGCATATCCTCTGCTTCAACCATCATCTCAATCTGTTCGTCCACGGTGGGAAGATTCGCCCTCACTTCTTCCTCGGTGGCAATGCTGCGCTGTCCGTCCTCGGCAGGCTCGGATTCTACTGGTAAATCAGCTCGTCCAGAATCATTTCCTCGGCTTGGCTGCGGATGGCGTTCATCGCCTGCACCCACTGCATTGGTGCTTTCTCTTTCAGTTCCTCCGTCATGCCCTGCTCCTTGGAGAGCTGCTTCGTCAGCAGCTCCAGTCTGGAGAGTGCCGCCTGCTCGGTCTGGTGCAGGTGTGCGTTCAGCCTGCCCGATGTCAGCAGGTTGAGGAACGTCACCCTCTTGTGCTTCTCCAGATAGTCCCTGTGCATCAAAGCGTACCTGCCAAGCGGAAGCTCTGGCTCTGTCGGTAATGTGAGGTCGGGTATAAGGTAATCGTCCTGCTTCGTGTAAGTGATTTTGCTCATTGTTCTCGCTCCTTTCGGGTTGTTTCCTGCCACTATCATAGCGAATCTGGTACTGCCGTGCAAAGGTGCGTTTCTGGTCTTTCTCCGCCATTTGCACATTCCGTATCGTCTGGGAGATTTCACGCAGAGCCATCTCCGCAATGTCGCTTGTGGCGATGCCGATGGCGTTGAGGGTCTGGGGCGTATTGAAATTGACGATTGCCCCGAAGTCCTCACGGTCAAAATACTCCGCCGCATCTATGCCGCAGCGGGTCATCAGCATATAGGCTACGCTGTTAGCGGCAAGCTCACGGTACATCACTTCTATATTATAATCGTCAAGCCCCTCCAGAAAGCTCCCCTCGACGTAATCCTTTAGCTGTGCCGTGTAGTCCTGTAGATTGTCCTCCACGGCGTTCTTTGCCGTCTCCATCAGCACCCCGGCAAGCCCGTCTCTTTCCACTTCGCCAAACCTGTCGGAGAGCCGTTCCATGACTGCCTGCTCGTACCGCCCGTCCATCTGCCATATGGGGACGGCTCTGCTCCCGTAGTAGCCCTCATGGGTGTCCGACACGTCGAAGTAGTATTTGAGGGTGTTCCTGCGCCCCTTGGTGTCGAATACGGCGATGCCTTTGCTGTCCTTGTTCACCCACCGCTTAAAGAGCCTGTTCCAGACCTCTATGGTGGTAACGGCAACAGCATCGGGGCGTTGGGCGTAAATGAGGAGCTGCTCGTCAAAGCGGCACTTGTAATTGCGGCAGGCAGAGGACAGGAAGCCCTGCCACGCCTGCGGGTTCCTCGTGACGGTAACGCCCGTCCGCTGATACAGCTCCGTGATGAGCTGGTACTTTGCAGCCATTCTCACACCTCCTTATGGTGAAATTTTCTGTTTCCTTTTGTCCCTTATTCCATGCCACCGCCCAAAAAGGAGATGACCTTGTTCGCCCTGATGCTCTTTTGCAGGTCGTTGATGAGGGTGATGTCCGCCACCGTGATGCCCTGCATGGAGAGGATGTCGTCCATCGTCATGGCGGCGATGGCTTTTTCCTCGGTAAAGCCTGCGTCTAAAATCTTGTTCAAGACCTTGACGGCTTTCTGGTTTACTGCCATAGTTCCATTCCTCCTTATCGTTCATGGTCTCTGTGCTTCGGTGCTTTCTTGGGAGACGGCGGTTCTTCGGGCTTCGGCTCATAGCTGTGTCCGTTCATCTTCATCTTCTCCGCAAATTCGCAGATATGGTAAAGGCTGCTCCCTACCTCGGTGTGGTACTCGTCAATGAAGCGGCAGGTCTTTTCCGTCTTTTCTCCCCACGCATAGCTGATGATGATTCTGCCGCCGTCTGGGATGCGGAACCTTTCATTATAATGGGGGTCGATGAAGCGGATGCCCTGCTGGGCTTTCTGGATGTGACCGTCAAGCCAGTCCTTGACGTAGCAGTAGCAGTAAAAGTTGTAGTCCCCCTTTGTGGGGTTGCAGCGGAGCAGGAAAGCGTGTTTGTCCGTATCCACACGGAAGCCGTACTCGGTGCAGTAGTTCCCCATAAAGGCGGCATCGGGATTTGCCCTTGCAAACGCCGCCATGTCACGGCGGTTGTGCAAAAGACCTTTTCCCTCACGCAGAGCGTTGATAACCTTGTCAAGCTCCGCCTTGAACTCGTCCGTTTTCCACCTGTCCCAGTGGTCGTCCCATGTGGTAAAAAAGCCGTTCCCAGAGCTGTCGAAATCCCCACGCAGATGCCCGATGCAGCCCGTCTGCCCTGCTATCTGCGTACTCTGGGAATAGGTGTATTTCTGTTCGGGCTGTGTTAAAGCTCGTACCTCCATCAGCGTCCCTCCCTGCTCTTTGATTTTTTCTCTTTCTCCTGCGCCTTGGTTCTGGCGAGGGCTTCCTTTGCCCATTGGGGCATGTGGTCGGGCTTGATTTCCCCAAGGACATCGTACCTTTCCCACCTGCGATGCTCGCCCGTGGCAAGGCATGTGCCGAACACCGCCTGCCCCCTGCCGCCAGTCGCACCGTTTCCGCCGTCCGCAAGCACAAGCTGATAGGCGGAGTGGCGGTATTCGTAGCGGTTGACCTCGGCATTGATGACGACAACTTTTCCCACGATGCTGCCGCTTTTGTTGTCGGGGATGCAGTCGTCTATAGTGAACGGCTTCAAATCAAACTTGAACTGCTCCTGCTCGGCTCGCACAAGCCCTATCTGTTCCTGCACACGCTCCATGAAAATCTGCATGGCTTCCAGATAGTCATCAGAGCCGACGGCATCCGTCACCCATTCTGCGGATACCGGGTTGTCGTAGGTGCAGTGGCAGACTAAAAAGGGATATTCTGCTTTTTCATCCACGCCGAACACCACTTCCTTTCTGCCGATGTGGATGCTCTGCGTGACCTCGTAAGAGCTTATCATCCTTTTTTCCTCATTCTCCATCGGGATTCTCCTTTCTCTGTTTCTTTTCTCGCTGCTCGTCTAAAATCTTTCGGATACAGACATCGCAGAAGATGGTGTATTTGTCCTTATATCGGGGATAAGGGCAGGTCGTACAGTCGTATTTTTGGGGGCTGCTTTCCGCAGCCTTTTTATCGCCCACGGTCATCGCCGTTCCTCTGTTTCGGGGCAGGGGGATTGTTGTAGGGCATACGGCTCTCGGACTGGTATCGCTCATTGAACTTCTCCCGTGCCGCCGACAGCTCGTTGCAGTAGCATCCCCAGAAATAGTTGTCCCCGCCCTTGCAGTACCAGCACACATAGGGGTTGGGGGCTTTGGGGTTATGCCCGATGACAAGCTCTGTACTCCCGATGGTACAGCTCTCGATGATTTTATATCCTTGGTTGGAGCGTTTTTCTTCCTCCATAATCAGACCTCCGTTCAGTCGCTTTTTGCATATCTGCGGTATGCCTTTTCCCCTCTGGCTCGAAGCTTCTGCATCCGCAGGCTCCCAAGCAGTCCGGGGTGCTTCTCCTGCAATCTGCGCCGTGTCCTGCTGACGCTCTCAAAGCTCGGCAAGCCCAGATATTTATGCTGTGCCATGACCTCGGCAAAGGGCATCGCCCCTGCGCCTTTCAGACAGGAATTGCAGACCGCAAGGTAAAGGGTCATGTCATCGTTTCTGGCATCCTCGTCCTTTTCCAGAATCCGTCTGACTTTGCCCTCAATGGTTTTCAGATTGTGCATAGCGTACCTCCATAAAGGATAGGGGCGGCATTTTCAGCCGCCCCCGTCCCTGCATACTTGGGTTACTTATTCTTTCTGTGGCGGATGTTGAGCCACAAGGCTCCGCCGCCAATGAATGCCACAAGCACGATGGCGATGATGGTCTTTGCGTCCATTCTCATAAGACCTCCTTTCCGATTTCTGACCGCAGGGGCTTCATGCTGCCCGTGATTCGGTTATCAGTCCTCTTTTTTCTTCTTCCCCTTAATCCCAAGGAATCCCAGAACGCCCGCACCGATGGTGAATGCCGCCGCAAGGCTCACCCAGAGGGCAGGGTTGAAGTCATCGCCCGTTTTCGGGGTGTCACGGAGTTCATTGTGCATCTGGACGATGGTGGTGGCTCCCACCTGCACGGTAGCCTGCTTGTCGGCGGGCAGGATATAGCCTGCGGATGCTTTGTCGCTCACCTCGGAAACGGTATACTCGCCAATCCGTAAGCCCTCGATGGAGATTTCGCCGTTCCTGTCGGTCTTAAAGGTCTGGTCGTAGTTCACGCCCGTGATGCGGAAAGAGAAGCCCTCCACCCTGCCGTCCGAGGATGTCTTGACGATTTTGAGGTTCCCTTTCTGGGCTTCGTTCCAGAATCCCTTACCTGCTTCGTTCTCCACGGTGTAGGTCTTGCCGTTTTCCTCGATGGATACGGGATAGACATTTTCATCAAGGATATATCCAGTCGGGGCGGTCTTTTCACGGACAAGGTACTTGCCGTAGCGGAGTTCTTTCATCTGGTAGACGCCTCCCTCTATCTCGGTCATTGTGCCGAGCAGCACATCGTCCTTATCCAGTTTGCCGTCACCGTTGGTATCGGAGTAGACCTCGAACACCGCCCCCATGAGCTTGTTGTCGGGGTAGTCCTTATCCACTTTTGTGAGGGAGATGCTGCCACGGATGAAGTAGTTCACAAGCTCCACCTCAACAACTTCCTCCACTTCGCTGATTGTGACGGCGATTTCTTCCTCGGAGAGTACATATCCTTTGGGGCTTTCAATCTCACGGATTACCCATGTGCCGTAGGGTACTTTTGCAAAAGAAAAACTACCGTCCTCTGCGGATACGGTAGTCGCAATCGCTGTCTCTTTTGTAAATTCGGTTGTGCCAGTCTTGAAGATGCCGATGGTTGCACCGCCCAGAGCCTTTCCGTCCTCGTCCGATTTCTTCCCACTGACAGAGCCGTAGATGAGCTTGTTCTCAATGGCGTTGCCCTCGTTTGCGGAGATGTGGACGAGTGCCGTATCCTGCCCTGCATACGCAAAGACAACGGGGTACTTGGTATCGCTTGTAAGATAGGCGGCGTTGGTGCTGATTTCCTGCACATAGTCGAAAATGTCAAGAGTAAATGCGAAAAAATTTGAAATATTTTTTTCAGAGGGCGGCGACGGCTTCACGGAAGAGCATTTCAGACGTTTTCCAACCTAAAATTTTGCGTGGATAGTTGGCAAT
>NZ_JAWXXL010000045.1:0-22534 GCF_034334985.1 Acutalibacter intestini | reverse complement strand
ACGGTTCCAGCTTCTCCCTTTCGGGTGGGCTACCTTGTCCTATCCGCTCCCTCATAGCACTTGCGCGCCACTTCGGGGATAGTAGGTCTTGCTAACGGAATAGCAAGTTCAATCACCTTTCGGCGTTGAACAATCAATTATGCGACGACGTGTCGCACTCCGATATCGCAGTCAACATCCATCTCCCGGTCGATGGCGATGTCGCCCCGCTCCAATTCCAGATTATCTTTCATAGGCACCTCACGCTATGGCCTTTGCCACAGACCGTGTCATATTGATCGCCGTGCTGGTGGCGTGTACCACGCTCATCATATTCACCTTGACCGAACTGTCCAGCCCAAACTGCTGGGCGATCCTCGGTACCTCGCCCGCCGCCAGCATGATCCCCAGGGCTAGCAGCATATTGTCCGAGAACGTCAGAAGGCCCAGAAATAACAGCGTGGTTTGCAGGAAAGCCGTCAAGCACAGCGCAATGATCTGCTTGACCCACTGGTTGAAGCCGTCCGTGTATCCCCTGGGAACCGAAAACATATACAACGCTCCCACCGCCATCTGGATGAGCAGGATGCCTCCGCGCTTGATGTTGGCAAAAAAGATTTTTACCACACAGTAGGCGAAAGCCACCAGCGCCAGCAGCTCGAACAGCCCGATTACTGTATTTTGGGGCAGCACAAAATTCGCCGTCAGGATAGCAATACTCTGCTCGGAGAGTCCCTGCACCTGCTGCCCGGAGAATATCCGGGTCAAATCCCCAGCGAAAGTGTTTTGCAGGCTGATGCAGAACTTGTACAACTCCACAGGCACAATGCCGATAAGCGAACAGGCAAAAAAGCCTTTCAGCACATTTATCGCTGTGGTCTTGACGCTGGCCCGTCCGGTCTGGTATTCTATAGCCACGTCGAACACAGCTACCACCGTCCCAGCAATGAACAGCGACCAGCCGAACATCGTGAATAATGAGATCGTGGCGCTGACCCAGTTCAGGTCAAAAATATCCGCGCCCATATTGCCCATCATCGTGAAAAAGTCGCTTGCCGCGTCAAAAATAGTGTTGTAAAACCAGCGGATCATGGCGTCCCAGATGGCCGCTGAGACCTGTTCTCCAATCGTATCGAACACCCCGCCGACAGCACTTCCAATGCCGCCGAGAATGTCCCCTAACCAATCAAAAATAGAAATCACCACCTATAAAATGTAAGCAGGAGGGGCGCATTGCCCCTCCCACTCCGTGTATAATTTTACAGAATCGTCCAGATATAGAGTGGGGCTGTCATCATGAAGATAAGGCAGGCGAACAGGATCGCCGGAGCCGTGAACTCAAACTGTCCATGCTTCTTGTAGTCGAAATAAGCGGTCCCCAGTTTGACGAAGAATAAAATCGCCAAAATCATGTCTATTACAGGGAACACCACATTGTCGACAACTGTGCGGATCTGCCCCTGCGCTGTTGTCCAGGTGCTCTGGATAGCGCCTGCCACATCGCCGGTCGCCATGGCGGGAGCCGCCAGAACCGGCACCAGCAGCACTGCGAACACAGTGCAAAGCAAAAACTTTTTCCATCTTTTTCTCATGCTGAAACATCTCCTATCACTTTTTTGATTTCGTGTTCCTTGATAATCCTAACTTTGATATTGAGATTGTGTGCCAGCTTGATTTCTGCCCTCATGCCGTCCGTAGTCTGGTCACCGAACATCCAAACCTCATCGCAAAACCACAGAAGACTAAGCCCGGCAGCCATACCCATCTCACGTTCCTCCGGGATGCCGTCATCCAAACACAGCGCATAAAAATGCGGGGTGACCGGAGCCGCCCCGCACCTCAGTGCGTATTCGCTATAGCGTTTTGCTTTTTCTAGATTGTCCTGCACGTCCCCCGAAAGGGGCGCGCAGATATACACCTTTTTCATCGCTCACCATCCTCTTTTTTCTTTCTGTTGTACATGATGATGCCAGCCGCCAACCCGCCCAGCGCGATGGCGCCCAGACCGATCCAGAAACCCATAATGGAGCGGTCGCCGGTCTGCGGGTTGCCGGGGTTAGGCGTGGTGGGCTTGCCGGGAGTGACCGGCACGACCTTCACAGTCTGGCCTTCATCGTTGATATCCTCATGAGCAGCAATCTTCACCTCGCCCTGATAGAGCGTTTCGAACACCACGATTTCCGTGGCCTGGGTGATGCCGCTGCCGTCGAAGGTGAACTTTACTACAGTTTCGCCATCGGCCTTTTCAGTGGTAAAAGTGGCCTCGGCACGGATTTCTTTATCGCCAACCTTGAACGGATTACCGGTGGCCTTGTCCATGAGGACACCCACCAGCTTGTACTCCGTGCCGGGGGTCAGGTTCTTGTAGGACACCACATCGTCGATGGTGATTTCCTTGGCAGTAGCGGCCTCTTTTTTGCCGCCGATGGTGGCTTTTGTTCCAATCTCCGGCCTGGTGACGATGATGGTGACGGTCTGCTCCTTATCGCCGATATCCTCGTGGACAGCAACCTCCTTTCCGTTCAGAGACAGCTTCTCGAACACCACAATATCTGTAGTGGAGTTCACCCAGGAGGTGTCAAAGGGGAAGGAGACGGTGACCTCCCCTTCAGATTTTTCGGGCGTAAACACGACCTCGGCACGGATTTCCTCACCATTCAGCTTAAAGGGTTCGCCGGTGGTCTTATTCATGAGGGTACCAGTCAGCTTGTACTCTTTCCCGGCGGTCAGGCCCTTGTAGGACACCACATCTTCGATGGTGATGAGGCCTTCGCCGGACACCTCTTTTTTGCCGTCAACCGTAGCTTTGGTGCCGATTCTAGGCCCGGTAACAGTCACCTTGACGGTCTGGGCGGGATCTTCGATATTGGCGTGGGCCGCCAACTCGATACCCTCACGAGACAGGCTCTCAAAGGCTACGATCTCGGTGGAATCCACCAGCCCAGTGGTGTCGAAGGTGAACTGTACTACAGTTTCTCCGTCTGCCGTTTCCGGGGTAAAGGTGCTTTCAGCATGAATTTCCTCGCCGCCTACCTTGAGGGCCTCACCGGTGTTCTTGTCCATGAGAATGCCGTACACACTGTACTCCTTGCCAGGAGTCAGATTCTTAAACGCCACCACATCGTCGATAGTAATCGGGCCGTCGATGGTAGCCTCTTTTTCCTCTCCGATAGTGGCCTGGGTGCCAATTTCCGGCACATGAACAGTCACGGTCTGGGAGTTGTCCTCGATATCCGCATGGACGGCCAGCTCCCGGCCCTCCTGATACAGACTCTCGAACACCACAATATCGGTGTCGGTCTTGATATATTTCGCGTCGAACTCGAACGAAACCGTTACCGTGCCGCTGGGGTTCTCCGGCATGAATGTGCTTTCGGAGCGCACCTCCGCACCATTGATTTTCAATGCTTTACCGGTGGCCTTGTCCATAAGCACACCCTTGACCGTGTACTCCTTGCCCGGCACCAGATAGGTGTACTCCACTACATCCTCCAGAGTGAAAACCTCGGTGGCGTTGACTTCCTTCTCGCCGCCGATGCTGGCGGTAGTGCCCAGCTCCGGGATACGATCATTGACCACGTTGATTTCAACAATCTGCTCGTCCCTCTCCACTTGTACATGATGAATATCGGTGTTGGGCAGATACCCCTCGGCAGGCTGCAACTCCCGCACGATCCAGTTGCCCAGAGGGACATCCTCAAAGGAGAACACACCGTTTTCATCTGAGGTAGAGGTCAGTATGGCGGTCTCGGAAGTGAACTGTAGTGCATCAGGACGGAACATTCCGAACAGCGCACCAGCGATGGTTTCCTGATTCTCCCGGTCGATTTTCATGCCCTTGATGCTGCCGTAGATGAGCTCGTTGGTGATAGGTTCGCTGTCATTCAGGGCAACCTCCACCAGCGCAACATCCTGCCCGGCATACTCGAACACCACGGGGTATACGGTATCCGTCAAGGTGTAGTGCTTGTCGGTGCTGATTTCCTTGACGTAATAGCTGCCCAGAGGCAGATCGGTAATAAACACAACCGAGCCATCCTCGGTGCAGTTAATGGTCTCAATCAGGCCATCGGCGGGAATGGCGGAGCCGTCAGCGGCAGTGATATCCTCACCGGCGTACAGTCCAAACTGCACGGTGGCAATTTCGTCGTTCATGCCAATCTGGAACCGCTCGTCCTGCTCCAGCACCTTATCGAGGCTGATTTTTATCTTCTGCCGGTCGTCGTGGAGGGTGGCGCTGGCCTCGGTGATCTCAACCTCCTGCCCAGCGTAGGTCAGTTCCACGGTGTGCGTTTCTGTGTCCAGAACCGTGCCAAACGGGGCCTCCACTTCCCGCACCTGGTACTTCCCCAGATAGAGGGGTTCGGTGGCAACAGGGCCGTCCTGGGCGGTCGTAAGGGTGGATACCACCTCGCCTGCTGCATAGCGCATGGTACCGTCCGGGGTGATGATGTCCTCGGCAGCGGTTACCTCGTAGACCGCGCCCGCCAACTGCTTTTCCTCGTAGACCGGCTGGTAGCTGATGGGCATTTCGATTTCGTTGCTATCCTCATCTGTGGCTGCGCCGCCCAGAGCTGTCACAGAGGAGAACACCTCGCCCAGCTTGGTGATGGAAATCGTGCCCTTTTGCGGCATATTGGGCCGCTCCACTTCTACCACAGTAACCGCGCTTTCCTCGGTGGAGTTGTCTGGGGTGATATCGAAATAGACAGGCTCGGAGTTCAGCACATAGCCATAAGGGGCCTGCACCTCGACCAGGGAGTAACCGGTGCCGTAGGGCAGCACCTCCGGGGTGATGAGGGTGCCATCCGTGGTGGTGTAGAATGTGTCGATCTCCGTTACCGCCGGGTAGGTGAACCGCATGGTAACAAGCTGACCGTTGGGGTCGTAAATCTGGAATCCGGCTCCGGCATAGGGGATAGCCTTGCCGGTTTCGGCATCCGTCTTGATGACCTTGACGTAGCTGGTAAACGGCGCGTTGTTAATAAGGTAACGGTACACCCCGCCGTCCTTATTGATGAACACGTCGAAGTCTTTCATGAGCTCGCGCCCATCCCAGCCTTTGGTCTGACGGACGGTGTACACGCCGTAAGGGAGCAGCTTGGTTTCCGCATAGCCGTTCTCGTCGCAGGTCAGGTAGTCCCGCTCGGAGTCCTTGGCGCTGTCATAGCTGCCGGAAGACTTGAGGAACACGGCAAATTCCGCGCCCACCTCCGGGGTCTCAATCTGCGTGGAGCCATCGTCACAGTGCTTGATGATGGTGATTTTTCCCTTCTGCACGGTTTCAGGGCTGGCGAGAGCCGGGGCCGAGTTAAACTCCACCTCATACTGCTTGGGGTCAGCACCCACGGGGTAGGCGGTTTCGTCCAGCAGATACCCCTCGCTGGGGCTGATCTCCTGCACTGTCCAGCCGGAATCGCACACATAGTAGCTGGTAGTGAAGTGCCCCTCGCTGTCGGTGGTATAGGTGTCCACCAACTCGCCGTCCTTGTACACACCATACACGGCCCCCGCCAGAGTGGCATCGCCCTGCTGAGTGCCGGTTTCGCCGTCCACCTTGTTCAGAGTGATATTGAACTTCTTCAGCACATTGCGGAAACTGGCATTGGTGGCTTTCTCCCACTCCACGTTCACACTCTGAGATGAGGGCACCACATAGCGGACAGCCGTGTCCACTTCCTCCAGGGTGTACCCGCTGCCGATGGGCACGTCGGTGAACTGCGCTACACCAGAGCTGTTCGTAGTGGCGTACAAATCCACAGTTTCGCCCATGGAGGATGTGCCGTAAAGATGGAACCGAACGCCGCTGTTCAGCCCATCTTCGCTGTTTTTGGTGACGGTCAGGCTGCCCTTCTGCAAGCTGTTATTGAAACTGACCGTAGCTGTCTGCCCGGCCTGGACGGTCACCTTCTGCGGCTCCTGGGGGACGTAATCGCCGGACACCTGCTCTGTGACGGTGTATTCGCCCGGCTGGAGGTTATCGATCTGCACCTCGCCCCGGCTGTTGGTGGTGACGGTCTGATCGATGCCGTTGCCGGTGATGCGGAAGGTGATACCCTCCACCTTGCCATCCTCGGAGGTCTTGATGATTTTGGCGGAGCCGTAAGAAACATTGAGTTTCAGGTAAGCAGCAATGGGGTCTGTGACGGACTGCGTATAGGTGACCGTGTTCTGCTGGCCCACGCCGGGGCCGAAGGTGCCATCGTCCCACACAACCAGGCCCATGCGTTTGGAGTCCTTCTTGCTGGCGCTGACAGTCACATCGCCGGTGGGAGCGGTAGGGCTGGTAATGGTCAGCACATCGCCGCTGGTGGTGAACTTCATGGCGCTGTAGTCAGAGGAAAACGTGTAGTTACCCAGCACCTTATTGGTGTCGGTCAGCGAGGCAGTGTACTGGCTGCCGTCCCATTCCAACTCGATAGTGGGCGCTTTTCCACGGCTCTTAGCCATGAAAGACGGTATTTTGCTGTGGTTCTGGACACTGGTGACCATAGAGTTGTACTTGTCCATGATCCGGCTGCGCAGAGGGTGTCCAGGCTTGATGAAATCTAAGACAGGGTTCTTGCCGCCAGTGCTGACGTGACCGAAGTTTTCATCGCGTTCACCCACGATGGTCTCCCAAATCAAAAGCTGGGTCGCGTAGACGTGGGCCAGTTTATCCGCTGCGGCGCTATTCTGCGACACCCAGGTGGGGTCGATGTTGCCGGTGTAGCCATACTGCAAAATCCGGCCAATCAGGGACTTGATGGTGTCGGCGTCGATTGTCTTGTTGAGCGACGAGGGGTAATTATCCCAAAAGGTTTCGTCCTTCGCTGTAAACGTGTGGGCGTTGTCGATGGGAGTCCCCGGCTCGATACAATAGGCCACTTTTCCCTCATACGAGCCGACGGCAAACGTGGCGAACATATCGTAAGCGTCCATATACCAGCCGTTCATGAACTGGAGGTTATCCCGGTCCCAATGGTCGCGGTTGGTTTCCGCATCACGAGGGAAGCTGACCATATAGATTTCGGAACGTTCCCCTGCGGCCTGGGCCGTGGTCCCGAAACTGGCGAACATGGAAAAGCACATGAGCAAGGCCATGACCAGCGCCATGCTTTTCCGTTTAACAGTAGATATCATATTCTCTCCTTTTCTGCCCATTCGGGCAACAAAAAAAGGACACCACTTTTTGCGGTGTCCTTGGGTTTATTTTGCTATCATGCGTACCCGATATAGATGTTGTAGTTGTTCCCGCCGGTAGATTCATACCATATCCACACGTCGGTGATATCCGGGTCGTTTGCATATCTATTCAGCCGGCTGCTGATGTCCCTCTCCAGGCAGGTGCTGTGCGGCCCGGCCCCGATGGGGTTGTCCCAGCAGTCTACTGCGCTGCTCTCCAGCCGCAGGCCCAAGCCTTGTGCGCAGCTTTGCGCATAGCTGATCCAGTAACCGATGTCGAAGGTGGCTTCCTCTATGACCGGCTCTGGCGTGGGCTCTGCCGGAGCCGGTGTAGGCTCGGCAGGCGCAGGAGTGGGGGCTGGCGGCTCCGGTGTAGGAACCGGAGTTGGTGCAGATGTGGCCGCTGGCGATGGGGTGGGGGTGGCTTTCACGGTAACCTTCAAGTAGGCATCAGGTTCGGTGGCAGGCGGTTCAGGAGTAGGGGTAGATACCGCTGTTTTTGGCTTAGTGGCTGGATTTTCCTGCCGTACCTTGGGTTTCTGTGCCTTCTCCTGTTCAGCGGCAGGGTAGGCTTTGGGATTCTCCTTTTCCTTTTCTGCCGTATTCGGTCTGAACTTGAGGCCCGCTGCGATTTGTGCTATTATGGCGCTCGTGTCGATGTGTCCATCGCTGGTATCGGTGGGCGAGGCTACATTCAGTACAAGCGCCTGGGGTGCGGGTTCTGGCGCTGACTGTGTGGCCTGGGGCTGTTGCACCTGGCACCCGGCGCTGCTTATGAGCAGGGCGGCGGCTATAAGAGTGGTCAAGATTTTCTTCATGGATTTCATCCTTTCTTGGAGTTTTTCTTGACCACAAGCATATCACAACTTTTCAGAAAGTCCAGACCAATTCCGAATAAATATGCAACAAAGATTCAGCCGGAAATTCCTTGCGATCTGGGCGGAGCGCGGATAGTTTTTATGGCAGAACGCCTCCCCTTACATCGACATAAATGTGAAACCAGAGCTTTCCTCCACTTCCTCCTGGCTGATCTTCTCCGGCTGTGCGAACCGCTCCATATACCGGTCAACCTCCGTATCCGTGAGGGAGCGAAGGCTTTCGCCGTTATCTCCGACCAAAATGAATGGCCCGGCGATCACATCATCCCCCACATGGCGGTTGCCCTCCATGCCAATGAGTTTTCCTTCATCACTGCAGAGTAGGACGGTGCCGTCCTGATTGTTGAGGACTTCCAACGGCCCATGCACGGCCTTCTGCATGGACAGCAGGTCACGGCCCACTTCGCTGACGAATGGCGGCCTGCCGGGTTCCACATACACGATCCGCAACAGATCATCCGGCTTATGAGCCAGTTCCGGGTCGAAATCCAGTTTCTTAAATCCCCAATGATCGCAGAAGAACGCGCCATTTTCGGTCAGCACCACATCCGAAATAGACAACGAGTGGCCCCGGTGCAGAGGATGCCCGCCGACGTTGAACAAGGAGTAGACTTCTTCCAGGTCGCGGCAGTTTACGTCACCGCGAAACACTTCCTCATATATGCCGGAATCAATTCCAGCGCCCCCGCGCAGCTCCATGGTTTGCTCAAGACCACGAAATTTCAGGCTGTCCTCATCGTAATCGCCGTCAATTTGGAATATCTGGATCTGCAAGCACAGCACCTCGCTTTCCTTGAATTTCCCGGCGGGGCGGGCCAGTTCTGATTTCGCGCCTGGGCAGCCTGCCCAGGCTCTCCGAGAGCTGCACAAAAGCTGCTTTTTTCAGTTCCGTGGGCAGGGCGTCCAATAGTTCCAGCAGCATTGTCATGTCATCCGTCATAGCTTGCACAGTTTTACCCTGGCAATCATCGCAGAGCTTCTCCCGGCGGACGATCACCGACCTGCCGTCACTGGATTCGGTAAAAGACAGCACGTCGTTATAGGCAAATCCCACCCGCTGCCGGATTTCATATGGAATCGTGATGCGGCCCCTCTTACCCAAAATGCGCAACAGCTTTTTCATTCATCCAGCTCCCTTCCGTCACAGTTGGCCTCGCAGGGGCAGCTTTCACAATCAAATTCGCAGGGGACAGCGTTGAGCGGACAATTATCGCAGTCCCGGTCGCAAACGTAATCCTCCGTGCTGTCCGGGGTATCGATGATGATTTTCCCTTCACGGGCGCTCACTTGGATGATACTTTCGGTGTTGATGCCCGCCTCCAGAAACATCTCCAGGGGCACGGACACCAGAATAAACTGGCTGCTGTTATTCACAAAAACACTTCCTTTTTATATATCAAATGCTAACTGAGCAGGTTTGGCTTTTTCCCGTTCAAACAGGTCATAGTTGCCGATAAGCAGTTCTTTGAATTCTTTCCCGGCCTCGTACCTCTGGGCCATAGAGTGGACTCTCGTAAAATCAAACACAGGAAAGCCCTCATACAACTCCCGAATCTCCGGGCAGTCGTTGTATGAGAGCAGAAACCTTCCCTGCATACTTGCTGCCGTATCACGCAGGCGCACATGGTCGGCCCAGGCAAACTCCACCGCGTACATATCCTCCGTGGAGAAATAGGGTGGGTCGAGATAAAAGAATGTGTCGGACCGGTCGTAGTGGTGGATGAGGGTTTCAAAGTCCTGACTTTCTACCACGACATTCGCCAGCCGGTTTTCTAGCTGCTGGATAAGGCCGAACAGCCGCCGTAGGTCAAAGGGCTGTGAGGCAAAAGACTTCTTCCCGCTGGAGTAGCTGTAGCGGAGCAACTTCAGGTACATTGCCGCCCGGCGCACGTCGTAATCTTTGGTAATGCGCTGCCGGATAGCCTGCAATTCTTCTGCCGCTGGCGGCGGGAACAGGATTTCGGTTAGCTCCATTTCTTCTTCCAGAAATCTGTCATCGAATTGTTCATGCTGAAAAAACTTCTTGATGGCCTGGAAGTCTGCACGGGAATTGAGATTACAAAACCCAAGTTCCTGAATGGTGGCCATAGTCCGTTCCTTCATGCAGTGGAACAGGTTGACAAGGTTCCGGTCGAAGTCATTGTAAACCTCAAAAGGGTCAGGGGGCTTTCCCAGCAGCACACTCCCGGAGCCGCCGAACACCTCCACAAACCTGCCGTATTGCAACGGGAATAGGCTGTAGATAATGGGGAGGATAGGCGCTTTATTGCCTACCCACGATACCGGCGATTTAATTGAGACCACCTCATTTCTTCGCCGGAAATCGTCCAGAAAACGAAAAAAGGCCGGTATCATCGTTTCCTGAACGATTGATACCGGCCTAAAATTTAGCTATACTTACTTCATGGAAATCCCGCTGTCCAAATCCTCATCTTCCTCCAACTCACCATTTCCCCAAAGGCTATTGGCGTACTCCACGGCCTCAACACCAGCAGGGCGATACTCGCCGCACAAAGAGCCGTTGTGGTACTCATCCTCGCCGCAGTTATGCCCGATGTCCTCGTCGGCAAACTGGTGGACAAAATCCAGGTCGGGGTACATCTCCGACAGCTTGTCAATAACCGGCTGGGGCGGTGACCACGCCGACCAGAACCGCAGGGAATGCCCGTCAAATTGGACTCCGTCCTCGTAGCCATAGGCGTTCCACTTGGTACCCCAGTTCCTGATTCGCCACTTATACCAAGTAGCGGCCCCATATTTTTGCTCATTCTGGAACGCCTGCCTGCCCAAATCCCATGCGGCGCGGTCGATGTCAGGCCGCACCCGGAGAAATGCCTGCTCTGATTTCTCGGGGATGTTCAGCAGGTCGAAATCCCCTTTCTTGTCGTTAAAGGTGTAAACCCCAATGAAGTCACGATAGGCTTTCAGACCGCGGTCTGTGCGACTCCCTTCCTCGATATCCAACTCCGGCGGCATGGGGATCAGTTTGTTGAAATCAATGGAGCCGAGGCCGTACTCATCGTTTTTTACGGCCTCGAATAAGGATTTGATCCGGGCAGGGTCGCCCTTGATCTCAATAATGTTTGTTACATGGTTTGGCATGATGACCTCCAGTAAATGTCTTTGATTTTCTCGCCTAAAGCGGAAATGACAGGCACAGTGACCGCGTTGCCTGCCATTTTATAAAGCTGTGCGTCGGATAGTTCGGTTGCAGCAGCTTTATTAAATTGTTCGTCACTAAAACCTTGTAAACGCCAGCATTCTATGGGCATGAGCTTTCGCACTTTCCCATAATGCACAGTACCGTCCGCGTCCTGCACAGGAACGGCAAAAGGAGCTTTTCCTTCTACGAATACGCCGGATTTCCCGCCTTTGAACTTGCCAATACCTGCATCCTGATTAGCCAGCAGGCATCGGGCGTTCTCAGTCAGGCTGGGTTCTTCGTTCAGGTCAATAAAGAAATACCCCTGGTTGTTTCCAGGGGTAACGGTGTGCGCGATTTTGTCCCCAACTCTGCCGCGCCTGGTGTTCATGGTGGCGTAGGCTAGGTCGATGCTGTCGCCGGGGTGGGCCAACTGATACCCAGCCTTGGTCATAACCTTGATGGGCAGGGTGACATCGTAGAGCCCACTCCTGCCGCCAAAGCCGCCTGCCGTGCTTGTCAGAGTGATGGACACTCCTGCGGAGGAGTACACCCGCCGCCCTTCCGGGCCGGGTAAGACTTGCTCAAGAGCCGCTCCATTTGTGTCTGTGAAAGAAAGTACCTCTCCGGCACATCGGTCTCTAAGATATCCGACAATATACACTCTCTTGCGGGATTGGGGGACTCCAAAATCCTTGCTGTTAAGCACCTGCCACGCGACATCGTACCCCAGGTCATCCAACGTAGAGAGGATGGCCGCAAACGTCCGACAGCCGTCATGCGATAGGAGGCCGGGAACATTTTCAAGCAGCAGAAATGCAGGTCTTTTACCGGCGGCAAGGCGGGCAACCTCAAAAAACAAAGTTCCTCTTGCATCGTCCGCAAATCCTCGCCGTTTTCCAGCGATTGAAAAACTCTGACAAGGGAAGCCTCCGCAAATAAGGTCGATATCCGGCAGCGCGCCGGGGTCGATGGTTCTGGCGTCCTCAAAAAAGCATTCTCCTTCCGTATCGTACATGGCGTTATATGCCTGGTTCGCATATTTATCTATCTCACAGTGACCGATGCATTCAAACCCGCCCGCGGCCTCCAGGCCGGAGCGGAAGCCGCCGATCCCCGCGAACATATCAAAAAATCGGATAGCCATGCGCCATCCGACCACTTCGCCGTGTTAAAATCACCTCACATTTTCATGCCGAAATCTTCATCCTCGTCCATATCCAGCTCCTGTTCCTCTGCCAGTTCTTCCTCAGTCAGCTTGCGAAAGGAGTCCTCGCTGGGGATAAGGCCCAGCGACCGGCCATTGTCGAACTTGCAGTGCAGAGTGCCGATATCGTCCACCGCCATAACAGTTCCGCGGGTATTGTCACCAATGCGGTGGATGTCCTCGCCCATGCTCAGCAGCATAATTCTGGTGCCGGACGGGTACTCGGCTTTGTAGTGCTCAGCCATTCGGTGTAATCTATCCCAATCGTTTATCTTGAAAACCTCCTTCAGATACCGCCCATCCCTTGATGGGGTTCCAGGTGTTCGTCCAACTCGTCCTCGGTGCAGAGAAAATAATCATCACTGCTGTTCCAGTAGGAAACGTACAGGTCGCCCTCATCCGTTTCGATAGGCCGCTGCTCGAAGCCTTCCCCGAGCCCATCTGAGCATTGTCCGAGGATTTCGTCTTTCAAATCAGCCATTTCTTCCGGAGTGAGCGACTCCTTGAGGTGGCAGTCGATACGGCCCAGGAGCCTGCCGTCTATTTCCTCTACTGTCCAGACCGCAGACATGAGCTTGGCAGCTACACCCGGATTACCGCCCATATACTGAGCCATATCGCCCATCTCGGGGGCCTGCTCGTTAGCGATGCCCTGCTCGATCTGATCCTGGTATGCCGTCAGGAAACCGCTGCCCACGTCGATATCCTCGTCGCACTCGCCGTCATCCAGCTGGCCTACCAGGGGGCAGTAAAACGCCAGCTTGACCGGCCCTGCCGCCTGGGCCATGGCCTGGATGTCATCGAACAGCATTTCCTTGGTGAGATACTGGTTGTGGACGATGTTCTGCTCCAAGTCTGTGAGAATTTCTTCTCTGGCAGTCGACACAGCAAATGCCACAGTGTTGGCGTCAGCTAAAGTGTCGCCCTTGCTGAACACTCTCAGCAGGCGGCTGCCAATCTCACTGTCGGCAGACAGATGGAGACCCACGCCCTTGTCATCATGGAGCAGGATATTTCGGGGCGGCTTGTTGATACCGGCCTCCCGCATATCGTGGTAGAACTGGTGGATGTCAAGAGGCAGTTCTCGTTCGAGGGCTGCTCCAAACTGGTTGGTTATTTTTGCTTTGATCACTTGATGCACCTTCTTTCAAGAAATAAAAAAAGCCGGTCGCTTGTTTTGAAGAGGTTTCTCCAGCGACCGGCTATGTATGCAACGGGCTATCGCCCTTATGCACGCAAAAGACTAACGTCTTTTTGCGAAAAAGGGCCAGCGGATTTTTTCCACTGGCCCTCTCACTCTGTGCTATTCTGTTGTTGTGAGGGTTCACTTCCTGCCGGAAAGCCAAAACGCCGTTTTGCCATCCCCGTTTTCGTACTTTTGAAATCCAGCCCTTTGAGATGCAAAAAACCGCGCCATGGCGCGGTTTTTTGCCCAAATATCTTTTTGGTTTTCCTAGGATGGCAGGGGCAGAAGGACTTGAACCCTCGGCACGCGGTTTTGGAGTGGATGTGGAAAAAGCATCAGCGGACATACATCGGCCAATTTCCCGCGCGGTTGAGCCGTTTGTGTTTCCGAAACATACGCCCCAAAGAATTTTGATGATTTATTGATGATATCCGATTTTCTCAGCCCCCGAAAGGGCTTTTTCTTTGTCTGCTTTTCAAGAAAACGACCAAATTGTTGACGTGATAGTACTATACAAATGACCCATTGTCAAGAGGCTGCATAGCTCAAAATTTGAGCCGCAAAACAAAGAAAGCGACTCTTTGGCATAGATAAAAAGCAAGCCGATTTTTTCAGCGGTTTTCACGAAGAAAAAAGTCTGGACTTCCGCAGCGGTTTCGGGTATTGTGGTGGCGAAGGACAAAAAGGACCCTTATCACGAAGGAGGCAGCCAGACAATGATAAGCGTAATAAACGAGCTATATAATGGCGAAATATCCCCGGTAGAAACAGAAACGCCCAGTGATGAAAAATACCGGCGCACAGTGAACAGAGTAGGCCAGCAAATCGAGGAGTTTGAGGAATTATTACCCCCGAACAAGAATATAGGAAATCTGATTATGTTGAAAGAAAGCGGAGACCTTATCAGGAGAATGTTGTAATGTTCGCATGAAGGAAGCAGTTTTATGGCGGATATCGTATATGGTCCGAGGTAAGTCGCCAGAATGGACCGAAAGTTTCAGCGCGTGATTGAGATATTCGTCCGGATTGCTCTCGGGAGCATAGGGCGGCAGAAAGAACAGCTCGATTTTATCCCGATGCTTGTCCAGCCAGGCTGCGGCTTTCTTCCCGTGGTGCACCTTTAAGTTGTCCAAAATCAGGAAAACCTTTTGGTTGGAGGTCCGAATCAACCGGTCCATAAATTGGATCAGGCGCTGCTGGTTCATGGAATCCTCGTACATCATAAAGCGAACGTCCCCCTGCCTGCTCAGGGCGGAAAGCATATTCAGCCTCTCTCTTTTCGTTTCCACCGACAGAACAGGAGGCTGTCCTTTGGGTGCAAACCCGCGCTCACAGTTCGAGCAGTTGTCGATTCCAGTCTCGTCTCCCCAGTAAATCACGGCATTTTCTGCCTTGGCCCGCTGGTCGATGGCCGGATATTCTTCCTCCCGCCACCTTTAGATACGGGAAGGATTCTGTTTCCGGGCACGCTTGACCGGACGCTGGCACGTCAAGCCCCAGCGCCGCATATAATCCGACACACTGCCGTCCGAGATCTTTTCCGATACCTTTTCCAGACGTATGCACACACTTTCTTCAGCGTCCACAGACTCCCAGGAATGCCGAATTCCTCTGGGCGGCGGGTAACAATCGTTTCCCGTATTTCCGCCTGCTCCTCCGGTGTCAGAAGCAGATGCGTCCCCTTCTGGAATCCGTGTTTCTTCGGTTCCAGCGCTTTGTCTCCCTCTCGCTTATATGCCGTCCATATTTCGCTGGCGCGACTCTGCCGCACTCCGGTTAATTCCTCAATTTCTTTCCCGGCTTTTCCCATCTGTTTGAGGCGTACGACCTGACGGCGTACCTGCTTGAGCTCTCCACTTTTCAGTTTTCGTAAATCTATGTATTCCATACTCCCTATTTTACCACTTTCTACTGCTTTTTTCTAGGTCGTTTTTCAGGAATAATATTGACTGAGGAGCAGTACGCAAAGCTGGAACACATGATGGACATGAATGCGGAAATATTCAATATGGAAAACAGGGCAGTTTTTGCAGAGGGACTGCGCTTGGGAATTTTGCTGATGGTTGAAATTCACCGCATGGATGAACACAGAGAAAGGTAATCGAAAGAGATATTCGATATTTGAGGGCCGCAAGAGTTTTGCGGCATTTGGCGTTTTCGGAGAAGATTACACGGAGGGCTGTTGAGGCGTGTAAGGGCCGTGTCGGGCAATTTGGGGCAGCGGTCGAGAAAAGTTACCGCCCGCAGGCAAAGAACGCCGTGTGAGGGCATTTGCGGCGATTTGTGAGGGCGGATTTTAACGGAGAAATGGACAGCCTACTATCAGAAATTGACCTCAATGTCGCTTTTAACTGCCTCGAATCAGGTGCTATGGGCGCGCTTAAATGCAGCCTTGGACTGTTTCAAAGAGATGTGCAAAAACGAAACCAGCCCTTCCGCTCAGCGGGGCTATAAGCTCATTTATGCCCGTTATCTCTGCGATACCCCGATAAGTATATCCGCTATTGAGGAGCGGTTTGCGATTGAGCATTCGACGTTTTACAAGAACATAAACCGGGCTATCGCCACGCTAAGCGTCATTCTTTTTGGCAGCGAAAGCGCCGAAGATTTCTGCTTAGGGGACGATTTGTAAGCGGCTGAAAGCCGCTAAATTGGGCTGTAGGCCCAAAAGTAGTTAAAACGAAAATTATTGAGTTTTAAGTACGCGCCAGCATCGCATTTGTGGGACAACGTGTCAGACATTCTGTCAGACACATTGCCCTCAAATGCCGCGCGGCTGGGTAGGGGCGCTGCCCCTATGACCCCATTTTTAGAGCCGCGCTGTCGTGCGGCAGAGAGGAGATGTTTAATATCGACATCAGTAGAAGGAAAAAGCTCAGTCTTCGGCTGAGTGAGAAAGAGTACAAGAGGATTACTAGACGAGCTAAGTCTTGTGGGTTGACAAAGTCGGCTTATGTCCGTCAGCTTATCGTTGGGTATGAGCCTAAAGAATCACCGCCCGCTGATTACTTTGCCATGACCCGCGAGTTGAAAGAGATTGGCAATAATCTGAATCAGCTGACTTTTATAGCGAACGCTACCGGACTGATTGATGAGGCCGCTTACTACGAGAATGTGATTCACCTGCGGGATAGCCTACGGCGCATTGAGCAAACAGTAATCTGTACAAGCTATGATAGTTAGAAATGCAAATTTTCCCTTCCTCCTGCTGCTAATGTCATAATTGCATTATAAGCTACATTTTTCGAGCGCTGTTGCCGATATTATAAAAAACAAGAAAAAAAGTCTTGCTCATGACGTAACGTAATGAGTTATACTATTCGCAGGAGGTCGTTTAAGCGTGGAAAAATATAGATCTGTCCCACAGGGATATTTGACGGTAGGCGAGGTTGCAAAAAGGATGGACGTGACAGTCCGAACATTACAGCACTACGATAAGGAAGGTCTGCTCTCGCCATCAGCCCTGAGTGAAGGGGGCCGCAGGCTTTATACTGACAAAGATATTGTCAAACTGCACCAGATATTATCCTTGAAACATTTAGGGTTTTCCTTGAATGACATCAGAGACAGACTGATTCCACTAGACGATCCAGCGGATGTGGCACAAATTCTTTCAGAGCAAGCAGCTACAATACGCAATAAGATAGCAAACTTGACAGAATCGCTGTCGGAAATTGAGGCGCTAAAAACAGAAGTGCTCGAAATGCAGACGGTGGACTTCAAAAAATATGCGGATATCATCGTTAATCTGGAAATGAAAAATGATTTTTATTGGCTTATCAAGCATTTTGACGGAGAAACCTTGGATCATATCCGCAGCCGGTTTGATAAGGAAAGCGGTATCGCGTTTCTGCAAAAATTTCTACATCTCCAGGACGAGGCAATTCGGCTCCAGAATGCGGGCGTACCCGTGGAAAGCCCGGAAGGACTGCAATTCGCAAAAGCCTATTGGGATATGATTTTGGAGTTCAAAAACGGGGATGCTACCATGCTCCCGAAACTCATGCAAATAGGAGAAAGTGATGAATTTAATCAGGAATTGAAGCAGATGCAGGCCAAAGCAAATGCTTTCATTGAACCGGCATTGGGCGCGTACTTTTCAAATTCGGGGATAAATCCATTCCAGGAGGAAACAACATGAACGCATTACAAGTAAGAGGATTGCGTAAAAGCTATGGAAAAAAAGAGGTACTAAAGGGTATTGATTTGTGTATACGCAAAGGGGTTATTTTCGCATTGCTCGGCGTAAATGGCGCGGGAAAAACAACAGCGCTTGAATGTATTGAGGGCTTACGAAAGTACGATAGCGGCAGTATCGCTATAAATGGACGTATGGGTATTCAATTACAATCGGCTTCTCTGCCTGTCCATATCAAGGGAATAGAGGCTGTTCACCTTTTTGAAAAATGGAACAAGGTATCGGTCAATACCTCTATGCTAACGGCGTTAGGTGTAGACAATCTGGCGAACAAACAGTATCAGGAAATGTCGACCGGACAGAAACGGCGGCTTCATTTGGCCCTGGCTTTAATCAGTGATCCCGATATTGTATTCCTTGACGAGCCGACCGCCGGACTGGACATTGAGGGACGGATTTCTCTCCACGAGTATATCCGCACTCTGAAAGCCCAAGGAAAAACGATTTTGTTAGCCAGCCATGACATGGCCGAAGTAGAGAACCTGTGTGACAATATCGCAATTCTGAAAGACGGCCGGATCGCATTCGCGGGAACTGTGAGCGAACTGACGAGGGCGGTCGGAAAACATTATAATATCTGTACAAAAACAAGCCAGGGAATGGAAAAGTTTGAAGTGGATAACATAGGAGAAAGTTTGATTTCTATATTGAAAGGCTATCATGAAAAAGAGATAGAAATTCAAGATATCCAGGTAAACCGTGGTTCTCTGGAACAGCATTTCGTAAAGATAGCAAGGGGGGAGTAGGAATGAGCGGATTTTTATATGGAGTCGCATTGCAGTGGAAACTAGACTTGCGAAGCAAAACAATGTTGATTACGTGCTATGCTGTTCCGCTTCTGTTTTTCGCGGTTATGGGAGGAATTTTTACATCCGTTATGCCAGATAGCCGCGAAACTTTGATTCAGTCCATGTCTGTATTTACTGTCACTATGGGTGCGCTGATCGGATTGCCTCCCTCGCTTGTGGAAATATACAGGAGCGACGTGAAGAACGCATATCAAGCGAATGGCGTACCTCTGTCATTAGGATTATTTTTGACGAACATTTCAGCGTTTGTCCATCTGCTCATCATGAGTTTCATCCTTTATGTCATTGCGTCGGTTGCCTTTGATGCAAAAATCCCGGCACATCCGGGAACATATTTCGTGGGGTTGATCACCCTGATAGCCGTATCGCTTAGCATTGCCAGTGTGATAGGTTTAGCCGCAAAAAGCACGGCGAATACTTCAATGATATCTATCATGTTATTTCTTCCATCTACGATGCTCTCAGGGATCATGTTTCCAAACAATATGCTGCCCAAGGCATTTGTGATGGCTGGTAAATTATTTCCCGCGACATGGGGATACGCATTTTTGACTGAGAGTACGTTTATTTGGAATAACCTCTGGCCTTTGCTTGTAATCTTCGTTATAGCTGCACTATTGTGCGCTTTTTTGATGAAGAGAATTGAAACACGGCAATAGGAACGAAAAAACTGCCCAGCGGCAGAAAGGAAAGACACCGCTGAGCGAAAAGACTTTTATACTTGGCTTATCTTCAGTTGCGGCGGTTTTGAGAAATCAGAACCGCCGCATTTTTAGGTGTATAGTGTATAGAGGAAGGGACGCTAAGCAGTTACGGTAGTTTAAGGACACACTAATATTACAGTATTGATAGAGTTTGAGGAAATCTTTTCAAAAACTTTTGTAAAGAGGACGTAAGGTGTCCAGTTTATAGTATCCTATACTTTGCACAAACAGTACAGATTCTCAGTCATCCGATTTTCAAGCAGGAGAAAGGCGGGTGGGTTGCAGTACACCCACCCGCCGATTCACAACGCCCGGCAACGCCGGTTGTTTCAAGGGATTTCGGGCTTTCTAGTGCAAAATCACGATAGGGGTTGCTGATGACACTTTGGAGTGAAAAGTAGGGTTGCTATCACGATAAACGGCGGTGCTGTGAGGGATTGCTAAGGGGTTACAAATGGTGCACAGATGTCCTACAAAAAACCTCCCCTTTGAGGGAGGGCAAGCAGAGCGTTCGTCCGACGTTGTCGGACGGCACGATTACCGGGCAGTAGCCCGAACCCACTTTTGTAAGGGCAAGATACCTGGCTCAGAATTTGCGTTGCAAAACAAAGAATACGGCCTTTAGAAATCCGGAAATGCCAGAGCAAAAAGTAAGAAAAAAGTCAGTGGACTTTCGAAACAAGGTGTGGTATGTTGTGTTGTTGACGAAAGGAGGCTGACAAGAATGGCACAAAAGAAACTGCTTACGAATGGAAAAGCCTTTAAGCGTACAGATGACCGCTGGGGCGGCACAGTGTGGTACATGGACGAGAGAGGGGAACGTAAGCGAAAAAGTTTCTCAGGCACTACCAAGGCTGAAGTCACCAAGAAAATGACAGACTACGTTGCTGCTTTCAATGATGCCTTGCAGGAGTCGGACGAGTCCCGCAGAACACTCAAGGAGAGCATGACCCACTGGCTCCAGGTGTTCAAATTTCCCTCAGTGGAGCGTACTACCTACGACCGCTGTGAATGTACCGTAGCGCATCAGATTTTTCCTCTGCTAGGAGAGAAAGTAGTAGGCGATATCACAGCCGCTGAACTCAAGGAAGTTCTGAACCGCTGGATGGGCGAGGGTTACGCTTACACCACCGTGAAGAAGGTATACATCGTCCTAAACGAATATTTCCGCTACCTGACCCAGCAGGAAATTCTTACGAAGAACCCGATGAATAGCGTACCCATGATAAAGAAGTCGAATTTCATGGCGGCGCAGAACAAAGAAGACCTGCCTACTCAGGAAACTGTCACGGTGTTCACGCCAGAAGAAATAGAGAAATTCAAGGCCGAGGCGTTTAGCAAATTCAGCAACGGCAAGCCAAAGTACCAGCAACCGGCGGCATACATTCTCATGCTAAATACCGGACTCCGCACCGGTGAACTGCTTGGCCTGCTCAACAGCGACATCAATCTGGAGGGCAGGTACTTGGAAGTGCGGCAGAACGTCAAGGAGGTCTGCAGGCGAGAGGGGACAGACTATGTCCCCGGCAGAGAAGTCAAAGTCGGCAAGACCAAAACGGCCACCAGCAAGCGCCGTGTGCCGCTGAATCAGGCCGCAGTGCAGGCGGTAAGGGAGTTACGCCAGGAACGCAACTTCGGCCCCACAGCGCCCCTCGTGAGCGACGAGAAGGGCGGCTACACCAGGCCGGTGAACTTCCGCAAGAGGTACTACCGGATTTTGAAAGCAGCGGGCATAGATCAGAAAGGATTGCACAGTTTAAGACATCATTTTGCGACCCAACTGATAAACGGCGTGAAACAGCCCGACGGCACCATCAAAGCACTCTCGCCCCGGCAGGTGGCCGACCTCCTGGGCCACAGCACCTCGCAAATCACCGAGATGTACTACGTCAAAAAAGACACGACCCGTCTGCAGGGAATCACGGACGGGTTCAATTTCTAGCCAGAGCAAGCCAACACAGGGGAGAGCACCCCGAAATTTTGATGATTTATTGATGCTGTGCCAGACGGAAAAGTTAGAAACGGATGCGAACAGATACGAAAAAACGGCAAAATACACGCCCAGGGGAGCGGCAATCCAGACCGCATACCACCACCCCAAAACACAAGAAAAGCCCGGAATTCCAAGGAATTCCGGGCCAAGTCTGTGGCAGGGGCAGAAGGATTCGAACCCTCGGCACGCGGTTTTGGAGACCGCTGCTCTACCAGCTGAGCTATACCCCTATATCTTTAAGGCCTATTTATTATATCATTCTGGATGGGGTTTGTCAACATTTTTTTACAAAAAAAGAAGCAGGATTCTGTTGGAGCAAGAGGGCACGGGGAAAAATGAAAAAAATCGAATTTTTTTGAAAAAAGGGCTTGCAAAATCGGAAAGAATGTGGTATTATAATCAAGCACTAAGGAGTGCTGATGAGTTGGGGGTATAGCTCAGCTGGGAGAGCGCTTGAATGGCATTCAAGAGGTCAGCGGTTCGATCCCGCTTATCTCCACCAAGGTACACAGGGAAAAGGCTTGTTTCAAAAGGAACGAGCCTTTTTTTGTATGTGTGTTTCGTAGACTGGCATATCCCGGCCACGCCAGCCACGCAAGCACACTCCCCCATGGGGCGTTCAGACTTTTTGAACGCCCCTTTTTTCATGCCCATTTTTAGATACCATCATAACAGAAAGGAGTTTCCCCCATGAAAGACCGCCTTGACTATGATTATTTCTACGGCAGGGAATCGGAGCAGTTCAGTTTCTACCGTATCCCCCGTCAGCTCATTGTGGGCCCGGAGTTCAAGCTCGTCTCCACCGACGCCAAGCTGCTTTACGGCCTTATGCTTGACCGTATGGGCCTTTCCGCCCGGAACGGCTGGTATGACGAGGAAAACCGGGTGTTCATCTACTATCCTTTAGACGAAATCAAGGAGGCTCTTAATTGCGGTAACGATAAGGCGGTCAAGCTGCTGGCAGAGCTGGACAGCGGCAAGGGCATCGGTCTGATACAGCGGGTAAAGCAGGGCCAGGGCAGACCTGCAAGAATTTATGTCAAGCGTTTCACCACCAGAGAAGTGCAGCCGCAGGTTGAAAATCAGCCCTCTCCCCCGCCCCGAAATCCAGACTTCGGAAAATCGGAGTGTAATTATACTTACAAAAATCAGACTGAAAGCCTGCAAATAAAAAGTCAAGCCCCTTAAGCCAAAAATATGAAAGGAAGCGGATGGAAAAAGTGAATACAGCAAACAGACCGCCGCCCAAAAGCGGCAGTCAGGAAGAAAAAATT
>NZ_JAWXXL010000044.1:0-24951 GCF_034334985.1 Acutalibacter intestini | reverse complement strand
GGCTCGACAAATGTCGGAGACTCTGGAAAAACTGCGAACGTAAATTACAGAACTCTTTTCAAATGTTTTCTCTTGCCTTTATTCGTCTGCTCTTAAATAGATGCTAAACAGATTCTTAGGAAATATCACCAGAATTGAGAACGAGCTTGGAAAGCTCCCTGCCAGACTGGAAGCCGCCAAGACCAGAAAAACGGAAACCTTGGAGCAGCTTGCCAACGCAAAGACCGAGGTGCAGAAACCCTTTGCCTACGAGGAAGAACTGAAAGAAAAGACCGACAGGCTCAATCTTCTGAACATCGAGCTGAATCTGGACGAGAAAGATACCCCCGTCATGGATACCGAGCCGGAGCAGGAAACCGAACCGCCCGAAAAGAAAACGCCGAACCGTGAGCGTTAAATTTGCCGTTTGCACATTTGTATTGCAGGATTCTGGGCAGTATAATAGGTGGCGATAAGAAAAATCGGAGGTGAGGAAAATGTCTGATGCGTTCAGATTTGAGACTTTTGTAGACGTCCACGGCAGCATCTTCAACGAATATCTAAGCTCTGTCACCGCCAAGCTGTCAAAGGAAGATAAGGAATACAAAGCCCTGCAAGACAAGATTGAGGGAATCTATGAGAAATATCCCAAGGTCTTAGGCGTGTTTGACAGCGAGACGGAAAGCGAGCTGACCAAGGAAGAATGTGCGGCTCTCATTGAAGTGATGGAGCTAAAGAACCAGCTCACGGACATGGAGATGCAGGCAGTATACTTCCGTGGCTGCTATGACAGCGTGGGGTATCTGAAAAAAGCAGGGATTTTGTGACGGACTGAACCGAAGAAAGGACGGCGTTGGCGTAGAGCTGATGCCGTCTTTTAGCAAATAATATGATATAAGACAATAGTTTTATCTCTATTTGGGCAAGAATATATTATTAGAGGTGCATATTTATATGGAAAATAGTGGTGAAAGGTGGTATAATCAGTGACAGTAACGACATTGGAGGAGATTTATATGAAACTACTTCGACTGCAAATAGAAAAACTCTATGGGCATTATAATTATGATAATATCACATTTAATTCCGATGTTACTTTTTTGTATGGACTAAATGGTTGTGGAAAAACTACTATTTTGAATATAACTGAGGCTATAATTACGGGGCAAATATATAAATTGTTCGACTATGATTTCAAGAAAATAGTATTACAATATGCCCCCAAAAACAACACGAAAAAAGTACAAAAAATAGTTATAGTGCGAGAAGATAATCAACTTCGGACAAAATTTAATGAGCAAGAAAATGTAATTGAAAGAAATGTAGAGATATTAAAGGAAAGCAGAGGTAAAGATAGGGATTTTGAAAAGATTAGGTATTATTTTAATAGGTATGAATTTTTGATGGAAATTAAAAGGATTTTCAACTATGTTTATCTCCCTTTAAACCGTTCATCCGTAGTATATGATTTTGATAATGAAGATAATATGTTTTTTTATCGAAGAAATAGAGCAATTTATGTTGATGACTCTTTTGAGGAACCCATTAATAAAGATTTAGCAATGGTACAAATTGAACGGTTAATCGAGGAAAGCTGTAGGAAAATTTATTCTCAAATATCAGATATAAGTGATAGATTTAGAAATAATATTCTCAAATCTTCATTAGATGTTAATGAACAATATACAGATTCTGATAATTTGCTAAATGAAATTATTAATCAGCAGGCGAATATTAATAGTATTCGGGCAACAAAAACTGCATATATCAAGATATTAAAAGATTTATCACTGATAACCAAAGATGAGGAAATACATTTTGCTGAATTTTTTGATGGAATATGCAATGACATTAGCAAAGGCAAAGAAACAATACAAGTAACTACTCTTTTAAAGATGAATGAAGTTATTAAAATTAAAAAAATAGTTTCTCTTGCAGAAGAAATGGAAAGGCAAAAGGCTGATATAAGAAAACCAATTGAAAAATTTATTGATACGATGAACGAGTTTATTAACACCGGCGAGGATGAAAAGGTCATTAGAATTAATCCTATGGGACATGTGTATTTTACAACTAAGTATAGCAAAAAGCCTATAAGCATACAATTTTTATCTTCTGGCGAAAAACAATTAATTACTTTTTTTGCAAATTTGATTTTTAAAGTAAAAAACAGCACATCAGGAATATTTGTAGTTGATGAGCCAGAATTATCGCTTCATCTTTTTTGGCAAAAAATATTTGTAGAAAAAACATTGGAAATAAATAAAAACATTCAATTGATTTTTGCTACCCATGCGCCAGAAATAATAGGTAAAAATAGAGATAAGACGTTTAAGCTTGAGAAAAAATATGTTGATTAGGTGATAAATATGGAAAATACAGATGATTTGTTGTATTCCTCAGAAGCAAAAACAACAGAATATTTATTTTTTTGTGATTTAAATGACATTAATATTTTTGTAGAGGATGAGGGAAAAGAATTTGAATACGAAACCATCTTCAAAAGATTATTAGGTAAAAAATATCGAATAGTAAAAATTTTAGGTGTAGGAGGTAAAGTAGAATTAAAAAAATCATTTAATGAATTTGGTGTAAATAATACTGAAAATCCTCAGATAAAGAATATCTATCTTGCTGATGGAGATTTTGACTGGTATATTTGCCAAGATGAAATGATTGATAGTCCAAATTTTATATATTTAGAAACATATAATATAGAAAATTACTTCATCGACAAAAAAGCATGTGAAAAATTTTCCAAAGGACAATTAAAATGTTCGGATAAAGAAGTTGAAATAAGAGTAGATTTTGATAATTGGAAAAATAGGATTATTAGTCAAGCAAGCCGTCTGTTTTATTATTATTGTTATGTAAAAAAGGAGTATCCACAAGAGAAAAGTGTTTCACGGTCACCGTATCTTTTTATAGACAGTAAAGATGGTTATGAAAAAGCAGGTGCCTTTGAAGAATATCAAAAACAGGTGCTTTCATTAAATGGTGATGCAGAATCAGAAATAGAAAAAATTAAAAATTGCTATCATAGGAAACATAATGATGAATTTAACTTGATTTGTGGGAAGTTTTTATTCGAAAGTCTATATTGCCACATTAGAGATATTACCAAAATAAAATTTAGAAAGGATGATTTTAGGTGGCACTTGATATGTAATTTCGATATTAAGAAATTAGAATATGTTAAAGATAAAATTTTGGCAGTTATGAGTGCCTAAGAAAAAATATTATAGAAAATTTACATAGCCGAGAGGTTTTCCCCCACGAAAGCCCCTCGGCTAAATTCATTTCTGGAGGTGATTATATTTGAATGGGAAGTAACCGCTACGTTCAGTTTGACCCTGCCGTGATTGAGCAGACACGGCAAATCGACCTGCTCTCCTACCTGCAACGGTATGAGCCGAGCAACCTAAAGCGTGTGGCAGGTAATGTCTACTGCACAAGGGAACACGACAGCTTGAAGATTTCCAACGGCAAATGGTACTGGTGGTCACGGGGCTTCGGCGGCTTCTCCGCCCTCGACTATCTGATGAAAGTACGGGAACTTGGCTTTGTGGAAGCCGTGCAGACCCTCACGGGGGACATGGGCGACTGGAAGCCGCCGCCCCCTGCCGTGAAAAAGGACGAGCCGAAAGTGCTGCTCCTGCCGCCGAGGAATAAAGACAGCGACAAGGTGTTGCAGTACCTTTTCGGGCGTGGCATCGACTACGCCATCGTGCAGGACTGCATCGCAGACGGCACAATCTACGAGAGTGCCGACTACCACAACGCCGTTTTTATCGGAAAGGATGAAAGCGGCACGCCCAAATACGCCGCCTGCCGTGGAACGATGGGGAGCTTCAAGCGTGACGCATCGGGCAGCGACAAGCGGTATTCGTTCCGACTTCTGGCAAGAGAGCCTACGGATAAGGTGCATTTATTTGAAGCCGCCATAGATGTGCTGTCCTACGCCACCTACCTCAAATGCGAGGGAAAGGACTATAAGGCGGCAAACCTGCTCTCTCTGTCGGGCGTGTACCAGCCCCAAAAGAAGCTTGCGGAGAGCAGAATCCCCATCGCCCTCACCACGTTCCTCAACGCCCATCCCCAGATAAAGACCATCTATCTCCATCTGGATAACGACAAGGCAGGGCGTTTATGTACCGCCGCCCTACAAGAATTATTGCAGAAAGACTATAAAATCGTTGACGCACCGCCGCCAGTCGGCAAGGATGTCAACGATTTTTTAATGTCCTATCTGGGGATTGCAAGGCAGAAGCCGAGCCGTGAAAGGGGGGATGCCCGTTGATTGCATGAGAGATTCTTCCGTTTCCCAAGCCCCCAAACCGACACCAGAACCAAGACCGAAAGCGAGGAAAGAATGATTGAAAAAGTATGAAGTGACCCTCACCGCCCACTATGAAAAGACCGTCTCCGTCTACGCAGACAGCCCCGAAGAAGCAAGGGAGAAGCTCAAGACCGTGCTTTTTGACACCGACCTTGTGAAGTTTTCCGAAGCGGATTTTGTCTGCGGCGAAGCCGACATTGCGGACGCAGACAAGACCGAAGCCAAGGATGCGGACATCAAGGACGAGTGTCTGGAGCATGAGGAATGTTCAGGATGCCCCTATTACTGCCCCGTGTGCGGAGAATGTACGTATGAGGACGCAGACTAAGACACGTCTTACCAAGCACTGAATTTGGCTAACCAAATTCGCTTGTTAGGGGATGCCCCCTAATACCCCATAAAAAGGATGCCGCCAAGAAAGCGGTCAGAAGAAAGGAGCTATAAGAATGAGCGAGTTTTTGTTCTTTGTCATCGGCGTGACCCTCGGCGGTCTGGCGGGCGTCATGCTGATGTGCTGTTTGCAGATTAACAGGCTCTCCGACAGGGAGGTGAAGAAAAGTGAGAAACCGAAAGGTACAGATACTTTTCCGTTTGACTGATGACGAAGCCGAGCAGCTCCATGAGCTTGTGCGGAAATCGGGACGCTCCAGAGAAGCGTTCCTCAGAGAGATGGTAAAGGGATACCGTCTTTGCGAGAAGCCCGACCCCGAATTTTACAAAATCATGCGGGAGCTGTCCGCCATCGGCAACCGCATCAACCAGCTTGCGGCGAAAGCAAACGCCCTCGGCTTTGTGGATACGCCCATGCTGAACGAGGAAGCGAGGAAGTGGCACGAGTTTCAAATCGACATCCGAAAGAAGTACCTGCTCCCGAAACGGACGGCGGTCTGATGGCGGTCTGCGAGATATGGGATGTGCGTGGCAGGCTCGACCACCCCATCGACTACGCCGAAAACCCAGAAAAGACCGCCAACCCCAAATACACCGAAGCGGACTTGCAGGCGATGGGCGATGTGATGAAGTACGCCACCAACGGCGACAAGACCGAGCAGCAGTTTTTCGTCACGGGCGTGAACTGCGACCCCGCCACCGCAAGGGATGAAATGATGATTGCCAAAGCCCAATGGAACGACACGAGCGAGATTGTCTGCTACCACGGCTTCCAGAGCTTCAAGGCGGGCGAGGTCACGCCAGAGCAGGCACACGAGGTAGGCGTGAAGTTGGCGGAGAAGATGTGGGGCGATAGATTTCAAGTGATTGTCGCCACCCACTTGAATACCGAGTGCCTGCACAACCACTTTGTTGTCAACTCCGTCTCCTTTGCGGACGGAAAGCACTACTACGACAACAAGAAAAACCTGCGGCTTCTGCGTCAGCGTTCCGATGAGCTTTGCCGTGAATATTCCCTGTCGGTCATCGAACACCCAGGCGGCAGGAAGAAGCCCTACGCCCTCTACCAAGCCGAAAAGAACGGTCTGCCTACAAGGGACACCGTGGCACGGCAGGCGGTGGACGAAGCAATCTCCAAATCCTACACGCTGAAAGACTTTGACCGCCAGATGGCGGAGATGGGCTACCGTGTGAGCTTTGACCCCAACCGCAAATACTGGACGATTATCGGGAAAGGATGGCAAAGACCCAAGCGGCTCTATAAGCTCGGTGACGATTACACCAACGACAGGATAACGGAACGCATACGGGAAAATTCCTATGCGGTGAAGTTCTCCCGCTTTGCCGAGCCGACAAAGGCGGTCAAGGTCATAAGGGTAAAAGGCTCTCTCAAAGACACAAGGAAAATCAGCGGCTTGCGTGGGCTGTATCTCCACTACTGTTATAAGCTCGGCATCCTGCCAAAGAAAAGACAACCGAATTACGCACGGCTTCACTATCTCCTAAAGGACGACCTTATGAAGATGGAAGCCATCACGCAGGAAACAAGGCTGCTCTGCCGCAACCACATCGACACGGCGGAGCAGCTCTTGTCATATAAAGGCTCTCTGGAAACGGAGATAACGGAGCTGACCGAACAGCGAAAGGGGCTTTACTCCCAGAGCCGCAAAGCAGGCGGCGAAGAAAAAGAAGCGGTCAAGGCTCAAATCTCCGAAATCACGGGGCGGCTTAAAACAGCCAGAAAGGAGGTCAGATTGTGCGAGGGTGTCCTTGCCCGCAGCGGCACCCTCAAAGAGAAATTAGAAGCGATACGTGCAGATGAGAACAAAGCAAAAGGAAAGGAGCTGATGAAGCATGAACACAGGCGGCGAAGCGGCGGAGCAAATCGTCCGAATGAGCTTGGAGGGATTTGAAGTCGCTGCCAAAATCACGGGGGCAGGTGCGAAGAACATCGCCATCCTGCTCTATTCCATTCTAAAAGAGGAAAAGAAAACCAAGGGTAAGGCACGGCTCACCTCGATGCTGCGTTCTGGCAAGGAGCTGAAAGTCTTTACGGTGAAGAACGCCGACCTGCGGAAGTTCACGCAGGAAGCGAAGAAATACGGCGTACTCTACTGCGTCCTTGCAGACCGTAAGAACAAAGACCCCAATGCGGAGGTGGATGTGATTGCCCGTGCCGAGGACGCATCGAAAATCAGCCGTATTGTGGAACGCTTTGACCTCGCATCGGTGGATACCGCATCCATCGTCACCGAAGCAGAAAAGTCACGAGATGCCAAGGGGACAAAGGATGGACAGCCAGAGCCAGACATCGGCGTGGAGGAAAAGGCGGAGAAAGACAAGCTCTTGGATGCCCTCATGGGAAAGCCCATGCAGAAAGAGGAAAATGCCCCAAACCCCTCGGTGGCAAAGACGGAAAAATCCCCTCTGTCCGAGCCTACCTCAGAGCAGCCAAGGAAGTCCGCAGAGGGGGCTACTATGACTAAGGACGAGAAACCGTCCGTCAGGGAAGAACTGCGGAAAATCAAGGAGAGCCGCAGGGAGCAGGAAGCCGATGCTTCCCCCACCCGTGGCAGGGAGAAATCTCCCGACAGGGCGAAGCCCGCTCCCAGAAAGACCGAGCATAAGCAGCCCCAGAGGAAGAAGCCCAAGAAAACGAAAGGAGCCAGATAATGAGTATCTATGATGTATTCAGCGGCGGCAACAGACCCTTTGACAAAGCGGAATGGGCTGCCCAAAAGCAGGCGCAGCGCAATGAAGCCTATGGGCTGATTGACACCACCTGCGCCGAGATGGAGGTAAACGGCGATGCCTTCCGCCAGTACCTCGACGTGCAGGGGCGGTTTGACCGTTACTCCGTCAACAACGCCATCTTGGTGTCGGCACAGAAACCCGAAGCCACGCAGCTCAAGGACTATTCCAGTTGGAAGCAGAGCCGTGTGTATGTGGATAAGGACGCACAGAAAGTCACCATCCTTGAGCCGGGCAAGGAATATAACCGTGATGACGGCACAAAGGCGGTCTCCTATAATGCCAAGGTGGTCTACGACATCTCCCAGACCTCGGCAAAGGAGCGGCAGGATACGAAAGAACCAAAAACCATGCGGGAGCTTGTGGCGGCGATGATAGACGCAAGCCCTGTCGGATTCCAGCCCGTGGAGGAGCTGGAAGTCCCTGCGTTCTACGACAGCTCACAGCAGGTCATCTTCGTGCGGCAGGGGCTTAGCGAGGAACAGCTCTTTGTCAGCATGGCAAAGGAAGTGTCGGCGGCAGTCTTTGACTTCAAGCATAATGAGAGCCGTGATGCGTCCGAGTTCAAAGCCTACTGCGTGGCGTATATGGTAAGCTCCCGCTACGGCGTGGATACCAGAGGCTTTGACTTCGACAAGCTCCCGAAAGAGTTTGAGGGCATGGATACGCAGGTGTTCAAGGGCGAGCTTGGCTCGATGCGGGATGTGCTTGGGGAAATCCAGAGCGATATGTATAAGAGCATGGAGAAGAACAAGCCGCCCAAGTCCAAAGAGCAGGAACGGTAATCGGAGGTGAAGCCCATGAGAGAAGAACGGTATCACATCGCCCTTGACCGATACGACAAGAACATCGTCCTCAATGCCTTGAACACGCTCCGCAACCAGCAGATACGGGAGGAACGCCCCACCGACCCCGTGGACGAGCTGATTGAAACGGTGGCTACGGCTAAAAGCAAAAAGGTAAAAGTCGCACCCTGCAAGTGCCGATGCCATGAGGAACGGTGACGACCAGAAAACAGCCGTAATCCTTGCCGCCTGCGGCATCATCCCTGTCGTGTGGCTTGCCCTGCTGACCGCACCCTATGTCAGCGGCGGCATCGTGGAGATAATCTCCAACCTATCCGTGGCAATCAACACCCCGTTTTCCATAACGGTGTGCGAGGACAGCTTAAAAACTGTCCTTATTTTTCTGCTTGCCTACGGCATGGGCATCGGGATTTATCTCTCCACACGCAGGAACTACCGCAAGGGCGAGGAACACGGCTCTGCAAAATGGGGCAACGCAGGTACGCTTAACAAGAAGTACCGAGATAAGGACGCATCGGCAAACAAGCTGCTGACCCAGAATGTCCGCATCGGGCTGAACGGGAAGAAACACAGGAGAAATCTGAATATCCTCGTGTGCGGCGGCAGCGGTGCGGGAAAAACACGCTTCTTCTGCAAGCCCAACGCCATGCAGTGCAACACCTCGATGGTAATTTTAGACCCAAAAGGTGAAATCGTGCGGGATGTAGGCGGTCTTTTGGAGAAGAAAGGCTATGAGGTGCGTGTCCTCGACCTTATCAATATGCACCGCAGCCATTGTTACAACCCCTTTGTCTATCTTAGGAACGACAACGATGTGCAGCGGCTTGTAACCAATTTATTCAAAGCCACCACGCCGAAAGGAAGCCAGTCCCAAGACCCGTTCTGGGACACGGCGGCGAGTATGCTGCTTCTTTCTCTGGTGTTCTATCTGAAATACGAAGCACCGCCAGACGAGCAGAATTTCCCGATGGTGATGGAGCTTTTGCGGGCAGGTGAGGTACGGGAGGACGATGACAGCTATGTAAGCCCTCTGGATGAGCTGTTTGACCGTCTGGAGATGGTAAACCCAGAGCATATCGCCCTCAAATACTACCGTGGCTACCACTCTGGCTCTGCCAAGACCTTAAAGAGCATCCAGATAACCCTTGCCGCAAGGCTTGAGAAGTTCAATCTGGAGAGCCTTGCATCCCTAACCGCAACGGACGAGCTTGATTTACCCTCTCTGGGGGAAAAGAAAGTCGCCCTGTTCGCCTTGATACCCGACAACGACACGAGCTTTAACTTCCTTGTGTCCGTTTTATACACGCAGCTATTCCAACAGCTTTTCTACCTTGCCGACCACAAGTACGGCGGGAGCCTGCCCGTGCATTGCCACTTTATTATGGACGAGTTCGCCAATGTTTCGCTGCCCGATGACTTTGACAAGATACTATCGGTCATGCGGTCAAGGGGCGTTTCGGTGAGTATCATCCTGCAAAATCTGGCACAGCTCAAAGCTCTCTTTGAGAAGCAATGGGAAAGCATCGTCGGCAACTGCGACGAGTTCCTATATCTGGGCGGCAACGAGCAAAGCACCCATAAATATGTGTCGGAACTACTCGGCAAGGCGACCATCGACACCAACACCTATGGGAAAAGCTCTGGACGCAGCGGGAACTATTCCACCAACTACCAGATTTCAGGGCGTGAGCTTTTGACCCCAGACGAGGTGCGTATGCTCGACAACCGCTACGCACTTCTCTTTGTGCGTGGGGAACGCCCCGTCATGGATTTTAAGTACGACATCCTAAAGCACCCCAATGTGAAGTTGACGACTGACGGAGGACAGCCGCCCTATCTCCACGGCGAGCCTACGCAGGCTGTCGCAACCCTTGTGTTTGACAGCGACATTCCAAAGAACGCCGTGAGCGTGAACGCTGTCAGCACATCCTATGAGCTTCTGTCCGAACAGGACTTAGAAGAAATATATCAAATTTAAGGAGGATTTACCATGAGATTTTTCAACAAAAAGGACACCCAGAAGAAAGCAACCGAAAAGCTGCCCATGACGGGCAGGGTAAAGAAAGGCTTCCGCTGCTACTGCGTGGCGGTGCTTGCCCTCACGATGGTGCTTGGCACTTCCATGACCGCCTTTGCCGCCAACGACCCCATCCAGGTGGTGAACAACCTTTCCGATTTCATTTTCGGTCTGGTGAGGGCTGTCGGAATGATTATGCTCGGCTTCGGCATCGTGCAGGTGGGCTTGAGCCTTAAATCCCACGACCCTTCCCAGAGGGCGAACGGATTCCTCACCCTTGCAGGCGGCGTTGTGATTACCTTTGCCAAGGAGATTCTGACCCTCATCACGGGCTAAGGGAAAAGACAGCTCATTGAAAGACTGACACAAGACTAAGGCAGCGGGGCAGATCCGCTCTGCGGAACTTGCCCCGCCGCCCAATTTTAAGAACGGAGGTGGTCAAATGTCAGATAACTGGATTGTGCAGAATTTAGAGAACGCCCTTAACACATGGAATGAAAAGCTGTCGGAGATATGGCAGCTCATAACCCAGTCCCCAGAACAGTTCAAGGGCGGCACTATCTGGAATGTAATCGTCAACATCCACGGTGCGGTGCAGGCTATCGGGCTTGCCCTGCTCGTGCTGTTCTTTGTGGTAGGCGTGATGCGTACCGCAGGCAACTTTGCCGAGGTAAAACGCCCAGAGCAGGCATTAAAGCTCTTTATCCGCTTTGCCCTTGCCAAAGGTGCGGTGACTTACGGGCTGGAGCTGATGATGGCTCTGTTCAGAATCATGCAGGGGCTAATCTCCACCATTATGAACGCCGCAGGCTTCGGCTCGGCACAGCAGACGGTACTGCCCTCGGAAATCGTGACGGCGGTGGAGGACTGCGGCTTTTTCGAGAGCATCCCCCTATGGGCGGTGACGCTCATCGGCGGGCTGTTCATCACAGTGCTGTCATTCATTATGATTATGTCGGTGTACGGCAGGTTTTTCAAGCTCTACCTCTACACCGCCATCGCACCAGTGCCGCTTTCCACCTTTGCAGGCTCACCGAGCCAGAGCGTGGGAAAGAGCTTTATCAAGAGCTACTCCGCCGTATGTCTGGAGGGAGCGATTATCGTGCTTGCCTGCATCATCTTCTCCCTCTTTGCGGCAACGCCCCCTGCGGTCAATCCCGATGCAGCGGCGGTGTCGATGGTGTGGAGCTATATCGGGGAGCTTGTGTTTAATATGCTCGTCCTTGTGGGTGCGGTCAAGATGGCAGACCGTGTTGTGCGTGAAATGATGGGCTTGTAAAGGAGGAAGCGATGGAACGGTTTTATATTTTCAAGGACGGGACAATGCAGGGCAGCACCGCCACAAAGGAAAGTGCGGTTGACTTTATCCGCCAGTACCAGAGGCAGGAAACACACCCGTTTCTGCGGGCGGAGTTCAGCATTATCAAGGGCGAGGAAGAATTTATCCCCTACCCGTCCCAGAAGAAAGCACCAAAGAGAAAGGACGCAATGGAGCGGTAAGGAGGACAGCTATGTATGATTTTGAAGCGGAATACCGCAGGATATTTGAAACGCCCCTTGAAGAAATCAAAGAGGATATTTTCTTTCGGGCAGACAATTTCCAGAATGAGAAATGGTACGGCGACTTGCAGATTTATCGGGCAATCGGCGTCTGCAAGCCAGACAAAGAAAGCGTGTCCGACCTGCAAAAAGCATTAAAGGTCATGGGCTATCCCACGCAGGTTAAGGAGCGTGACGGACAGCCCTACCTTGTGCCGCAGAGGGAAACGCAGAAACAGCCCCCTGCCCGCAGGCATGAGGACAGGGAGCGGTAAGGAGGTGAGAACGATTGGAAGTCAAGATAAATAAGGAAATCCGCAACTACACGGAGAGTATGTTTTTCGGGCTGTCGATGCGGCAGTTCATTTTCTCCGTCCTTGCCTGCGGCGTGGCGGTGGGCTTGTATTTCCTGCTTCGCCCGCAGTTCGGGACGGAAACCCTAAGCTGGATGTGTATTCTGGGGGCTTCCCCCTTTGCCATGATGGGCTTTATCAAGTACAACGGCATGACGGCGGAGCAGTTCGTCTGGGCGTGGATAAAATCGGAATTTCTGATGCCAAAGAAGATTTTGTTTTCCCCAGACAATCTCTACTACGAAGCCATGAAGCCGACCCTTGAAGCCCACGAAAAGGGCATGCCCGCCGTCCAGAAGAAGCAGAAACAAAAGGCGGCGAAAGCAAAGGCGAAGAAACCGAAACATTCCAAGAAATCAAAGAAGCGTAAGGAGGTAGACCATGTTAAAGACGCTTAAAAACCTGTTCAAGCAGGACAGGGAGAAATTCGTTGTGCCGAAATCGGTGCAGGCGGTCATCCCCATCAAGACCATCTGGGAGGACGGCATTTTCCTCGTGGGCAGGAACAAATACGCAAAGACATTTAAGTTTGAGGACATCAACTATGCCGTGGCGAGCCGTGAGGACAAGGAGGCAATGTTCCTTGAATACTCGGAACTGCTCAATTCCCTCGACAGTGGGGCAACTACAAAAATCACCATCAACAACCGCCGTCTGAACAAGGCGGATTTTGAGCAGACCATCTTAATCCCGATGGCGGATGACGGATTGGATAAGTACCGCAGGGAGTACAACAAGATGCTGCTCGACAAGGCGACAGGGGCAAACTCCATCGTGCAGGATAAGTATGTGACCGTATCCGTCTGCAAGAAGAATATCGAGGAAGCGAGGAATTATTTTGCCCGTGTGGGTGCTGACCTTATCGCCCACTTCTCACGGCTCGGCTCAAAATGCACGGAGCTTGATGCGGAAGAAAAGCTCCGCATCTTCCACGACTTCTACCGCACGGGAGAGGAAACGGCATTCCGCTTCGACCTCTCCCAGACCATGCGGAAAGGTCACGACTTCAAGGACTTCATCTGCCCCGATACCTTTGAGTTTGAAAAGGACTATTTCAAGATTGGCGACAGGTATGGGCGTGTGATATTCCTCAGAGAATACGCTGCCTATATCAAGGACAGCATGGTGGCGGAGCTTTGCGAGCTTAACCGTAACATGATGCTCTCCGTGGATGTCGTACCCGTCCCTACGGACGAAGCCGTGCGGGAAGTGGAAAACCGCCTGCTCGGTGTGGAAACCAATATCACCAACTGGCAGAGGAAGCAGAACCAGAACAACAACTTTTCCGCCGTCATCCCCTATGACTTGGAGCAGCAGCGAAAGGAAAGCAAGGAATTTCTGGACGATTTGACCACCCGTGACCAGAGGATGATGTTTGCCGTCCTCACGATGGTGCATACGGCGGAGAGCAAGGAGCAGCTCGACAATGACACGGAAGCCCTGCTCACCACGGCGAGGAAGCACCTCTGCCAGTTCGCCGTGCTGAAATTTCAGCAGATGGACGGTCTGAACACCGCCCTGCCTTTTGGCGTGAGGAAGATTGACGCTTTCCGCACCCTCACCACGGAGAGCCTTGCGGTGTTCATTCCCTTTAGGGTGCAGGAAATCTACCATGAGAACGGCGTGTATTACGGGCAGAATGTTATCTCCAAGAACATGATAATCGCCAACCGCCGCCACCTATTGAACGGCAATTCCTTTATCCTCGGCGTGTCTGGTGCGGGCAAGTCGTTCACAGCAAAGGAGGAAATGACGAACATCATCCTCACCGACCCCAACGCCGATGTGATTATCATAGACCCAGAGAGAGAATATTCGCCCCTTGTGAAAGCCATGCAGGGCGAGGTCATCCACATCTCAGCGACCAGCGACAACCACATCAACGCTATGGATATGAACTCTGATTACGGAGATGGGGCAAACCCCGTCATCCTCAAATCAGAGTTTATTTTATCCCTCTGCGAGCAGCTTATCGGCGGTGCGAGCCTTGGGGCAAAGCAGAAATCCATCATAGACCGCTGCACGGCGAGTGTGTACCGCCACTATCAGCAGGGCAACTATATGGGCGTGCCGCCCACCTTGCAGGACTTCCGTGAGGAACTGCTTAAACAGAACGAGCCAGAGGCACAGGAAATCGCCCTTGCCATTGAGCTTTTCACGGACGGCTCTCTCAACACTTTCGCCAAGCATACGAATGTGGATACCAAGAGCCGCCTTATCTGCTATGACATTCTGGACTTGGGCAAGCAGTTACAGCCCATCGGGATGCTCGTGGTGCTTGACAGTATCCTAAACCGCATTACCCAGAACAGGGCGAAAGGCAGGAACACCTTTATCTTTATTGACGAGATTTACCTGCTCTTTCAGCATGAGTATTCCGCAAACTTCCTCTTTACCCTCTGGAAGCGTGTGCGTAAGTATGGGGCGTACTGTACGGGCATCACCCAGAATGTTGACGACCTCTTGCAGAGCCACACGGCGAGGACGATGCTTGCCAACAGCGAGTTTATCATTATGCTCAACCAAGCATCTACAGACCGTATCGAGCTTGCAAAGCTCCTTAACATCTCCGACTTGCAGATGAGCTATATCACCAATGTGGGGGCAGGACAGGGGCTTTTGAAAGTAGGCAGCTCCCTCGTGCCGTTCGTCAACAAGTTCCCCCGCAATACGGAGCTGTATAAGCTGATGACAACGAAATTCGGGGAGGTCTAAAAGGGAGTGATTTTGGAGAAAAACCGTATTTACCCGATGGACTGCGTGGAGGTGTTAAAGGAGCTGCCATCGGAGAGCGTGGATTTAGTCATTGCCGACCCGCCCTACTACCGCATGAAAGGGGAATTTGACTTCGTGTTCCAGTCCGTGCCGCAGTATCTGGCGTGGTGCATGGAGTGGGTGCGGGAATGCCACCGCATCCTAAAGCCTACGGGGGCGTTCTACTGTTGGGGGAGCAGCCAGATGATAGATAAGCTCTCCGTGGAGGTACTGGATAAGTTCGACTGGATAAAGCGGAATCTGATTGTCTGGAATTACAGGACGGGGCGCCCTGCCAAAGCCGCCTACCGTGACGAAGCAGATTTTTTGTGGTTTTACAGTAAGCCCCTGCATGAAATCCATGTGGATGCCGTCCGCATCCCCTACGACAAGGGCGGAGAAAAGGACAAGAGGAAGAACCCCAAGGGGAAGTCCTGCGGCAATGTCTGGGAGGTGCCGAGGGTGATGCCAAACTACAAGGAAGCCACCAGCCACCCCACCCAGAAGCCAGAGAAGCTGGCGGAGCGGATGATACGGGCAAGCAGCGATGCGGGCGGCTTGGTGGTAATCCCCTTTGCAGGCTCTGGGAGCGAAATCGTCCAGTGCATTAAGAACGGGCGGGATTTTATCGCCGCCGAGAACAATGTTTCCTATGTGCAGGACATTATCCTGCCACGGCTGAAAAAGGAAACGCAAACCGATTTTTTGTATCGGAGCAATGAAAATACCCTGCGGGCATCCCACGATGCCCCAAAGCAGGGCTTTAGGAAAGGAGGATTTTATGGCGGATATTAGATTTCGCAGCACGGCTCACCGTGATTTCTTTCTGGAGAACATGATGAAATGCAGGGTAAACGACTGCTACCACAGGGCGTTTTTTTATGTGATGGGGATTGCGGAGGAAACAAGGAAGAACATCAATACCATGTTCGACTTCAAGACGGACTGCATCGTGCCAGAGGGGATGCACAGCGGATGGCAGACAAGCGGCACGGTCAAGGTCTGCCACCTTGCTTTCAACCTCTGGAACGGTTACGCAGAGGACGGGCGTGAGAGGTATTCCACACCAGAGGAATTATTCTGCTGCGAGTTCGCCCCCTACTTCATGGAGGGCATCAAGGTGAGGTATCCCGAATATTGCAGGGAGTTACCCGCTCCAAAGCAGCACACCGACCACACAAGGTAAACCAAACGAAATGAAGCCAAGTTGATTTTAGACGAGAAAGGAAAAGAAAAGCCTATGAAAGAATATCTGAAAAAGCACCAGTCTGTTATCTGCATCGCTGCCGCCGTCTGCCTTTTAGGTGCGGCGGCTTTCTGTATCTTCCGCATCTCCCACCACGATGCACAGGTGGACGAGCAGGCAGAGAACTTCAAGCAGCTTGCCCAGATAGTGGAGCAGGCTCCCGAATCCGAGCCGGTTCCCACGGATGAACCCGTGAGCGAGGGCGAGGACGTTCTGGCGAGATACAACGAGCTGTTCTTGCAGAACGAGGACTTGATAGGGTGGATTGCCATTGACGGCACGACCATCAACTACCCCGTCATGCAGAGTAAGAACAATCCAAACTTCTACCTCAAGCGCAACTTTGAAAAGGAGTACAGCGATTTAGGTACGCCCTATGTGCAGGAGGACTGCGACATCGCCGCAAGCGACAATCTGGTTATCTACGGACACCACATCAAGGGCGGCAAAATGTTCGGGGCGTTGGAGAGCTACAAGGAAAAGGAGTTTTACGAAGAACACAAGACCATCCAGTTCGACACCCTCACGAAGCAGGGCGAATATGAAATCATCGCCGTATTCAAGACCGTGGCGTACAGTGCGGAGGGCTACCGCTACTATGATTTTGTCAATGCGGAAAACGAGGACGAGTTTAACGCCTATGTGGAGAAATGTAAAGAACTTGCCCTCTATGATACGGGCGTGACCGCCGAGTACGGCGACAGGCTCATCACCCTCTCCACCTGCGAATACTCTGCCCAGAATGGCAGGCTTGTGGTGGTGGCGAAAAAGGTGGACTGATTTGACCGCCAAATCCCAGAGGATACAGCGTATCTTCGGAAAGGAGGCTCCATATGGCGAAGATTAAGACCAGAGATGCGGTCAAAGGCACAATCAAGGCTATCGACAAGGCGGCTGTCGCTTCGGAGCGCATGAAAGCCGCCTATGCCAAGACCAAGGAAAAGGCGGAGCAGGGTTATTATGCGGAGGAAAGCTCTGCCACCGAGTACGCCGCCGACAAGGTTTCCTATGCTTCGGAGCGGATTGCAGGCGAGGGCGCACACCAGCTCAACAGGCAGGGGCAGAAATCCGTCCAGACCACCAAGGAGAACATCATCAAGGCAAAGGACAAGGTGGAGGACTTTAAGGGAAAAAGGGCGGTAAAAACCGCAGAGAAACAGAAAGCACAGGCTGCTGCAGAACGGAACGGCTCACAGCCCCGTCACGGGGCGGCGAGCCGTTCTCCTGCCCCCGATACCCCCGCAAATGCAGGCGAGAAAGCAAAGAGCCGCTTTATCAAGACAAGGCAGCAGGGAAAGCAGACCATCAAGACCACCGCCCGAAATGCCGAAAAGACGGTAAAATCCACCGCCCAAGGCACGGTAAAAACGAGAGAAGCCGCCAGAGCCGCTGCCCAAGGTGCGGTAAAATCAAAAGAAGCCGTCAAAGCTGCCACAAAGAGTACGGTCAAAACTGCGGAGAAAGGCATCAAGACCGCCCAGACCACCTCTAAGGCAGCGATTAAGACCACCGAGCAGACCGCCAAAGCAACAAAAGCAGCGGCAAAGACTTCCGTGAAAACCGCCCAGAAAGCGGCGCAGGCGGCAAAAGCCACCGCCAAGGCGACAGCCCACGCCATTAAAGCGGCGGTCAAGGCTACCATTGCGGCAATCAAGGCGATTATCGCAGGCACAAAGGCTCTGATAGCGGCTATCATGGCAGGCGGGTGGATTGCCGTTGCTGTGATACTCATTATCTGCCTAATCGGGCTGCTTGTCGGCTCGGTGTTCGGCATCTTCTTTTCGGGCGAGGACTCTGGAAACGGTATGACCATGCAGACCGTAGTCCGTGAAATCAATGCCGACTACGACAGCCGCCTTGATGAAATCATAAACGGCACTTCCCACAATGTACTGGAGATGTCTGGAAGCCGTGCCGTCTGGAAAGAGGTGCTTGCGGTGTACTCCGTCAAGACCACCACCGACCCAGACAACCCACAGGAAGTCGCCACAATGGACGATAACAAGAAGCAGCTCCTAAAGGACATCTTCTGGGAGATGAACGAAATCAGCTCCCGCACCGAGAGCAAGACCGAAACCCAGATAACCGAGAGCGATGACGGTCACGGGAATATCGTGGAAACGGAAACCACCGTCACCCAGACCTACCTTTATATCACCGTGAGCCACAAGACAGCCGAAGAAATGGCGGACAGATACGGCTTCAACGAGGAACAGCGGCAGCAGCTATCGGAATTACTTGCCGAGGAAAACAATTCCCTCTGGTCTGCGGTGCTTTACGGCATCACCATCGGGGACGGCGAAATCGTCACCGTGGCTCTGTCGCAGGTGGGCAACGCAGGCGGCGAGCCGTATTGGTCATGGTACGGTTTTGACGGGCGTGTGGAATGGTGTGCCTGCTTCGTTTCGTGGTGTGCCGACCAGTGCGGCTATATCGACAGCGGCGTTATCCCTAAATTTGCGGGATGCGTCAACGGCTCTCAGTGGTTTAAGGATAGGGGGCAATGGCAGGAGGTTGGCTTTACGCCAGAAGCAGGACAAATCATCTTCTTTGACTGGGAGGGTGACGGGGAAACCGACCATGTCGGCATCGTGGAACGGTGCGAGAACGGCATCGTCTACACCGTGGAGGGCAACTCTGGAGATGCCTGTAGGCAGCGGAGCTACCCTGTCGGGAGCCGCTCTATCTACGGCTACGGCATCCCTGCCTATTAAAAACAGGCAAAAGAAAAACAGAGGGGCTTAATCCTCTGTTTCCTCTTTTGCCTTACATAGTCCGCTTACGGTTGCTTCTATGACGAAAAGCTCTTTATCATCTAATCTGTTGAGCTGTGCGTCTAAGCGTCTGCGGACAGAACTTTTTTTGACTTCTTTGTTTGGGAATATATACTCATCAACTGACACATCAAACATTGTAATGAGTTGAATAAACAGCTCAATACTCGGATACTGCCCCTCATTCTCAATCGCTTGAATATGTCTGGGAGCATAGCCGATAATACCAGAAAGCTGCTCTCTTGTTATCCCTCTGGATTCACGGGCTTTTTTGATTGCCTGTCCAATCGGAGTAAAGTCGAAGTCAAAATGAATGTTTCTTTCGTCCATTAGCTCACCACCTATACTCTGAAAATCTTACTCTTATATTTTACAGAGATATGGCTTCCAGTCAAACGATGTATAATCTCCTAAAATAGGAGATTTTATATCCTGTTACAAGAGACGGAAATTCATATTTACATAGTTGATATAGTCCGCTTCACTGTCTATAATATATGAAAGCTGACGCTTGGAGAAAAAAATATTAAAAAAAGCGAGGGATTTTTGATATCCATACGACTACCTTTATGAAGCAGGAAAACATCTGCTCAGAAAGGAGTGGTCAAGGGAATGGACAAATATGTGCTTCAGACCAACAGTTTGTCAAAATCTTTTGGCAGAACAGAGATTTTACATGGAATCGATATGTCTATTGAGTACGGCGAGATTTACGGGCTTATTGGGCAGAATGGCGCAGGAAAAACGACCCTGCTAAGATTGATTAGCGGATTGATGAAGCCCACAAAAGGCACGGTGAATCTTCAAACGGGCAAACCTTTTATTGGGTATATGCCACAAAGTTGTCGATTTGATGATAATACAACTGTTTCTGAAATAATTCGCTTTTTTGCCCGATTGCGGAACGCAGATACCAAAGAAAGTGTTTTTCTTGGGAAAAAACTGAAATTGGATATGAGTAAAAAGGTCAAACACCTGTCACCTGGGCAACAGAAAAAACTGCAAATGATTATTGCAATGACAGGTGAACCAGATTTATATGTTCTGGACGAGCCAACGGCAGGCTTAGACCCCAATGCAACTTTTGAGATGAAAGGCATTATTAAGGGTATCCACCAGAAAGGGAAAAGCATCATCATTTCCTCTCATATTTTGCAGGATATGGACGAAATTTGCACCAACATTGCGATATTGCAAAACGGGCAACTGATATATGACAATGAAATTGAAAGCTCTTATATTTTCAAAATAGCCAACATTTCAAGACAGGTTCTCGAAATGTTAGCGAGCGATTTCTCCCTTTCAGTAGATAAGCTTGGAACTACACTTACCGCACAAATTACCAAGGAACAAGTTCCTCTGTTGATTTCTGCGTTGACTTCACACGACATTAGCATATTTGAGGTCACTGCTTGCAATGTGAAGCGCATAGTGCAGGAACAACTTCATTTAGAGGAGGTGCGAAAATGAGAATGGATATTCTGTCTCTTGTTAGACGAGATTTCAAAAAAGCAATGAACTTACGCACATTGGTTATTTGGATAGCTCTTGCAGGTATGGGAGTGTTCTTCTTTTATACATCGGGTGGTAGAACAAAATTAGTAGAGAGCGACCAGATTGAGTTTTTAGCATTGTTTCTTCCGCATATGATTTTCGGCTCATGGGCGGTACTATCGTCATATTTTGATTTGGTTTCGTCTGATAGAGAACACAATGTTTTAGACTGTATCATATGTTCGGGCATTCCGAAAACAAGAATCTTTATTTCAAAAGTCCTTGTTGCAGCAATCATGTCATTGGTTTTGTCCTTTATCTATATGACACCAGTTACTTGTGCCATCATTGGGCTTAGCGGCAACTTTGCACATATACTTGTACTGATACAGTATTTGCTTCCATTATGGGGATATATTATGGTCTATGCTACTATGGGTATGTTGATTTCAATACTTGCCCGTTCCTCAAAGGCAGCGCTCATTTGGAGTTTAGCAATAGGTTTACTGTTGATGCCCCGTTTCTTTGTTATGATAGTAGAGGGAATCGGAAAAGCATTTGGATGGACAACTCAGATGGTTGATAATTTCAGTCTGATAGCACCAGGAGTAATGATGCAGGCACTATCAGAAGTATCAGATATTTCAAGGTTTTCGCAGGCATCCGTCATTTTTGGTATCAGCATTTTATCATTTCTAATAATTGCATATTTAACCTTTATAAAACAGGATGAATATAACTACGGTGAATAAGGAGGGATTTTCTATGAAAAAAGTTACGGTTTTATTAATCACAATTTTGATGATGGCAGTTTCATTGGTTGGATGCGGCGGCAATGACGATACTATTCAGACATGTATCATTTCAAATAGCAGCTATTCTTTGCAGGAAGAGTTGGAGTCAGCAAATCAAGAAGACGCTCTTATCGTTAATGAACCAGTTTATGCAAGCGTCCATTTTGTCGAGAGTCCAAAAGGCATGGAATATACCGTGAAATGGTATCTTGATGGTACTGAAATCAAATCTGAAACAAAAGCAACAGAAAAAGATATGCAGGACATTGTTGTGTACGAACTGGAGGCAGAGCAGGCAGCGGCTGGCTCTTTGAAGCTTGAGGTAATCTACAAGGATACTATATTGCTTACAAAGGAGCTTATAATTCAATGAGGTAGATGATTATATGAGTGTTTTCAAAGAGGAACGAGAACAAAAATTCATATCGGTGTATCACTCGTATGTCAGTGAAATATACCAGTATGTATATTTGCGAACGGGAATGAAAAAAGCTCTGGCTGAGGATATAACACAAGACATCTTTATGGATGTATATAGAGGGATGTCCGGGTTTAAGGGATTAAGCTCTGAACGAACTTGGATTTTCAAAATAGCCAGAAATAAGTTAAATGACTTTTATCGAAAGCAGTATAGCCCTAAATTTGAGATGGTTGAGATTGATGATTATATGGCAGAGTATCTCGAAGACCCATCCCAAGATATACAGGAGCTTTTGATTAAGTCATTTGAACGGGAAAAAGTTCGAGCCTGTTTAAACGGGCTGCCAGAACAATATAGAATTGTTTTGGTACTGAAATATATTGACGAAAAAACCGTTAAAGAGATTGCATCTATTGTAGAAAAGTCGCCAAAAGCCATAGAAAGCATTTTGCAGCGGGCAAAAAACGCTTTTATAAAAAGCTATGCAGGATATGAGAAAAGGAGGGACTACAATGCCAAGGAAAGATGAGTTTATCGAAAAAGCATTTGAAGTATTTGAACAGGACGGGATACCCACAGAGCAGCAAAGGAACATGATGCTCAGTCGTATATTAACAGAATGCAAAGCGGAGGACACTTCTGGTATTGGTAAGATTAAAAAAATGATTGTCACCTATCCTTGGAGGTTTGCTTTTACAGTTTCAGCCGTTCAAGCTGTTGTTTTTACTATGATTTTTGGAATACAGTACACAAATTTGTTTCTGAGTTTCTTTGGAGGGTAAATCTATGAAGCAGTTGATTGAAGCACTAAACCATCCTGCGGAAGCCTTTGCAAAAGGCAATAAAGCAGTTTCGTGGGGATTGGTGATAATTACGATACTACTAAATTCTGTTTTTGAGCCTGTTCTTCAGCATTTTTACGGAGTAAATCGACCAGAATTTGAGATGCTGAGAATGTTGAAAATCACAGGATATGGGATATTATCTTATGCTCTCATTTGCATTTTATTTTGGGCTGTATGCAGATGTTTGGGCAGTAACAGAACGGTATCAGACCATATAAAAGCATGGGGTATCTCATATGCTCCTACTGCAATTTGTGCTGTTGTAGTAGCTTTTACCGAAGTTTTCTTCTATCTATTCTGGAATAATACTATTTTCGGAATGATTTTGAACATTGTGTTTGTAGGCATTTTGATTTGGAAAGCCATTCTCTATTTCGTATATTTGAGAAATTTTGCATCTCTAAAAGGATGGCGTTTCTTTATTGCTTGTATCGTAATGGGACTAATTATTTTAATTATGGCAGCTCTAAATGGATATGTTGGCTTAAAAACTCCTGTTTTGTAATATGGGAGGTGATGTAATGGCAGATACTCAATGGATACTATGTCCAATTTGTAAAAACAAAACCCGCATTATGATACGGAAAGATACAGAGCTTAAAAACTTTCCACTCTTTTGTCCAAAGTGCAAGCAAGAAAGTTTGATACGAGTAAAAAAGTGTCATATTACAGTCATTAAAGAGCCAGACGCATAAGACGCAGAGCCGATGAACAAGTGAGCAATCACAGGTTCATCGGCTCTGTTCTTTATATGAATATAAATTGGACAAGCCCACCGAATAAAAAAAACGATGTTTCGGTGAGCCGTTTTGCTATGCCTTAAGCACTCTCCGACTTCGCTTTTGAAGTTTGGAGGGATTTTTATTGTCTGCAAGCAACAACTTCTACTTACATATACCATACCAAGGATGGGCGGATAACCTGCTAAAAAAATCCTCGTCAACATATGGGGGCTTTGTACCTCGAAAGTAGAAATCAAATCTCTATACAATAGAAATATATTCTCCTTAAACCGTAAAGGTGTGGTAGCCTTTGCGGTTTTTCTTTTGTCGTTTTTTGCTGAAATACGCCGCATGGCTCTTTCTGCCGTGGGATGCCGTTCCCCGCCTCTCAATCTGGATTTTAGCGATTTTCAAAATTCAGATTGGAGGTACTTACGGTGAAATATGCACCAAGAAAGGTCTATATCAAAGAAAACGGCGGCTATACGGAATTGTCTTACGAGGATTTCTGCCGCCGCAGGGAAGCGGACGGAACTTATAAGGACAAGTTCTTTATCCCCGTGCAGGGCTGTCTGATTGAGACGGAACAGACCCACTACATCGAGTTCTATCGGGACAAGGAACGGTGGCGTTATCTGCAAAAGCTCGATGCAGACAACAGCCTGATGTCTTTAGAAGCGATAGAAAATGCTGATGACAGCGGTAACGGTTTTGAGTTTATAGCTGATGAAGCGGTAAATGTTGCGGAAACCGTTGTCCGCAGAATGATGTTGGACAAGCTGAAATCTTCCCTCACATTGCTGTCGGAAGAAGAACGGACGCTTATACAACAGCATTTCTATGAGGGCAAATCGCAGGTTGAGTTGAGCCGTATCTATGGCATTAACCAGTCCAGCGTCAGCAGGCACATCATGAAAATCCTGCAAAAGCTCAAAAAACTTTTGGAAAATTAAATTTTCCGTGCATAGCCCCCTCATTTTTTCCTTTGGAAAAGTGAGGGGGCTTTTCTATGGGCTTCCCGCAGCTCCTTGACAACCGAATACCCATTCACCAAATACATTCTCTTTGTGATTGTGATGAGCAAAAGCGTGTGCAGCGGTACGCCATGACCCGCCGAAAAAGCAGAAGCGATGAAAGGTGGTGAGCGGAAATTACCGACTCAAAATATCGGGCAGCCCCCGATTTCGCCATGACCCGCAAAGAGGACAATGATACTCCCGTCCAGTCACAGTCCGAGCGGTAGCCAACCCGCCGCAGGCAATGAGGGCGGCTCTGTCAGACCGACAGTTGGGGTGCGATTCCCGTGGCGTCAGTTCGCTGCTGACCGTTTGGTGACTTCCCTTACGTTTAACGTATCCGCATTTCGGGGTGTCGAGGACAAATAGAAATGCTCCTATCATATCAAGCCAGATGCAGGGCGGTCTATGGAAACAGGGCTTTGTTTTTATGCCCCGCTGACCTTAAACACTCCCCTGTATCTGGCTGCTACATAGGCAGGAACCCCCTGCCTAAATCCAGATAGGAGGTCAAACACATAATGGAAAGGACTATCAAGCGTGGGGACATCTTCTACGCAGACCTAAATCCCATTGTCGGCTCCGAGCAGGGCGGCAGACGACCCGTACTCATCGTTTCTAACGACATAGGGAACACCCACAGCCCCACCGTCATCATTGTGCCAATCACGAGCCGAGTGCATACAAAGGCAAAGCTGCCCACACATACCG
>NZ_JAWXXL010000043.1:0-25644 GCF_034334985.1 Acutalibacter intestini | reverse complement strand
TGCTTAGTCACCAGTCCGTTGATGAATTTTTCGTATAGCGACCGCTTGAACTCTTTCGCCTTATCTAGCTGTACCTCGTTCTTGAGTATTTGCGCTGTGTAACCGGCCACAAGCTCCCGATTTATCTGTTCTTCACCCATGCTGTCCAGCAGCTTACCCAGAGCAATCACGCTCTGAATATGGCTTTGCAGGCTCTCCAAAACGCAGGCGGTCAGTGCGTCCTCCCGCAGCATGACGGGATTCTCACAACCGTGCTTTTTTCCAGTGGGGCAGTAATAGTAGATATACTGATTTTGTCCGGACTTAGCGGTTTTGCGGGTCATTGGACCGCCGCAGCAGCCGCAGATCAGCAAGCCGGAAAACAGGTATACCTCGCTGCCGTCCGGGGCTGTGCGGGTGTCCAGAGAGAGGATTTTTTGCACCAGGTCGAAATCACGGCGGGGGATAATCGACTCATGAGCGTCCTCCGTGCGCACCCATTCCTCTTGGGGTTTCGTCAGGATATTTTTGAGCTTGTGATTGTAGGTTTCCTGTTTGCCCTGCAAGAGAACGCCGGTATAGGTTTCATCCTGCAAAATGCGCAGCACGGTCTTTGCCGACCATTTTGCCCCCGGCACATCCGCGAAGCCGCCGGTAGGGTGGGGCAATCCCCGGCTTACTTTATACTGATATGGGGAAAGAACTCCCAGCCGGTTTAGCTCCGTGGCAATACGCTTGGCGCTGGCTCCGTCTATCTTGCGGCGGTAGATGTCCCGCACCACCCGGGCGGCGGCCTCGTCGATTACCAGCCGGTTGCGGTTCTCGGGGTCTTTCTGGTAGCCGTAAATGGGGCAAGCGCCTACATAGTCGCCCTTCTCCCGCTTTGCCTGGAGAGCGCTCCGGGTCTTAACGGAAATGTCGTGGCAGTAGGCATCGTTTATCATGTTCTTCAGCCCGATAGTCAGGTCATCGCCGCTGCGCTCATTGGCTGTGTCGATGTTGTCGTTGATGGAGATGAACCGTACCCCATAGGCCGGAAAAACCTGGCGCAGATAGCGGCCAGTGTCTATCCATTCCCGGCCCAGGCGGGACAGGTCTTTCACAATCACGCAGTTGACTATGCCAGCCTTGATGTCCTCCATCATTTCCAGAAACGCGGGCCGGTTGAACAGAACACCGCTGTACCCATCGTCCACCCGCTCAGAAACAATCTCAATATCTGTGTGGGTGGCAACGTAGTCTTGGATAAGTTTTTTCTGGTTCTGTATGCTGTCGCTTTCCTCTGTGCGGTCAGCCGTGTAGGACAGCCGCAGATATGCGTCGGCCTTATAAACAGACAAAAAAATCACTCCTTTTGCTTTGCGGACTTTCCCGGCAAAATCAAAGGGTGATTCGGATTTGTCTTTTTAATTCTTTTTTCCGACATCAGTATAGCACACAACTTTTGGGAAAGTCAACAGCTTTTTTACAGTAATATTTGTTTCAAGCACTCCTCCAACGTAGGCCCGTCTTTGGAGAACCGGGCGTGGACGGTGAATGAACCGCACTTGAAGCAGTATGGGTTTTTGATTTGGCGTAAGTATTCTTTGATACGTTCGTCCTTTGGTAGATTGGGGTCAACGTGTACGTCACGGATATCTACCAAAGACTCGGCACTTGATATTTGTTCGTTCATAGCGGCCTCCTTTACTTTTTGAACCGGTCAGGCAGCATTTTTGCACCCTGTTCGTTATATTTTCTGCGTATCAGACGGGCATAGCGCAGTGGCGGCGTGTCCACACGGGCCATCTGGATGATAACCGCCGGGTCGATTGTAGCCAGCCGGCGACATTTGCGTTCCGTGCCATGCCCCTGCCATGAGGCCCAGCATACGGGAAAAGGCAGGAGCGCCCAGTAGGTGATAGGCGTTAATGATTGCCCGGACCGGCTTAATCTCATAGCTTGCGCCTGTGGGCTTGTCCAGCGCCCAGGTGAACCCGGCCCGCTCAATGCGCTGCTTAATGTCAATAATGCTGGGGTCGGTGCCGGATTCTAGCAGTGCTTTGATGGAGCTGGCTAATTTCAAATGGCCGGTAGACTTGTCCAGCAGATAGTACATGGCGGCTTCCTGCTCATAGCTCAAGCCGGTATAAATCAGGCATGGGACTATCACATCAGCCCCGCCGTTCATCTTACGCATGGCCTCAATGCGGTGTTGGCCGTTTATAACATTGTAGCTGCCGTCCCGGAAACTGACCTCGATAGGCGATAAATAGGCCGGGTCCCAACGCCTGATTAGGGCGTTCACGTCGCTGGGCTTTACCGGGCGCTGATAGGGCTGGCCGGAGTTGAGATTGGCGGTGGACATCTCACGGGCAATGCCGGGGTTTGCATACCGCACCATCTCCGGGTTGGCTCCTTTATGAAAATTACGTTTCTTCAATAATTGATGCTCCTCTCTATCTTTTGCAGCATTTCCTCAATCACAGAGGTAATGGTCGCAAATCTTTTCGTGATGTAATCAAGCTGTTCCCGGTTGATTTTCGGGAACACAACCGTGCATTGGGACATATCGTACCAGGCGAAGTCCCGGTGGAAACGGTCTATCAACCCGTCCATGTCGGCAAGCAAGGTGCCGGGGGTGTAGCTGGCATCCTTGTTGGGATTCTTGAGGTCGGCTATGGATTCCTCTAAGGAAGAAAACTGCTTGCCGCCAATGGAGTAGGGTTTCTGGTATTCGTTCATGGAGTGGATTTCGCCGGTGGCTAACTGTGTGGCGGCTTGTTCCTGCTGGTCAGGTGCAAGGCGGGACAGCTTTAGAGCGTCTGTTTTGGTAATGTCCGCATTAGACCCTCGGATTATCTCTTTGGCTTCTGGTGTGAGATTCTTGGCGGTCTGAAGTTCACGGTGGACGGTGCTTGGATTAACTCCGAGTTTTTCGGCAGTATCTTTGACAAATGACCTGGCTGGATCAAGTTTGCATTTTGCAGTCTTGATTTCCCCGCTTTTTCTGTCCCCGCCATGTTTCGCTTCTGGATGTAATGCTTCGTATATCTCCTTGCGCCGGAGCAGTAAATCTCCAAACTCAATAGGTGAAAGATTCACGCGCACAAAATTCTCGTCTATCTCAGCAAGTTCGACCAGCAGGCCGCTGACATCGCAGACAGTACACTCTATCTCCGTCCATTCCAGCAGTTTTGCCGCCTCCAGGCGGTGATTTCCTGCAATAAGGGTGTGGTCTGGCGTAACTGTAATCGGGTTGAGAAGCCCAACCTGTGAAATACTCTTTGCCAGGTCTTGTACATCCTTGGCTTCTACCTTGCGTCTGCCAGGATTGATCTTTATTTCACAAATAGGCACAAGCAAAGGCGCTCATCCTTTCTATATGTGGTGTCCCATGATATAGGGTGCAGCACGAAAACCATCGTTGGCACGATGCGCGATACTTTCATATCCCCCTTTGACCCTGCGGTACGGGATTTGCGGTTGCTCCACTACGCTTTTAGCTTTGCCAGGGCTGGTCAACAGCCAGGGGGCGCTCGTGCCTTTGAGGTCGTTCTTTACGGTATCTATCAGTACCGCAGGCAGTCTTGGCGTCTGGACTGTACTGCAGTGGGGCGGTGTTTGGGTGCTGCTATGAGGTTTTCAAGGTACATGGTGGCGAAAAATATTTATACCCCGCCATATCCTTTAGGGTCCAACCTACGCTTTGGTCCCCATTTTTGAAAATTATTTTTTCTCCATCTCCTTCTTTAACTTTTTTAGTATCTGCACTTTCTTTTTGTGAAGGGAAGTTATTGCATAGTGTAGGGCTTCGCAGACCTCGCGTTCTGTCTTTTCATAGTAGAACAATTCCCGAATCAAGTGCATTTCTTCTTCTGATAACTTGCTGAGGGCCTGGTTCAAAAGAAAGAACAGGTCATCTTTTATAACGACATCATCGGGAGAGGGTGTTGAAGTATCCTCAAACTGAATACCGTGCTCACTTAGCCGCTCTAAAGAATCCTCACGGCTGGATATGAACTTGGCCGTTTCTTCCTCTTGGCTACTTACGAATCCCCCCTGCTTGAGCTTACCCATGAAGTATTTCTCCTTCTCAGTGTAGTGCCAGTAGGCACGATATACTTCCTCTGATACCTCAATCTTCTCTTTTCCAACGGTTATGTACCACTTTTTCTGTTTGTCCATTTTGATTCCTCCAGGATTTGAATTTGTTGAAAATCAAATCCTGGAGGTGGTGCACGTGGGCCAAAAAGCCAATGAGCTTGCTTAAAATGGCTCTTTAGTGCTCCTAAATGCGAAAAAATCGCAAAAAAATAAAAGAGATATGAAAAAATCATATCTCTTTTCACGGTAAAGTGTTTTTAGGCATACCTCTGCGCCGACAGGAAAGCCTTCTGCGGCGAAAGAGGCAGCGTTATGATACATAGGGATTAATCTAATAAAGAAAAGCCAGCCAGGCATGTCTCCTGACCGGCTATTTCTTAGGGGTTACTTCTGGATCTCTTCGGGGACTTTAGGCTCATAGCCGTACCCGAGAGAGGCCACGCCTGCCCCGAAACTCGCAATGCTCTCAATGAACTTAGCAATAATAGACCATACAGACATCATACGTCCTTTCTCCTTTCCTGGATTTTAGGTATTACCATCAAAACGGCCACTGCCGTCATTGTGGTTGAGCACATACAGACTATGTGTGGCATGAACGAGAGAAAGTATGCTATCAATATGCATAGTCCCTCACACGCAGTGATTTGCCAAGAAATGTTTCTGTTTTTTCGATATGAAACATCAGACATCGGATGATTTTTGTTCTTTATGGGCGTTAGCATAAAAACAACTGCCATAGATGAAAGTACCAAAAATGGGCAAAGAAACTCTATTCTAAGTGTTTGAATCAATCGGGCAGCATCGAAACAAATCAAGTACACTACATTACTGAGGATAAAACAACGTCCATATGTCTTGGCGTGGTAACCACCAGAAAAAAGCCGGATACTCACGAATATAAGGCTAAAGGTGAAAGAAGTATACACCGCGCCACACAAGCATGACAGAATGAACACGGAGAGCATTACTGCCAAGGATGAAATAGTTATTTCAAATCCATAAATATAAACTGCTCTACGGACTCGGACCATTGGGGATCTGCACAGAAGTTTTTCTGTTAATGCGGTAGCACAAGCGTTTAGCATAACGAGTCCCTCCTTTTCATAAGGCTATTATAGCAGAAAAGGAATTAAAAAAACAGATTTTTGTCTAAGAGGTATCAAAGTTTGTCTAAAAGGAGTTCAAGCACACGAAAACAGTTGAAACAAAGTAATGGTCCTGGTAGAAACTGCGCAGAGCGCCGCCATATTTTTTTGCTGTGTCAGCTATGTTTTGTAGGCCAAGCCCGTGGAGTTCTTGGGAGTCTGCTTTGGTGGTGTGCAAATTTGGGTTAGATACAAGCGGATCTATGTCCACATAGTTCTCCACACGGAAAAAGAGGGTGCTGTCATTCTTAACCCATATCTTAACGCTGACATTTCTTTTAGCTGAATTATGCACCCGCTGGCTCGCCTCAAAAGCATTGTCAATTTGATTGGACAAAACAGCGCAAATATCAACAGGGTCGATTTCGATTGGTTGAGAGATATCCATCGAATACTGAAAAGGAATGGACAGGTCCTCTGCTTCAGCGGCCTTGCAGTTGATAATAGCGTCGATGATGTTGTTTCCGCTTTTGCAGAAATTCTTTTCTGCATATGATGTTTTTAGGAGAGAGCGGGTGTATTGGGCGGTCTTATCCGCTTGTTCTTGACTCGCTAAAACTTCCAGGGCCTTGATATGATGATTAAAGTCGTGAATCCGCCGTGCGATTTCCTTTCGATTTTCGTATAGTGCTTGGTAGTTCTGGACAATTAGTTGATTTGTGTTGCGAAGAAGTTCTGCCCTCTGTTTTTCATCCTGATAATTGCCATTGATAAGTAGCAGTGCAATTACAGCAAAGATACACAGACACGAGAAGATGCAGGAAAACATGATAGCGTTCTGCATAGCCAGCAAAGAGTGGCTCATAATCAGGGCAATTAACGCTGTCATGACAGCATATACGGAAAGACTCGTACAAAAAAGCAAAAGTCTTTGCTTATAGCGGAGTTTTTGAAGACTAGGTAGAAAGTGCCATAAAAGTACCAATAGCAGTATATCTACCCCCTTATTCACCGCTAAGTATAGGGTTCGCAATGGACACGGATTTAACAGTGCCTGAAAAGAGTATGTATCAGTAACAGGGGATTCTGTTATCATACAGAAGATAAATAAGCAAATATAATCGACCGAATTAACAACCAGGACACTAATTACTGTTGCCGTAGAGCGAAGTAACCAGGATTCTTTTGAGACAAAGCGGCTTGATAGTACAATGAACGTGAAACCGATGCCTATTGTGACAAACGAGAAAGCTTGAACGGAGTTCAAAATAGCAATAATTGCGGTATATATAATAGTAAACATACAAATAAGGGCCTTATGCTTTTGCCCATGATGTAGCTCACATGATATATGCGTAACAGCGCACAGTATAACCGCTCCTTCGCAGACAGTCGCTGCTAATTCCATAAGGTCATAAGCCCACATCATGGTTCTTCACCCCAGACTTGAAGAATTGTAGATTTGACTCCAGGCAGCATTTTTCGGCTAATGGGGAGTGACTCATCGGTATCCATTTCTATGAAAGCTTGGGAAAGCTGCTGGACATGATCCAGATTGACAAAGCAACTGCGGCTTATAAAAACGAATCTCTCATCCCCTATTTTTTTGAATATTTCTTTTATGCCACGCCCGGTATTCACAATTCCTTGACGGGACGTATGGATTTCCAAATAGCGCATTACCCTCTGCACATACAGAATTTCGTCATATGGAATTCGCACAATATCGTGGTAGTATGTAACGGTGAGGAAATTCTTTTCTGCTTTTTCAGCTTCGGCCAGCGCCGCGTCCAGAGCCTCTATTAGTTCCTCATTCAAACTGAGCTTAGACACATACCGCAGCGCATCGACCTTATATCCTTCCCTTGACATTTCGATATGAGAAGTCAGGAATAAAATGGGTACAAGAGGGTGAGAAGTCTTGATCTGCTTCGCAAGGGAAAAGCCATCTAAGCCCGGCATCTCCACATCCAAAAAATAAATGTCGTAGACAGAGCCATCTATGATCTCATCCTGCAATGCGGATGGGTCAGAAAAAGTATGAAGCTGGAAGTTAAATTTCTTCTTTTTGGCATACTTCTGTAGAAGTTCGCTGATTTTGTCAATAAAGACAACCTCATCGTCACAAATTGCCACATGATACATTTGCAATTTCCCCCTTAGTCTGATTTGAAATCTGCGTATGTGTACTTAAATGAACGCCTGCGGTTAATATCCAGGAAAAAACTCTGTTCCTCTGAGACTAGCAGCATATATGGATCGTCTGGAGATTTCGGGTTCCGGGGGTTCAAGTTGCTATGATATGCATATACCCCAATATGACGGGTGAGAATCTTTTCCCTTATGTCCTCCAGGACTTCTTGGATGGGAGCGGTGTGGTACTTTGTCGCGGTCCATCGAGGAATCATCGCATGGATTGTATTTAGAGATAGGGCTGGTATTGGTTGTGATGGCGGCATAACAGAGAGGAGCGCCTTTAAATCATCCTCCGTATATTCTTTGATTCGCGAAAATAGATAAAGAATTTCATATAAGTCACAGTCACAAGATAGAAACAACTGGAATAAATCTGAGGTTCCTATTGGAAGAAGATTGTCATTCCTAAGAGCAATACACTTGGTTACAAATTCAGTCAAATTGTTTCTCATAGTCATATATGCAAATTCCTCCTTGATTTGGCAGCTAGAGCTATTATAGAAGAAACTTGCGTATTTGTAAAGCGTCTAGGCGTTTGTGCAATGGAGTTTCAAGTTCCTTTTTGGTAGAATAGTACTGAAAGGAGGGCAGCATATGGATTCAGTAGGCCGAAAGATTCGTGAATTGAGGAAAATCAGAAAACTTACGCAGGAGCAACTTGTGGAACGGTGCGGAGTATCCCCGTCTTGTATCTCCAGATGGGAAAATGATGCACTTCGCCCTACTGCGAAGAATATCGAATCTCTTTCTACTGCACTGAACGCCATTATAACTGAGTTATTTCCTTCATATGCTGTCCAACCCTCAGAGAGCCTGATTGTGCGGGAAATAGTCTCTATTGTGGAGCAAATGACGGAACCCGAGCAGAAGTTCGTACTTGAAACCTTGATTCATTACCAGGAGGTTCGAAATTCTCTTACTAAAGACAGTATACCATAGTTTTTCTTTTTTCACTATGTATGTCTAAATGGTCTATAAGTTCGTCTAAATGAAATCTTTTCAGGAGCAGAGTGCTGCTCCTGAATTTTTTAGACAAACTTTGATACGGCTTGGACAAAATTTTGTTATGGGCAAAAATGTGTGATATAATAAACTCACAGAAAGACATTTCAGCAATATAGTCTCAGAACACAATTATTGATTTCTAAGGAAGATTGGATACTGAGAAATAGCATATGGGAATGAGTAGAAAAGGTGAAGTACAAAGGAAAGAACTATGTGGATTACATAACATTCGGGTATGATTATAATGGCAATGTAACCCACATATGTTGGGTTCAGAATAGCTATGATTTTTTACCGATATTTCCAAGTGTCGAATTTGGTTTCCAAACACTTTCAGGTATGTTCGCTAGAAAGGAAAGTTTGCATGTATAAAAAATCCGCTTTTAATGTCGTCAATAAAAATGTGAGAAGAATTCTCATCTTTAACACAAAAACAAAAAGGTACTTAAAATCAATGAAAGATATAGAAGAGATATCTGATTTGATAGAATATCCTAATAAGTATCCAGACCATCCGCTCATACCGTTTTTAAAAGATGCTGGTGTCATTGTGAACCAGGCATGTGATGAAATGCAACATATTGGGGCATGGCGAAATGAATACATATATTCCCCTAAGCTGGAGTTGTGCATTTTGCCCACAGAACAATGCAACTTGCGGTGCCCATACTGTTATGAGGATTTCAAGCATGGGACCATGTCTCAAGAAACACAAGACGCATTGATGAACTGGCTAAGAAAAAATCTGCGAAACTATACTGAACTTAGTGTATCATGGTTTGGAGGCGAACCCCTTCTTGCAAAAGATGTTATCGCTTCTCTTTCACAAAGAATGTTGGATTTATGCCACCAGGCGAGAAAGCCTTTTTCGGCATCAATAACTACGAATGGCACTTTGTTAGACCTCGACACTTTTGCGATGTTACAAAAATATCGTATCACTGGTATCCAAGTGACACTCGATGGCCCCAAAGAAACACACGATAAGGTAAAAGGCATAGGGTCATATGATAAAGTGATTTCAAATCTTTTGGCGATAAGGGATAAGGTCAAGTCTTCTCATTCAATTTATATTTCAGTTAGGACAAATGTAACTAAAGATACTTTGTCAACGATGGATAAGTATTTGGATAAATTAGCTGAGTTGTTTGCCAATGATTGCAAGTTTGGCTTTTACTTCAGACCTGTTGGAAATTGGAAGATGGATGAACACTTCTCATTATCATCATCTCTATTAGATAGTTTATTTGAATTATACAATCCAATAATTGAACACCGAGCTCCTTTGAATTATAATGCCTATTGCAATTTACTTGAAAATCAAATTTGTGCTGCTGCAAAAAGGAACCAATATGTTATACGTGCGGACGGGACCGTATGTAAATGCACAATGCTTTTGGACGATGAAAGAAATCACATTGGAAATCTATCCAAATCCGGAGAAATGAAACTGGACGAGGACAGACTCCAAGAGTGGGTGAATTCGTTCAAGGAGGTTGAGAAATGTGGGGGATGCAGCTTTGCGCCATCCTGTATGAGCATTATGTGTCCAGCAAAAAAATTTACTTCCCCCGAAAAACCTCGTTGTGGATATGAGCCCGGCTCGATTACATATATTATGGAGTTGCTTGACCAATGTGATGTGTTTGAAATAATTCCCCCTTGGAGGTAAAGCATAATGACGGAAAGAAGTCGGATCATTGAGTGCTTAAATCATCTTGGTATATTGTGTGATGCTGAATCCAATTTCCTGCTATCCGATATTATTGAGGACTCTCTTTTATTTGTGGCTATGATTATTGAAATTGAGCAGGAGTTCAAAATTGAAATTCCGGATGAATATTTTCAGCCAGATAGATTGATATCATTTAGCGATCTTGTGGAAATGGTTAATACCCTTTCTTCCACTAAATAGTTGAATGAAATTATATGGCATGGTGAAATGAGTTTGAGGTACATAGATACTGTTAGTTTGATATCCCGAATCCATATCACGATGTACATAATCAATAGAATGGAGGTGAATATCATGAAAGAGACTCTGAATAAGCCTGTGGATTCTACAGCTAATGACAATTGGCTGGATTTGTACGGGGAGGCAACAGGCGGCAACTCGTGTGGTAATGGTTGCGGTCTGGATTGGTAAGTACACAATGCAGGAACAGTAAGCGTTAAAGCGGTAGCAATAACGCTTACTGTTCCTTGCGTGACTATTTTTATAACAGTATATCTATTATGGATATATTTCTCTTAGGTCAGAAAGTTGAGGTCGTTCATATGAGAATCGCAGTGTTGGATAGTAGAGCTTGGATTCAACATCCAATTTTTCAGAAGCACCTTCCTGTTATATATCAAGAAAGCGGTACGACATGGATGAATAGAACAGAGATCGTGCAAAAACCAAGTAATCCCCATGGAACAGCTGTATGCGCAATAATCGCACAACATACTTCTCCGAATATTAAAATCCACAATTTCGATATATTCCATAAAGAGCCACAAATCTTAACAAAGAAAGTAATTTCTGCTTTAAAATATATCATGGACGATGGCGGGTATGATATAGTCAATATGAGTTTGGGTATACGTACCCCAAATACTGAATTGGAGGATCTGTGTTATAAGATAAGCCACCAAGGTACGTTAATTGTTTCAGCTTTTGATAACGCTGGTGCAATCTCATATCCCGCTGCGTATCCATTTGTTATAGGTGTTGATACTTCACCTAGGTGCACCCACGCGGAGGATTTCGTTATCGTTGAAGACAGCCCGATTAATATTAGAGGAAAAGGCGGAGTCCAAAGATTGGCTTGGGTGGAACCGCCCTATACGATAAGTCAGGGAAATAGTTTTGCTGCGCCTTATGTTACTGCCTCTATTGCGTCCCATTTTACTAATGGCCCATCGCAAGAGCAGGCTTTAGATTTCATACGCCGTAATGCAAAACATATATATTTTTCTCAAAAGAGCAAAAATACCACCAGAAAGCCATTTCAGATTTCCAGTGCATCTCTTTTCCCTTACAACAAAGAGATGACAAGCTTGATTTCATTTAGAGAATTATTGGACTTCAATATAGTTGAAATCTTCGACACAAAATATTCAGGACACATAGGACTTCCTGTAAAAGGGTTATATGATGTAGAAAGCTGTTTTAATATTAAGAATATTGATGATATTAACTCAAAAGCAATTGATACACTCATCCTTGGGCATATCTCTGAAACAGAGGGTGTGTCTGGAAAAGCAATTAAGCGTGATGTACTTAATAAATGCTTGGAAAAAGGGCTTAACGTGTTTGCGTTTGACGATTTATACTTAAACGAATTTTTACCTCTATATGAGGCCAAATGTCTTTCATTGTATTGCCCAAATCATAATGTAATTCCCGTTTCGAATTACTTTGGTAAGTTATATCAAATGCGGTCACCAGTTCTTTGTGTAGCGGGAACATCAAAACGCCAAGGGAAATTCACCTTACAGCTTCAACTACGGAAAAAGCTAACGGAAAGACAATATATAGTTGGACAACTTGGCTCTGAACCTACAGCACAGCTTTGGGGGATTGATGAAGTTTTCCCATTAGGTTATAATGGCATTATTGAAAGTAATGTGCAAGATATTTTAGTTCAAACTAATATGTTGATGCATAAAATAGATGAAAAAAACCCAGACATAATTATTGTCGGCTCTCAATCAAACATATTACCAAGAGCATTCTATAATACAGGACAGATTCCTTTATCTCAAGTTGGATATATTCTTGGTGCAAATCCCGATGCTATTATTTTATGTGTAAATTTAGATGATGATATCAAAATGATCTCTAGATTTATCTATGGAATTCAAGGTCTCTGTAATTGCAGAGTGATAGCTTTGGGCGTTTATCCTTTTACATATTCAAACGGATGGGGAATTATTCGCAATAAGAAATCCAAGGCGAGTAATGAGTCAGTGGAAAAAGTTGTACAAAACCTTGAAAGCACTTTCAAAATACCGGTCATTATAGTAGGTGAGCAAGAGTACGAAGAGAAACTTGTAAATACTTGTATTAAATTTTTTACTGGAGATTCAACATGAGTAAATATGATTTAGGCTTTTTACTCCACTCAGGACACTTCCAAATTCAGATATCTAAAGATTTGTACTGGGTTCCAGTAAACACAATAGGTTCGCCACAACACAGCGTTCAAGATATAAGAGATATATCAATGTGTACCCCGCAACAAAAAAGAGCATATATTAACACTCTATATGATGCTGTTCAATTATTTGTTGCCTGCAACTTCCATGATTTACTGGATATTGTTGTTATAGAGGAAAATAATATCGAATGGGAACATCACAAACCTGGATATTATGCTATCTTAACAAATTGTGGTTGTTGCGCATCCGATGCAGCATGGTTACGATATTTGCTTTTTGAAAAGTATCAGGATGTTGGATATATCTCTTTCTCAAGGCCGAATGGCTCCGGTCATGTTTTTAATTACATTCTATCAGACGGATGGTACTACCTATATGATTTATGTCCCTTAACAGAGAAATATATTAAGAATGTTCTGGTTGAATCCGGTAAGATGGCAGACTTCTTAAAGGCAAAATATGTGACAGGTGCTCTACTACAATGTCGGCAACTTGAAAGTTTTGCTTTGTTTTTTAAACGTTTGCAACTGAGGGGAGGTTTTGACCATCTTTTCTTCAAACACAGTGGCGCGGAAGTCGGGCCAATTTCAACAATCATTAAGGGGGGGATAACAACTATATTGATGCCAGAGAATGCGGGGATTACTCCCCTGCTGATGCCGAACACTAAAACAATTCAGTCAAAATTTGTCTCTCACCCCAAATCTATACCAGATTGGGAAAGTAGGAGCAAAGAACTCCAATAAGAGGTGAAAGAAAATGTTTAAAGGAATATTTTTCTTACTTAAATATGCCTGGAAATATGAAAAGAAATATATCCCCTATCAAATTGTCCTACAGGTATTGACAGCCCTTATCCCCATAATCGACATAGTGTTTCCTAAATATATTATTGACGAAATACTTCGTGGAGATAATATCCAGAACGTCTTGTATTTGATAACAGGCATGATCATGTTAAATTTAATGGCATCCATGCTAGCAAGTTTTTTGGAGGGAAGGATATTTTTGCTGCAGGGAAGCATTTTTACGAAGTTTCAAACTATGATGGCCGACACGCTCTCTAAAAGTGACTTTCAGCGCCTTGAAGACCCTAAATTCCTGGATACTAAGGCAAAAGCAGAAAAATTCTTGTACGCAAATGGCCAAGGTTTTGCTGTTGTCTTAAAAAATTCGTTTAATATTTTGGGCAAAGCATTTACTTTCGTGGGAATCATTGCTGTAATACTTACATTGAACTGGTGGATTGTGGCCTTGTTCATATTACTCATTCTGTTGGATGCTTGGTACGAATCTGGCATAAGAAAGCAAAATATCCAATGGGACATAAACAAAGCGCCTATTGAGCGAAAAACGAGTTACTTCCTGGACTTAATCGAGAATTTTGCTTTTGGAAAGGAAATAAGAATTTATAACCTAAAAGATTGGCTTGTAGCTAAAGTAAACCATCATTTGCTAGAATCGGAAGCGTTCTATAAAAAGCAAACCAAGTTGCTTAATCGCGCTCAATACATCTCCGTGTTATTGAACTTTATCTTGAAAGGAATTACCTATATCTATTTAGCTTACTGCGTCATTAAATCAACAATAGGTATTGGCGATTTTACGATGTATGTGAATGCAATGATGAACTTTTCCAACGCAATGAAAAGTTTAATGGAAAGCGTATTGGACATTAGACAGTTTAGCGGATATTATGATGCCCTAACCGACTATCTAAACGTACCGCAGACAATGTACCAGGGAAAAAACTTGCCTCTCCCGGAAGGACCATATGAAATTGAATTCTGTGATGTTTCTTTTTGCTATCCTGGGCAAAAAGTTAATGCCTTATCTCATATTTCTTTGAAATTAAAGTATGGTGAAAAACTATCCATTGTTGGAGAAAATGGAGCAGGAAAAACAACTTTTGTGAAATTGCTTTGTCGCCTATATGATCCAACACAGGGGAAAATAACTTTGAACGGAATGAATATACAAGATATAAATTACGATTCGTATATGGGGCTGATTTGCTCTGTGTTCCAAGACTACAAATTATTAGCATTTACATTAAAAGAAAATGTTTCGTTCCAACACTCAAGTGATGTTGAGGATTCCTATATCGCAAAGCTTTTAGAGGACAGTGGATTGGGAGAAAAAGTGAGAAAATTGCCAGACGGAGTAAACACATATGTTTACCGCACATTCTCTGAAGAGGGTTTTGAGCCATCTGGCGGTGAAGGACAAAAGATTTCATTAGCTAGGGCAGTTTATAAAGATTCACCGATTATGGTTCTTGACGAACCAACAGCAGCGCTTGATCCTAGAGCTGAATATGAGATTTATCGGAAGTTTTCTGATTTGACAAAAGGAAAAACAACCGTTTTCATTTCTCACAGAATGTCAAGTTCTAAATTTTGTGATCATATCGCTTTTTTTGAGGATGGTCAAATTATTGAATATGGTACTCATAATGAGCTGATGGATTGCAACGGGAAGTATAAGGACTTGTTTGATATGCAAGCCCAGTTCTATATATAGTGGATTTCTTATAACGTTACAAATGCTCATATATTCTTTCCGGTCTTGGCCACATTAATCAAGAGTAAAAGTTTTATAAATGCCAATGCATTAGGCCGATGCCTTGGCCCGGAAACATTTCAAGATATTCATAAAGTACTTCGGGGCTTTCTGATAAAAGAAGATATCATGTTTTTTTGACCAGATATGATTTCAAGGGCACATCAAGTCAGACTAGTCTTAGACTTGGCCTTTCGGCTCCAAAAGCGGCAGCTTCTGGTCACAAAGACAGTATTTTCGTTTTTTTACGTGTCCGAGCAACAATGATTATAGACTTTATGCCAGTGGCATTTGAGATATTGTTATATTAGAGGGGCAACGTATCAACAATTTGATATTTTAGCCAGTGACTTGCATCCCAATTTTCCCGACCGGAATATCTATCTTATATCAGTGGATGAGCCGCTAGGGTACACTATAGAGATAGGATTGGTATTTGTCGTAACGACACTTTCTGTTTCAGTACCTTTAGGGATGGGTAAAACTCTAAATTGCTTCCAACCAAGTACAATATATGGCATCTTCAAATACGCGTATATCCCATTAGTTTTGTAAAATTTGCATTTCGTTCTTCTATCAGTACCTTAGCTATGGAGGGTAAAAACTATGTCTGAGGTAATACTCCCTTTTAAGATTCAAGATGTCACTTCTTATTGCTCAAACGCTTCCATCTGCGCAATAGCAAGAAACACTTCTGATTCTGAGGAGTGGCTAGCTAATAATTTCATTCAATTTCATTATGAGACAGAATATGATGTGTTTCATTATATGGGAACGCATATTTTACAGAAATTCTGCCCGTTTATTCAACATGAACAACTTGATAGAGATCTTATAAATTCAATATGGTATGGAGATATTATATCTATGTTTGAATTTATGCTATCTAGCAATAAATATATATATTGCTATGTTGACTTGTACCATATTAATGTTCAAAACAAATATTGGTATGATACCCCTTCTGTCTATCATGAGATATTTATTTATGGATATAATACAGATAGAAGCATATTTTACTGCGTTAACAATGTTATGGATGGACAATATCAAACTTTTTTTGTGCGGTACGAAGATATGGAAAAGGCTTATTGGGTAGTCCCGGATGCTTATTGGCATACTCATATTGAACTATACACTTACAAACCGCTTGGGGACGATTATTTGCGAATCAATCCCCAAATGATATACAATAGCATGGAGGACTACTTAAACTCTGAGTACCCTACGTTATTTGCGTTTCATCGCACTTTTTATACGGGAATTTCTTCCCTTAAATATGAACTTAATCGTATCGGTGAATTACCCAAATTGGATCGTCGGTGCTATCACTTGTTTTATGAGCACAAATCCCTTATGATTAAGCGGATCAACACCCTAAGAAAATGCGGGTTAATTCGTAATTCATCACTTCATATACAAAACTATAAGACTCTAGCGAAACTCTATTATCAATTACGCGGGATGGTTCTGAAATATAACATGACCAGCGAGTACGCAATACTACTCAGAATTAAGTCACTGTTTTCGGATCTTATTGATATGGATATAAAAGCGATGGAATCTATTTGTCAAGATGTGATTCGGCCATAGCCGCCTATATTTATCTATATTGATGTGGTATAGTTAAATTGTTCAGTAACAACTCCCAATACTGTAATTTCTTTTTATTACCTGCTACTGCGGCCAAGCCAACTCCGCAAAGTTCCGACCGCCAATACCTGCGTCCCCATTATGATAAAGCGCCAAATGCAAATGAGGCCCGGTAGAGTTGCCAGTACTGCCGATATAGCCTATAAGTTGGCCCTGGGTGACAGTTTCCCCGCTTGACACCGCCAAAGCCGATAAATGTCCGTATGCGGAAATCCATCCGTCCCCATGCTCAATAAATACACTGTTGCCAAAGGACCACATACCGCCCACCCCATGAGCGGGGGTCCATCCATCTTGGGTATAGCGCACACTCCCAGCGGCTACCGCATAGACCGGCTCACCGTAGCAGTTTGCAAAGGAAATGTCAATGCCATTGTGACCGGGGTAGGTGTCCCAGGGGTGACCGGGGAGAGGATAGGCAAACCGCCCGCCAGCAATGGCGCTGGCATCGCCCATACTACCCACCGATACCTGATAATATCTCAGCACATGGTCTACATAGTCAATATCGCCGTAACCGCCCCAGCCGTGGGCGGCTGCTTGCATTTCTGAGAACTCCCGGGCGTTATCTTTGGAGTAGCCGCCTCTTGCCAGCGCCCAGGATATGTAGCCGTTGCCGAAGTTATAGCCCTGCAAGGCCAGACTGATTGCTGGAATATCCGTAGGCCCGGTGGCCCCGGCCTCCCGGAGATTCCGGGCGATAATGCCTGTACCGAAGTTTATGGATTCCTCCACGCTTACCGGCGTACCTACAGGCAACCCCATCCCCTCCGCGCACTGCATCACGTCCCCGCCCGCATCGTCCACCCGGCCCCCGGATTCCTGCATGATAACTGCCGCAACGAGAGGGGCATACTCTGGGATGCCGTGTGTCTGACAAGCCGCGCTGATTTGGGGCATGAGAGCAATCACGTCTGCCGAAAGATTTACATTTTTAGCGGAACCGCCGCCCCGGAACGCTCCGGCAATGGCGGCGATCACCAGTAAGGGCATAAGAATAAGTGCCGTCAGCGCTCCCCAGGATGATGAACTGCGGGGAACGCTGGCGGCTATGTTTTCTATGGTGTCCTTGATTTTTTCCACTGCTTTCTCTGTGGCTTGAATCGCGGTCCCCACCCCCGGCGCGGCGGCATTGGCTCCGGCACTGCCAGCCGACTGCCCCGCAGCCTGGAAGGTCTGTACGGCCGCGCTGGAAGTTTCAGCGGTATGGATTGCCGCCCCTTGATTCTGTAACCCATTGGTGACAGAGTTTTTTTGCCAAGTGTTAAGGGAATGCTCCTCACTCAATCGCAAACTGCTATCAGTGGCCCGCATATGGGGAGGTTCTTCTGACACTGGGTGAGTGGCGGCTTTTGCCGGTGGTACATTCTTAGGGGCGTTCTGGTGGCTGGTATGTTTGGGTTGGGGATTGCGGCCCTGTATTTGTGCGGATGCCGGGGCAGCAGTGGGGCTAGGATTTGTAGCGGGCTTGTGCAAGGGAAGGGGCGGTTCCTCAGAGGTTTCCGGCCCGGAAATAGCCGGGGCCGGTTTTGTGTAGTCCCCACAGGGCTCAGAGGTTTTCTCACCCCGATTCTCTGCGGCAGGCTGACAGGGAGGCTCAACCGGGATTTGCGCATCTGCGCTTTTGGGAGGATTGTCCCCATGCTCCGGGGTAGGTAAAGGGGGAGGCGTTTCTGGCCCACTCCTTTGCTCCGCCTCTTGGGGCACAGAGGAAAAGGCCCCTTGCCGCCCTCTTTTGAACCGCCGGGCCGTGGACTTCTCTATAAATGCCCTTTTCACGGCCTCCTTACTCTTTTTCATCACATAATCAGCCGACTGCAAAGCCCGCTCGCCCATCACGTTAATGGCGTACTGCTCCGAACTATCCACCTTCTGATTCTGCTTGTCCCGTATCTGTAAATCGCTGCTCAAAAAGCCAACCCCTTTCTCTGTATGTATTCCTCCCAGGTTTCCCGGCGAAAGCATCCGCTGTAAACATATCTGTGGGCAAATTCCAGTTGTGCCTTGTTGGGGCGAATCCCCAGGCTTTCGTTTCGCTCCGCCTGGGCGTAGAGATTGATTCCCCGCAGCCCCTTTAACGCCTCTACCCGGCGGGAGGCGCTGCTCAAATCAGCCGTTACCAGCAGATAGACAAACACCCGGTATGGCTTAATCCCCCGCGCCTTTAACAGCTCGCAGGTGTGCAAAACCGGCTCAATCTGGCTCTCCTGGTCGCAGGAAAGGCGAAGGTAGCTTATCCATTTCAACCGGGCCAGAATATCCGCTATCTCCGGCGTGACCAGCCGCGCGTCCATGCCCTGGTTCAAATCGATCTTGTACCCGCTGCCAATCAGCCCGGCTAACTGCTCTATGCCATATTCACAGGCCAGAATGTTGTTGTCCATGAGCACCAGCTTGTCCGTGTCCGGGCGCACCAAGTCCCGCCATGCCCGGTAGGGCTGGATATTGCCCTCCTTCTTGGGCACGATGCACCAACGGCACCGGTTTGGACAGCCTCTTGTCAAGTAGCCGATGGCATAGTCGCAGTTGGGATAGATGGAGTAGTCCGGGAACACTGCGTCTATCTCCGGGGTCAGTTCTGTGAACAGGCCATAGCCTGTGCCGCCCTTGACGGTGTCTGGCGGTAGGTATGGGTTTTCGGGCGTAAAATCAAATACCTTGCTGCTGTATACCCTATCAAAAAGGCCCAAGGGTTCCCACCACTCCACGGTGTCCCCCTGAGCCTTGTGCCATGCGGATATTTTCATCAGCGCATAATTGGGAAAGCGTTTCTTTCCCCGAAAACGTTCGGCCTCCGCGTCGTGCAAGCCAACTCTCACTGCCCCACCTCCCGCTGATACCGCGTTTTCATTTGGGCCGGATAGAGGTCAACGGTAGGGCGACGTTTCCCTGTCCAGCGCAAGCCGCCTGCCTGCCCGATACACTTCCAGCCAGCAGCCCACAGGCTAACCCCGCTTTCGCTTTCCAGGATGTATGTAATCAGGCGTTTGTACCCCATAGCCCGTGCTGCCCGCCATGCCGCAGCATATAGCATGGAGCAGGCGTTCCGGGAGCCGTCGGTGCAGAGGCGGTTGACTTCCAGGGTCCACCCATCGTCCAGATACCGGCTGACCGGCCTGCCGACGATTACCACGCCTACTATCTTCTCACCACCGGATAGACCGATAGAGAACTTGTGGCCTGCTACCGGCCCGTGGTGCCGGTGATATGCGCTGACAAAGGCATTGGCCTCCTTCAAAGTAATGGGAACAATTTCTATGGCATATCTCCTCCTCTATCTTTGAAATAAACCCTTTCCCACATCCCCAATCTAAGCCGGGGACATGGGAAAGGGCTGCGGTTTCCCGCAGACCTTTCAGTTACTCATTAACAGCTATCACCGCCAATCTTCCGTTATTTTGCGAATACTCACAGGTCACAAGGGTCAAGAGCCTGTCTCCAAAGACAAGCTCCCGCCCGGTATCATAAAGCCTCCTTTCGCTTAGATTTTCCACAAGCGTGTTAAAAGCACCAGCGCTGATGTTAATTTGGTCGAACAAGCTCCATTCCCCCGGCCCATAACTTCCAGCCGCCCGAACTACCGCCGCCACTTGGTAGGTTTCCGCTCCGTGTTCCGTTTCCAGGATGATTTGCGGATGGGCGGCTGAATAGCCCTCATCCGCATAGTTCAACAGCCCGGAAAACATGCTCCCATCGTTCATGTGGTGGCCGTAGATGATGAGATTATCGGAACTGTCCAGGCTGCACCGCTCGTCCAGAAAGGCCAGGCCGTAGTCGGTGTAGTTGCCATCAAAATCATGCTTGAGATAAAAGTCACTGTTCTGCATGACCGGAAAATCTATGGACGTGCCGGGGATGAATACCCAGCCTATACAGTCAGGGTTCTTCTCTTTTAGTACAGCGAAATCGTGCAGGATAGGTTCGCCAAGACTTTCCGCGCCGGATTGTGGAGCCGCAGAGGGTTTCGCCACAGATTCCAGTCCTCCTTTCAAATCCGTGACGGTTCCCCTAACGGCCATCTTGCGAATCTCTGCGATTTTTGCCTCCTGTTCTTTTGATTCATGCCAGACGTTCACCAGCCAGCAGGCGGCAACTGTGGAGCCAAGAACCAACAGCACAGCCAGCGCCGCCGCCAGACGTTTCATCGGCGGCCTCCGGAGCGCTTGCGGGAATCCCGGTAAATGAAAATTCCAATAATCAGTCCAACCAACAGCACCATGCCAGCGGCGGCAAAAGGCAGGATGTTCTCATAGTCCTTCAAGGTAAAGCCCTGCGGCTCATCTTCTGAGACCTCGCCGGGAAGATAGGTTTTTACCTGGATTTTCTGCAAAGATTCCTCATTACTAACCTCAAAACGAACGGTATCACTCTGCCCATCCTGGGTAATTTTCAGCGCATACTCGCCCTTGGGAACCCGGATAAGGCGGTGGGCAGTTCCCTCAGAAGTCCATTTTGCCAGCTCAGTATTATCCTCACCCAGCAGCGCCAAGCTAGCGCCCAGAACAGCAGAATCGGTGGCTGTACTCCACACAGACAAGTCAACAGCCACATATTTACAAGCTACCGTGAACTTGCTCTCAAGCCCAGAGGGAATGTCTGTGGCGATTTTCTCCATAGAATACCCGTCCGGCAGTTCAATGGGGACTGCCACAAACGCCGCGACCGGCACATTCTGAATAAGCGCGGTCCCATCTTCGCCGGTCTTGCCAACATAAAGCACGTTGGCCTTGGTGTAAGGGTCGGCGCACTTTTCATCAGCGGCTTTCTGGTCCTTGAGCTGGGCCAGGGTTTCGCTGATGTCGGTACTGCCGCTCTCCGTTTCCTTTTTGACTTCCGGCAAGGGGTCCTCTCCCGGTTCAAAAATCCCCACGGTCACACCGGGAACCGGCTGGCTGTCATCGTCCAAAACGGTCAGGGTCAAGTCGCGCTGGTTCGCTATAAAGCTAAAGGTCAGATAGGCGCTCCCACTGCCTGCCAGTTCTATAGCCTGCGGCTGGGGCAGTTCAAAACCTTTCACGCTTTTGGGCGTGACGGTGTACTTTCCAGCGGGGATTGCAGTGACAATTTTTCCATCTGCGCCGGTCTTAAAGTTTTTGCTGAACTTGCCGCCCTTGGCCTTTGTCCCGCTGACTTCAAAAGAGAACGCCTGCCCTGTTTTGTCAGAGGTACAGGCGATGGTGAGCTGCCCATCGGGGATAGACGTAGGTGTGGGAACAGCCGTGGGCTTTGGGGTAGATGTGGCCTTGGGCGTAGCAGTCGGGGCCGGAGTAGGCGTGGCCTTTGGCGTGGGCTTGGGTTTCGTCACATTGTTGGATGTCCCGCCCTGGTTGACGGGAGGTGCCGGGACTGGCGTAGGGTCCGGTTCTTTTTCCGTCAGATACTGCGTGTAGTTTCGCCCGGATTTCTCAGCCAGCTTGTAGGAGATATGCACCGCGCCGCATATTTCGCCGCTGTTTTTAAGATGGTTTAGCTCCTCCTGGGCCGCTTGCAGTGTGACGTACTCAAAGGACTTGCTCTCGCCCTTTTTGCCCAGCGTAGCGCCGTAATTCTCATAGGTTACGGTCACACTGCCGATCTGCTTTTCATGGCTGGCAATCAGCTCTATGTCCGGCGAGAACTTCCCGGCAATCAAAACCTCGTTTTCCCCGGCTACGATCTTCTTGCCCTCGCTGGTGCGTATCTCTTTATCGCCGCCAGAGATAACTATGCTGGTGACGGAGAACTTCACGCCAGCAGCCGATTTGTAACCCTTTGGAGTAGAAGCAGGCCGCAGCTCATACTCGCCGGGGTCCAGACTGCCCACGGTGATCTTTCCGGCCTTATCCGTAGTCAGGCCAGATTTTACCGCCGCCGTTCCCTTATACAAGGTATAGGCAGCATTGTGAATGGGCTTTAGGGTGCGGCTGTTCTTGACCGTCAGGGTCACACTGCCTTTAGCCGGAGTAATGTCCACCGGGTCATACACGGCAAGACCCAGCTTTTTCTCAACCGTTTCCTCGCCGCATATCAGTTTAACCGTCTGTACGGTGGAGGCATAGAGGGAATCAAATTGCAATGCATTCCCCTTGAAAGAAAGAGTAAAGGCGGGGTCCTCCCCCGCCTCTACATTGGTGATTTCTTTGTCCAATCCAAACTCGCCGGAGAATGTCTCCCCAGGCGCTTCCCGGTAGAAAACCCGGTCGGGGATGGGCAGGTCTGTGACCACTACCGCCCCAACCGGGAGTGCGCTGGCAAACACAAAGGCCGCTGCCAGAACGACAGCGGCCAGTTGATTCAGTTTCTTCATACTGTTCTCCTTATGCGCGCCGGTGCTTGAGCAGATACCAGAGCAGCCGCCCAGCGCAGGCAAGCATGAGCAAGGCCGCACCGCCAATCAGCCAGGGGCTAGGCCGGGTATCGCCGGTCTTGGGCACGTCCTTAGAGGGGGTGGTGGGTATCTTCTCGTTTTCGGCAGTGACTTCCACCGTAGGCATTTTTGCGCCGATCTCAAACTTGTGCTCGGTATCGTCCAGTTTGTACCCCTCTGGGGCGTAGACCTCCTGATAGGTGTAGCTGCCGAAAGGCAGATTCTCAAAGACGATCACGCCATCTTTATCGGTTTTGCCCTCGGCAACCACCTGGCCATTCTCATCTTTCACACAGAAAGTAGCTCCGGCCAACGGTGTGGTCGTACCCTTCTCTACCTTGACGATCCGCAGGGAGCCGGTCTGCTTCTTATTGACGAAACCGGCTTCTTTATCGGCGGTGTTGGTGACTTCCACGCGCTCACCGTCCTCGGCCAGCTTGAAGTAGTAATATCCACCGTCAGCGGTATAGCCCTCCGGGGCCTTTTCTTCGTGGAGGAAGTAGCCGCCAACCGGCAGGCCGGACAGGGAGTAGGAATCCTCCGAAAATTCCAGCTTGCCAAAGAGGGTATCGGTTTCCGGGTCAAACTCGGCGTTGCCATCCACGTCCGCGTAAACCGAAAACGCCGCGCCGGAGAGGTTCTCACCGGGAGCGCCCCCGGCAGTCTTAACGACATAGACAGAGCCGCGCTTGAGCTTGTTGTGGAACTCGATTTCAGCAGGCTCATCATTGGGGGTGATTGTCACGGCCTTGCCCGCCTCGATGATGTACTTGGCGGTCACATCGTTCTCCACCTCGGTGACGGTGTACTCGCCGGGGACCAAATCCTGCACATAAATCTGGCCCTGCTTGTCCGTGACAAAGGTTTCCTCATAGCCATCTCCGGTCACGATGAAGGGAATCCCCTCCACAAAATCGTCCTCGGAAGTCTTGCGGATGAGCAAGCCGCCCTTGCGCCGGATGATAATGGTCTGGTCCTTGTCCTCCAAGTCAGCGTGAACCGCTACCTCTTTGCCCTCAGGTATACGCTCTCAAATACCACGATGGTCTTGCCAGCCAGGGTGCTGGCTGGCAATGTAAAGGTCATTTCTACCGTGCCGGTAGGCTTTTCCGGGATGAAAATGGCCTCGGCGGTGACTTCCTTGCCATCTGCCAGCAGCTTGCTGCCCGTGCCCTTATCCATGAGCACGCCCTTGACCTGATAAGTCTTGCCGGGAATCAGGTTCCGGTAGGTAACGGTATCGGTCAAAGTGATGGTTTCCAGAGGGTCAACCTCTTTTTCGCCGTCTACCGTGGCCTTGGTCTTGATTTCGGGGCCGTCAAACTCCACGGTCTGGCCCTCATCGTTGATGTCCGTATGGGAGGCAACCTCTTTGCTGTCGAAGTAGAGAGTTTCAAAGACCACCACGGACTTCCCAGCCAGGGCAGAAGCGTCCAAGGTGAACTGGATTTCCTCGGTGCCGCTGGCGTTCTCAGGTGTGAACTCCTTCTCAGCGGTGACTTTCTGGCCGTCCACCAGGAGGGCCGCGCCGCTGGATTTGTCCATGAGTATGCCAGACAGCTTATAGGTCTTGCCAGGGGTCAGGCCGGTGTAGCTGACCGTATCGGTGATGGTGATTTCTCCCTTGGGTTCCACTTTTTTCTCACCGTTTACGGTAGCCGTGGTCTTAATCTCCGGCTTCTCGCTGAAGGTCACAGTCTGGTCCTTGTCCTCAATATCGGCATGGGTGCAGACCTCCAGCTTGTCCCTATACAGGGTTTCAAAGACAACGACGGTCTTTCCCGCCAGAGCGGACGCGGCAAAGGTAAAGGGGATGTCAATGCTGCCCTCGGCCTTGCTGGCCCGGAAAGTGGCCCCGGCTGTGATTTCTTTTCCGTCTACTGTCAGAGGCTTACTGGTGGACTTGTCCATGAGCACACCCTTGACCGTGTACTCCTTGCCGGGAATCAGTCCGGAGTATTTCACTGTGTCAACGATGGTAATCTCGTCAACAGGCTCGGCGGTATGCTCCCCATTGGCAGTGGCAGTAGTGCCGATTTTGGGCTCGGTAAAGGTGACAGTCTGGCCCTCGTCCTCAATATCTGCGTGGCTGGCAACCTTGCTCTCACCCTCGTACAAATCCTCGAACACCACCACGAATTTGCCCGCCAGTGCGCTGGCGTTAAAGGTGTAACTCAGCTCAACCGTACCGCTCTCAGCCTTGGGAGTAAACTCTTTTTCTGCCGTAATCTCGTTTCCGTCCACCAGGAGTTTTTCGCCGGTTTCCTTATCCATGAGTACACCAGACAGCTTGTAGGTCTTGCCCACGGTCAGGCCGGAATAGCGCACTGTGTCCACAATGGTGACTTCGGACAGCGGCTCACTGTTCTTCTCACCGTCAACCGTGGCGGTGGTGCCAATCTCCGGGGTCCCCTCTTTGCTATCGTCAATGGTGCCCAGCTCGATCACCGTGCTGTCCCTGCTGATGAAAATGTTGGGGACTGTCACCAGGGCATAGCCCTTGTTGCCCTCGCAGCGCAGTTCCTCGAGCAGATAGTAGTCATAGGGAAGGGCACAAAGACCATCCTGGGTTTCCACCATCCA
>NZ_JAWXXL010000042.1:0-27471 GCF_034334985.1 Acutalibacter intestini | reverse complement strand
TGATCGTACTGTGGTCTGGCACTCGTTCATCCAAATCTATTCCAAGATACCAACGAAACGCATTGCTGTCCGCACACCGTACCTCGATCTGCCGCTCCGAGGGGATGCCGTACAAAAAACCCAGCAACAGGTATTTTACTATTACTACCGGGTCAATGGGCGCACGGCCATACCTCCGGCTGTACAAGTGAGCCGTCTCCTCATACACAAACGATAAATCCAGCTCCGCTTCCAATTTCCGCAGAAAATGATTTTCCGGTACCAAATCCTCTATCGTTACCATGTGATATTTTAACTGCATTTCCTTGCCCCCTGCTCTAATTATACCATATTTCGAGCGATTTGGGGGCACTTTGTCAACAGCTCCATTTTGTCTCGAGGTTGGGCCGGGGGCTTGTCCGTGGCCGCCTTGTCAGCCTTGGCCGGGCGGCCACGGCGGGCCCGCATCCCTCCCGGTTCACCGGGCCCCGCCTTTTCTTCCTTGGGCTTGCGGCCCCGCCTGCCCTTGGGCTTATCCGGCTCGGGCGCTTTTTCCTTGGCGGCCTTTCCCTTTTTCTCGGGCTCCTTTTCCCCGGCGGCCTTTTCCTCCGGGGCCGGGGTGGGCGGCTGTTCCGGTTCGGGCGGCTCGTTCTTTTCCACCTCCGCACGTCCCGCCGCCCGGCGCTCCGCCATCAGCTTTTCAATCTGGTCAGCGGAGACACTCACCTCGCCGGGAGCACCCGCCGGGGCATCCTGGGCGGGCGCATCCACGGCGGCCTGCTCGGGAATGTTCTCCGGGGCCGGGGGCTCCGGGGTGGGAGCGTCCTGGGCAGGAGCACCCGCCGGGCCGGCATCGAACAAGCTGGGCTGGGGATTTTCCTCCGGGCTCACGTTTAATTTTTCGTCTGCCATTCGTTACCTCCTTTTTTAATTTCGTGAATGTTGCACAAATCTTACGCTAAAACTTTGTTACTATTTTTTCGCCTCCCTCCCAGCTATCCACGCAAAAAAGCCGCCCGTTTTTTCATGCCGGACGGCTTTCTACGTAATGTGATAGCTCAAATAATATTTTTTTGTGGATGCTGGCTCCGAAAAGCCTTGATATTACAGTGTTCCTATTAAAACTCATTCATAAGCAAGAGGAGCAAATGTTCATGTATTTGTCCATGCTTGATGATAAGAGTTTTTCCTCATGATTTTTCTGATTTAGGGGGGCCGATGCAGACTTCATAGACAGAAGGAACAGACATAAAGTGAAGCTTAAGGCAATACGGTGCTTAAGGCGCCAGCCGCGAATTGTGCGGTGTTGCCTTAAATGCTCAGACAATAACTGGAGGCTGGCTCAAAGGCTGAAGGCATCTTTTAAGCGTGGTAAGGTCATAACGAAAACGGCCATATATTGGGGAACTCCTGGTATATGGCCGCTTTTCGTACTTTTCTGAAACGTGATAGCGTTCGTAAAATGGATTTTTTGACCTCAAAAATGGCGTTTTGCTTTAAAATGCAAAACGAAACGCAAGACAAAATCAGACATGGATTTAGGCCCGGACGCATAGGCGTCAGGGCTTTTTCTTTTTGCCTATATCTCCTTGCCATCCGGGAATATGAATCCCACCAGGGCCTTTGCCCCCAGGGGTTCGGCAATCTGCTGCCATTCCTCTACGGTACCAGACAAGCCCTGCATGGAACACAACCGTTGTTCCATGCAGGCTGGCTGAAATATTAAGTACAAAAAGAGCGGAAGGTTTCTTTGTACGCTCGATCCAATGAAAGGCTATTTTATCGCCCCCGTGGTCATAGGAAGTCATGAACTTGCAGTTCTCATACCGCTATGCTCCGGCTATGTACAGACGGTATTTAAAGCACAAAAGCGGAAACGGATAGAAGTGGTTAATGCTGGATGTGCGAGATGAGGAAACCGGAGAGGATGTATTTAGCCGCTTTAATCTTTGGAAACGCATATCATCATAAAAGAAACATTGTAGCCTTTACTCATAGACAGGGGGCAACAGCAAGTTGCTTGTGCGTTCCCCGATCTGCGTATAAAATAGATGCGGAGATTTGTATCAATGGAAACAAGAAATACAATTTTAGAGTTACGAAAATATCTGAACTGCAAAAAATTCTTACCAATCTTAAAACGTTGGCGGACAAAGGATGGTGAAGAAGAAAAACAAACCGCTGTCTCGCCGAAATAAAGGCATAAAATTTCCAAGGAGCTGATACTATGAAATTCACTTGTATGGTTATTTCTGTGGCGGACATAAGTGTCGCACGAAAGTTTTATGAGGATCTATTGGGGTTAGAACGGTTTTAGGACTGTGGATGGAATGTCGCTTTTACCTGTGGACTGGCACTGCAACAGGATTTTGATTGATCTACTGTTTTGAACTTTTGGGAGAGGTATATGGCATTAGCAGATTGTATTGAAAAGAAACCAATCATTCATACCGAAAGGCTTTCATTGAGAATGATGTGTGCAGATGATATTCCAGCCTTGAAAGAGTGGATGCCTGATAAAGCAATCCATACATATTGGGGAAATGGCCCTGGCAAGACGGGGATAAGAATCCAGAATTGCTTTTTGAAAAAACAGAAAAGCCATCAAAGAGCTTTCATCTCAGAATTGAACTTAATGCGATTCATAAGATTATGGGGAAATAAGGGGGATGCGACAGAAGCCATGGATACAATGGTGAGATTTTGTTTTGATAATACTGAGCTTAAACGGATTTGGACGGACCGTGAATAATATTGGGTCCTGTAAGGTGCTGGAAAAATATGGGTTTACGAGAGAAGGAACCACCCGTCAGGGTAAAATGGCTTCGACTTGGTGGGATTATCATCTTTATGAAATCTTAAAGAGTGATTTGATGAGTCGATTGATAACCAGTAGTCGTAGCCAATGGAGGAAACGAATATGGGTATTCAAAAAAATATCAGTTCCGCAACAAATACGCAGAGCTTCATGAAAAACCGTGAAACGGCCGCTCATGTGAAAGAGAAAGGTCTTGCGGATTATGTAACACAGGTAGATATTGCCGTGCAGAATTTTTTAAAGAAGGAGCTGTCTGCCCTTGCGCCGGATATTCAGTTTCTTGGTAAAGAAACCGGTTTGCAGGAAATGAAGGCGGAGAGCTTTTGGATTTTAGACCTGGTTGACGGGACTACCAACCTTATGCACGACTATCAGCATAGCGCTGTATCTTTCCCCCAAATAATCATGGAACCAACACAAAGACTCTTTGCGTATTAAACTACAAAGAGTCTTTCCACCTCTGCAATACTTGTACTCGTAAGCCCATTTTTCCCACCGGCATTCCATACCCGTTCCATATCGTTTTTTCATCAATAGCCAAATGTAACAGCCTATTACGAGGATGGGGCTTTTTTCATCATTACCCGCGTGCTACTCTACGGTGGTAGCCACCAGCGGAACCAACGGGGCGTTCCGGCTTTTGGGCAATGCCCGCCCGTGCCCCACCAACAATCTGCCCAGCACCCACGGGACAGCTTCCGCTGCCCCCGCCGGACGGTCAAAGCTATATTGCGGCGAAAGCGGGCCTTTTGCTTGTGGCAGTGATCGTTCCTTACAAAGTTGTGAATGGTCGTGAATGAAAATTTCGTGACATCCCTTGAAGGAACACTCGCGTACGGTAAAGAAGCAAGCAATCGAAAACAGCGGATAGACCGCCAGCACCACACTATTGCGAACAAAAAACCAAAGACCAAAAGCCAAGCAGTGTGGAAATGTGCATAACAGGCTATGAAATCCTTCTCATTCCATTTTATAACCTGTTTTTGTCACCCCATTCACACATTCCGTCTAAAATAGGAATTAAGGATTTTCCGCGCTCTGTTAAACTATATTCTACCTTTGGCGGGATTTGTGGATATTCTTTTCTATACACTAATTGGTCTGCTTCTAATTCTTTTAAGGTGGAGCTTAAAGTCTTATACGAAATTCCACTGATATATTTCTTCATTTCGTTAAAACGAACGACTCCGAACTCCATTAAAGTATACAAAATAGTCATTTTATATTTGCCATTGATTAATGACAAGGTATAGCTGAAACCGGTTGTTTCAAGACATTCATTGGAAATGCAGTGTTCACTCATTTTATACTCTCCTTTAAGTAAGTATATAACTTTACTGTAAGTATCGCACTTATATGTGCGTACTTGATTTTGTTTCAATTCTTGCTAAGATTATAATATCAAAAGCAGAGAAAGTCAATCTCGCAGAATTAGGAGGACATATTTTATGAGCAAAAAAATAGTTGTAATAACGGGAAGCCCCCGGGAAAACGGGAATAGCTTTGCTATGACAGACGCTTTCATCAAGGCCGCCGAAGCAAAGGGGCACACAATCACAAGGTTTGACGCTGCATTAAGAAAAGTAGGTGGATGTCGGGCGTGTGAAACCTGTTTTTCGACGGGAAAAGCCTGCACTTTTGATGATGATTTCAACACGATTGCACCGGCAATTCTTGAAGCGGACGTTATCGTATTTACCATGCCTGTCTACTGGTATTCTATCCCGGCGCAGATTAAAGGTGTCATTGACCGTATTTTTTCTATGGTTGTCGGCGGCAAAGATATTGCCGGAAAGGAATGTGCGCTGATTACCTGTTGTGAAGAAGATGATATGTCCGTCATGGACGGCGTTCTTATTCCTATTGAGCGTATGGCGGCATTGAATAAATGGAAAATGGTAGGCAAGGTTTTAATTCCGGGCGTATTAAATGTTGGCGATATAGACAAAACCGAAGGCTGCAAAAAAGCGGCTGATTTAGCCAATGCAATTTGAGGAGGTAATTATGAGCAAAAAAATAATTATTCTCAATGGAAGTCCAAGAAAAACCGGAAATACGGCGGCATTAACAGCGGAATTTAGAAAAGGCGCAGAAGAAGCCGGAAACACCGTGACAGAGTTTTTTCTTGACGGTATGAACATAAATGGTTGTAAAGGCTGTTTAGGCGGCGGTAAAAACCCGGATAGCCCTTGTGTCCAAAAAGACGATATGGATAAAATTTATCCTGTTTACAAGGCAGCGGACATCGTTGTTCTTGCAACACCGCTTTACTATTGGACGATCAGCGGTCAATTAAAAACTGCCTTTGACCGCTTATTTGCTGTTGCGGAATGTGACCCTAATGATCGAAACCCTAAAAAGGAAAGTGTTCTCATTATGGCAGCCGAGGGCCACGGCTTTGAAGAAACTCTTTATTGGTATGACCGTCTTGAAAAACATTTAGGGTGGAAAAGCATTGGAAAAGTGCTTTGCGGCGGTGTAATGGCTATGGGGGACATTGCCGGAAAACCCGAACTGCAAGAAGCCTACGGTTTAGGAAAATCAATTCAATAAAGATAAGGCAATACCGCACAATTCTAAGCACCGTATTGGGCAGTCAGATTTTTCGTGAGAGGCTACAGATTGAGCGCCGTCCATCTCACCATTGACCAGCGAAAGCTGTGCGCTATCACGGAAAATCTGCAAGCAAGACGGTGCTTAGAATGGTGCGGTGTTGCCTTAAGCATTCTATCGTGCTGGGGAACGACAACCATGTCCTTGATCTGCTTTCCCTCGTAATATACCGCTAACATACTGGCCCCCACCGCCACATCTTTGCCGACGTATTCCGGGAACAGCGTACGGATTGCCGGCGTAAGAGATGAGGCGGTCTTTTTGTACCCGCATCCGGTTGATTTTGTCGATGATGTGCTCCCGGAGAGGGCGCCCAGTCCCTCCATGTTCAGCCGCTCAAAGGGGATCTCCTTGGTAGTGGCCTGTCCATTTGAATCTGCCAGGGAGCTGTACCTGATCCCCACCATGGGATTATCTCTCACAAACCGCACCGTCCGCTCCGCTTTCCCCTTCGTCTGGCCTCGGGTAGGGCCGGCAAAGGATGGGCTTGAATCCGGAGAACCCCGCAAAATCCTCAAACGCCGGTTCAGCGTGGGGGGCTCCTGCTTCAAAATCCGCTTGGTCACCACTTGCTTCATGTTGCCGTACAGAATCTCCTCCGGATCCCCGCCAAAGTACCGGAACGCGTTCTGATGGCACTGTATCCGTGTATTTGTACTCGTTCCCGTTATAAATTCATTGTACCGTATCTTTAGAGTATCCAGAGATCGCAAGAAAGCCGTACAGCTTCTTCCACTTTTCGTCCCCGTACTCCAGGTGACCCTCGAAGAGCCCCTCTCCTCGGTGGAGTTGGAGGCCGTGCGGAAGGTCACCGAAATCTTCCACGGCCAAACACCCACATCCCCTGCGCAGCCTGCCGTTACTGCATGGAGGAATGCCCCAAGGGCATCCATATCCCCGGCTTGTTCTCTGTACTCAACGCAAAAAAGCTTTCGGAAACTGGAATGCCGATTACTACTATAACAACATCCATACCGGTAAGGGCACCAAGGCCAAGGATTGCGTGAAGTGCGGCAAGTGCGGGAAGATATGCCCCCGAGCATCTGGAGATCCGCAAGCTGCTGGAAGATGTATCCAAAGAGTTTGATAAGTAGTCCCATGGAGCAGCAAAAGAGCGATTCCCCTTATACGGAGTCGTTCTTTTTTGTGTTACTGCCATTGAGGAAGTCATCAGTGACACGGCCTTTGACAAAATAACCGCATCCGGTCGCAGTAACCGGGTACTGGGAGGTGCTGGGCGCCAAGCCGCCCACCTACGCCCGCATGGGCCCAGCGACTGGATTGCCTGCTACAGCGCCATGGAGCGGAGCATTGAACAAATTAAGCGCAATGGCACAGACGCTGAAATCGAAGCCTTTAAGGGCCTGCCCCACGGCTTTGGGCCGGGCAGCAGAGTCTTGGGAAATCCGGGCAGGGCAAAACCGGGAAATCCACCTTACCAACCGAGCTTAGATCGTGTATACTTCAAGGTATAAGCTTCATGGAAAGTAGGTCTCTCCATGGATAACCCCCGGCGGCAAACCTTCCTCACTGCCGCCGACGCGGGCAGCTTCAAGCAAGGCGGCAGAGCAGAAGCTAGGCTACCGCTCAATTTTCCTCCCCAAAGGGTACGGCTTTTAGCGGGATCCGAACACAACCACTGCTTGAACCTCTTTCTCAAAATCCACTCCACCATACCCCTCCGGCAATCATCGGTCCTCCTCAAAGGCTTTGTTAGCCAATAATTTTTGTGCTACCTGGCAATTCTTCGGGTCTGTGCCGGGCAATAAGTTAGCGTTTTCTAATCAAAAGGTGTTTTTTTCTTCACGCGGGCTTGACAATGGCGGTTAGTGGTGGTAAACTGAGGTCGTCACAAAGGTTAGCGCCGGTTAACCGCTTTGTTGAGGAGGTGAAGAAATGATGCCGCTTACAATGGCAAAGGTCGGAGAGACCATTACCATCCATAAAATTTCCGGGAAGGACGAAGTGCGCCAGCATTTGGCAGAGCTGGGCTTTGTGGTGGACAGCGATGTAACGGTAGTCAGCGAGATGGGAGGAAACATTATCGTGCAGGTGAAGGACAGCCGGATTGCGCTGGATAAAACGATGGCAAATCGAATTATGGTCTAAGAATTATTTTTCATAGAAAGGAGGAAGAGGGATATGAAAACGCTGAAAGATGTTAAGGTGGGCGAAACTGTGGTTGTGGCGCGGCTCCATGGAGAAGGCCCGGTGAAACGCCGCATTATGGACATGGGCATCACCAAAGGGGTAGAAATTTTCGTGCGAAAGGTGGCTCCCCTGGGGGACCCGATGGAGTTGAACGTCCGAGGCTATGAGTTGTCTGTCCGCAAGGGCGACGCGGAGATGGTCGAAGTCCAGTAAGCCAGCGCGGCGGAAAGCCGCTATTATTTGCGCCTTGAGTTAGATGCGACTAATACACAGAAGGAGATCATCAAATGGATATCAAAATTGCGTTGGCGGGCAACCCAAACTGCGGCAAGACAACCCTGTTCAATGCCCTCACCGGTTCCAGCCAGTATGTGGGAAACTGGCCTGGGGTAACGGTAGAGAAGAAGGAGGGCCGGCTGAAGGGCCATAAGGATACCATAATCCAGGACCTGCCCGGCATCTACTCCCTGTCCCCATACACCCTTGAAGAGGTAGTAGCCCGGTCATATCTTGTAAAGGAGAAGCCAGATGCCATCCTCAATATCGTGGACGGCACCAATATTGAGCGCAACCTTTACCTCACCACTCAATTGATTGAACTGGGCCTGCCCGTGGTGGTGGCGGTAAACATGATAGACCTGGTGCGGAAGAATGGCGACGCCATTGACCTTGCCAAGCTGGGGAATGCCTTGGGCTGTGAAGTGGTGGAGATGAGCGCGCTCAAGGGTGAGGGAGGCATGGCCGCCGCGGAAAAGGCCGTGGCTCTGGCGCAGAAGAAGCAGGCTGGGGAGCTGCCCCATGTGTTCACCGGCAGTGTAGAACATGCCCTGGCCCATATTGAGGAGTCTATTCAGGGCAGGGTGGCCGACGGATATCTGCGCTGGTACGCCATCAAAATTTTTGAACGGGACGAGAAGGTGATGGAGGAATTGAGTCTCCCTGCTGATTTGAAATCCCATCTGGAAGAACATATTGCGGACTGCGAGCGGGAGATGGACGACGACGCGGAGAGCATCATCACCAATCAACGCTACTCTTACATCAACACTGTGGTGTCCAAAGCGGTGCGAAAAAAGGCCGCGAAGCACAGCTTGTCCGTTTCTGACAAAATTGACCAGGTTGTTACCAACCGCATCCTGGCCTTGCCAATCTTCGTGGCTGTCATGTTCCTTGTGTATGCCCTTGCTATGGGCGGCTGGGGCGTCTCTATCGGTACTGCCGCCACCGATTGGGCTAACGACGGCCTGTTCGGGGATGGCTGGTTCCTGCCCTTTTCTGGCTCGGATGTAGATGGCTATGACGAGGCTGCCGGTGCGTTTGAGGAGGCTTCCGCTATCATAGAGGCATATGAGGGCGGGGAGCCTGTGGCATACCTCTATGACGCCGATGCCGGTGAAGTCAGTACCTTGGAGGTAACGGCAGAAAGCTATGCCGAGGCCCTTACAGTGGAGGAGCCTGACCCCGCCAGCTACGGGACCTATGTCCCCGGCCTGCCCGTCTTGGCTGAAAACCTGCTGGAGGCCATGGGGGTCAGCGGGGTGCTGGCCTCCCTGATTCTGGATGGTATTGTGGGCGGCGTAGGCGCTGTTCTGGGCTTTGTGCCCCAGATGCTGGTGCTGTTCCTGCTGCTGGCTATCCTGGAGGATGTGGGCTACATGGCCCGGATCGCTTTCATCATGGACCGCGTTTTCCGCCGTTTTGGACTCAGCGGCAAAAGCTTCATTCCCATGCTGGTAGCCACTGGCTGCGGCGTTCCTGGCATTATGGCCTCCCGCACTATTGAGCAGGACCGGGACCGCAAAATGACCATCATGACTACCGGCTTCATTCCCTGCGGGGCGAAGATGCCCATTATTGCCCTGTTTGCCGGGGCTTTGTTTGGCGGCTCTGCCCTGGTCTCCACCTCCGCCTACTTTATCGGCATAGCCGCCGTGGTGGTTTCCGGCATTATGCTGAAAAAATTCAAAGCCTTTGCCGGGGAGCCCGCCCCCTTCGTTATGGAACTGCCCTCCTATCACGCGCCCTCTGCCAGCAACGTCCTGCGTTCCACATGGGAGCGGGGCTGGTCCTTCATCAAGCGGGCTGGCACCGTCATCCTCCTATCCACCATCATCCTTTGGTTCCTAAGCAACTTTGGATTTACGGACGGCGGCTTTGGCTGGGTAGAGGACAGCGACACCTCTCTGCTGGCCGCAGTGGGCCGTGTAATCGCTGTGATTTTTGCCCCCCTGGGCTTTGGCACATGGCAGGCGGCTGTGGCCACCATCACAGGGCTGATTGCCAAAGAAGAAGTGGTCAGCACCATGCAGGTGCTTTACCCCGGCAACCTGGCTGCCAATGTCGCCCTGGCGTTCACCGCAGCGTCCGCATACTCCTTTATGGTGTTCAACCTGCTGTGCGCCCCCTGCTTCGCGGCTATGGGCGCTATCAAGCGGGAAATGAACAACGTGAAATGGACCTGTGCCGCGATCGGCTATATGTGCGGCTTTGCTTATGTAATCTCCCTGATTGTCTACCAGGTTGGCGGGCTGCTTACCGGCACGGTGGGCTTTGGCCTGTGGACGGTGGTTGCCCTGGCTGCCCTGGCCACCATTATCTATCTGTTGGTTCGCAAGGGGTATCAGGGCGAAGGACCGTCGCAAAGGCTGAGTTCTGTGGCTGCGGCCTCAAAATAAACAGAAGGGAGGCCTCTTACCATGCCTGCTATATTGGGAAATCTTATTGTGATAGCGATATTAGCAGCAGCTGCTGCTCTGGCAGTTCGTTCCCTGCGAAAGTCCCATAAGTCTGGAAAAGGCTGCAATGGTGATTGCGGAAATTGCCGCGGCTGTCACTGAAGCTTCAAATTTGCGAGATCAGGTGAAAAGGTATGGGTGGTGAAAACCGCTTGTGCCTTTTTCCGTTTGCTGGTTTATAATCTTGAAATGGGCTTTGGGGTGTATGGGCATCTGTGCGCAGGAGGCCTTCGCTATTTTCTCTAACCAATACAATCAGTCTGTATCCTCTCTTCTTCGTAGATGTTTTTATAAGGCAACCCCGCACCATTCTAAGCACCGTCTTGCTTGCAGATTTTCCGTGATAGCGCACAGCGTTCGCTGGTCAATGGTGAGATGGACGGCGCTCAATCTGTACACTCTCACGAAAAATCTGACTGCCCAATACGGTACTTAGAATTCTGCGGTATTGCCTTAATTCTAATGCTTGCCCATTGAAGTCCCAGAAAAAATCTGATATACTAGGGGCAAACCCTCGTAAAGGAGCGTTTGCCATGACTGTGGGAAAATATATTCTCTCCATCGACCAGGGCACCACCAGCTCTCGGGCTGTTTTATTCGACGCCTTTGGGGGCGTGGCTGGCATGGGCCAGCGAGAGTTCCGGCAAATCTACCCCCAACCAGGATATGTGGAGCACGACGCAGTGCAAATTTTGCAAACCACCCTTTATGCCATGCGCCAGGCCATGGCCAGCGCAGGCACAAACCCCGGCGACGTGGCCGCCATTAGCATTACAAACCAGCGGGAGACCACCGTGGCCTGGGACAGCGCCACCGGCATCCCTATATGCAACGCCATTGTCTGGCAGTGCCGCCGCACGGCCCGCCAGTGTGAACAGCTGAGTGCGGCTGGGCTGGGCGGTTACATAAAGGACGTGACCGGGCTGCTGATTGACCCCTATTTTTCCGGCACCAAAATGAAGTGGATTTTGGACAACGTCCCCGCCGCCCGGGACCTGGCCGCAAAAGGCCGGCTGCGCTTTGGCACCATTGACTGCTGGCTGGCCTATTCCCTTACCGAGGGGCGGTCTTTTGTCACCGACGTGTCCAACGCCTCCCGTACCATGCTCTTTGACATCCACCGCCAGTGCTGGGACCCCACCCTGCTCAAAGAGCTGGGCATTCCAGAAACCGCCCTGCCCCAGGTGGTGGAGTGCGGCCAGGTGGTGGGAATGTGCGGCGCGGACGTGCTGGGACGAGAGATTCCCATTGCCGGTATGGCAGGCGACCAGCACGCGGCCCTGTTTGGCCAGTGTTGCTTTGAAAAAGGTATGGCCAAGAACACCTACGGCACCGGCTGCTTTGTTCTCATGAACACAGGGGAAGCGCCGGTGGCCGCCCAGGACCTGCTAACCACTATTGCCTGGAAACTGGGGGGAAAAACCGTCTACGCCCTAGAGGGCAGCGCCTTTAATGCTGGCTCGGCCATACAGTGGCTGCGGGACGAGCTGGAAATCATTAAAACGCCCCAAGAGGCCGACCGGCTGGCCGAGACCGTAGAGGACGCCGGGGGCCTTAGCTTTGTACCCGCCTTTACAGGCCTGGGCGCGCCCTACTGGGACATGTATGCCCGGGGGGCCCTGCTGGGGGTAACCAGGGGTGCGACCCGGGCCCACCTATGCCGGGCCGTGCTAGAGAGCATTGCCCTGGAGAGCTGGGACCTGGTAAAGGTTATGGAGGAAGAGAGCGGTGTGTGCCTAAGGGAGCTGCGGGTAGACGGCGGGGCCTCTCGAAGCAAGTTTTTGATGCAGTACCAGGCGAACATTCTCGACAGCCGGGTGCTACGTCCCCAATGCCTGGAGACCACTGCCCTGGGCTCGGCCATGATGGCGGGGCTGACTGTAGGCGTGTGGGACAGCCAAGAGGAATTGCAGGCCCTTTGGCGGGAGGACGCCGCCTTTTCTCCCCACTACGCTCCCGCCCGCCGCCAGCAGGACCTAGACCGTTGGCATAAAGCAGTGCAAGCAACGCAAGCATTGCATCATTAGTCGCGGGGGCGTTCGCCAGCGCAGGCGCTGGACCATTCATCGCGGGGGCGTTCGCTCCGGCTCACTCGCCAGCGTAAACCATTAGCCGAGCCAGCGCGGACAGGATCGGAAGCGCCCAGAGAACCGCGCTGGCTCGGCTAACCGTTACCACCTAGGGAGGGCGCGGCTTTGCCCGACTCCGCGAAGAAGGTACAGCGCCACGCTGCCGCGCTGGCTCGGCTAACCGTTACCACCTAGGGAGGGCGCAGCTTTGCCCGACTCCGCGAAGAAAGTGCAGCGTCACGCTGCCGCGCTGGCTCGGCTAACCGTTACCACCTAGGGAGGGCGCAGCTTTGCCCGACTCCGCGAAGAAAGTGCAGCGTCACGCTGCCGCGCTGGCTCGGATAATCATTACCACCTAGGGAGGGCGCAGCTTTGCCCGACTCCGCGAAGAAGGTGCAGCGCCACGCTGCCGCGCTGGCTCGGATAATCATTACCACCTAGGGAGGGCGCAGCTTTGCCCGACTCCGCGAAGAAGGTGCAGCGCCACGCTGCCGCGCTGGCTCGGCTAACCGTTACCACCTAGGGAGGGCGCAGCTTTGCCCGACTCCGCGAAGAAGGTGCAGCGCCACGCTGCCGCGCTGGCTCGGCTAACCGTTACCACCTAGGGAGGGCGCGGCTTTGCCCGACTCCGCGAAGAAGGTGCAGCGCCACGCTGCCGCGCTGGCTCGGCTAACCGTTACCACCTAGGGAGGGCGCGGCTTTGCCCGACTCCGCGACTAAAGATGCAACGCTTGCGTTGCCTAGTAGCACGAATACTCCGCATTTTTTGCCGGAGACCAACAGGTGGTGCTCCTCCTTTAGCCCCAGCTGGGGGCAGTCTGCCAGGGCTTCGGCCAGTTCTCTTTTTCCCGCGGTAAGCACCACTACCCGTCCCCCGGGTTTCAACACCTGGCAAAACGCCCCCAGCATGGCCGTGTAAAAGGCCCCCAGGGGCTGTGCTGTGTCCCTGTACAGCCCCCAGGGCGGGTCTGTGATAATAGCGTCCACGCTCTCTGGCGGCAGAGACTCCCCCAGGCGCAGCGCGTCCCCTTGGGCAAAAACCAGGCCGGGCCGCTGGCCCAGCTTTTTCTGGGCCAGCGCCAGGGGCACAGGGTCCTGGTCAAAGGCCAGCATTTTGGCATAGGGGAAGCGTTTGCACCGCTGGACCGGAATGGCCCCATAGCCGCAAAAAGGGTCCAGCACCCGGTCTGTGGGCTGGGGAGCAGAGAGCCAGCACAGCATATAGGCCAGCTCTGGGTGGAGTTCCCCAGGGTGCAGAAGCTTATCATAGGCCCGGTGCCGGGAGAGGCGCTTTAATAAGTAGCCCTTTCCCTCCCGGCGGGTGAGAACCCAAAACTCGCTGTCCGGCAGGCCGCGGTCCACCCGCAGGCCCGTGGCTTCGGCCAGGCGCTTTTCCAGGGCGGTCTTGGCGCCAGCGCTCAGGGCGGTCAGCTGGTTTTGGCAGCTGGTCATCAACCGAAAGCTCCGGCAGCGGGCCGGGTGCTCCCCAGCGGCTTTCCAGTCAACGGGCGCGGTGGGCAGCCCCCGGGCGAATTTTTCCAGCCCGGCTTTCTCGGCCCGGGCCGGGGCGCTGTACAGCACTTGAAACAGGTTGTTAAAGCAAAACAGGTTTAGGCCGCTGTAGGCCAGGGCGGTCTCAAACTCTACCGCGCCGCTTTGCAGGTCCACCAGCCGCAGGTCCTTTAGCCGCTGGGCCAAAATGCCAGCCACAATATCCTCCGCGCCGGGAATGAATGTGCCAAAATACCGCATGGCTACCCCTTTCCTCTTGAATTTTTTTATTACAAGCGATATAATATGAACAGAAAAGCCCGGGCATATCCAGGTATAAAATAGGCAATTTACCTCACAAACACAAAAGGACGTGACAGCGACATGAAAAAAATACATGAATCCGCCGAGAACTATCTGGAGACCATCCTGATTTTGCAGCAGCGAAACGGTGCAGTGCGGTCCATTGACATTGCCGCCGAGCTGGAGTTCAGCAAGCCCAGCGTTAGCGTGGCCATGAAAAACCTGCGGGAAAAAGGCTGCGTTATAGTGGATGGAGACGGGTTCATTACCCTAACCGGGGAGGGGCGGCGTATTGCCGAGGGGGTGTACGAGCGGCATCTGCTATTTACTCGGTGGCTCACCTCCCTGGGGGTACCGCCAGAAATGGCTGCCGAGGATGCCTGCCGCATGGAGCACGTGGTGAGCGAAGAGACCTTCCGGGCCATTCAGCGGCACGTAGACAACACCCAGCGCCCAGCGCAAGCGCTGGACCATTAGTCGCGGAGTCGCGCAAAGCTGCGCGCTACCTGGGCGGTAACCATGAGCCGAGCCAGCACGTTTCTTTGGGCGCTTCCGGCGCGATTCCCTTTTTTGCTTGAGTCAATACGGGCCCGCCCCTGTCGAACCCTGTCTGCGCTGGCTCGGCTAGAAACTACCACCGGCAAGCGAGGCCAAGCGAACGCCCCCGCGACTGATGATGCAACGCTTGCGTTCTCGCGCTGGCTCGGCTAAAAGCTACCACCGGCCAGTGAGCCCAAGCGAACGCCCCCGCGACTAATGATGCAACGCTTGCGTTGCCGCGCTGGCTCGGCTAAAAGCTACCACCGGCCAGTGAGCCCAAGCGAACGACTCCGCGACTAATGATGCAACGCTTGCGTTGCCTAGCCGATGAGCATGCGGCCTTCGGGGAGGATGGCTGGGGAGGCCTTGGCGTGCATGAGGATGGATAGCCCAAAGGACACGGGGCCTACCCTGCCGATGAACATCATGAGGCACAAGAGCAGCCGGGAGGCCACCCCCAGCTGGGGGGTTACGCTGGCGCTAAGCCCCGCTGTGCCAAAAGCAGAAGCCGCCTCGTACAACAGGTCGATGGGGGCCAGCCGGGGATTTAGCAGAATGAGGGCGCAGGTCCCGGCGAACACCACCCCTAGACCCAAAAGCACCACGGTGAGGGACTTGTATACTACCCCTGGGGTAAACCGGTGACCAAGAGCCGAAGCCTGGTCCCTGCCCCGCAGGGTGGAGGCTACTGTCATGATAAGCACCACCAGAGTGGTGGTCTTTACCCCGCCCGCTGTGGAACCCGGGCAGCCGCCAATAAACATGAGGGCCACAGAGAGCAGCTTAGTAAAGCCCCCCTGGGCTTGAATGTCCACAGAGGCAAACCCTGCGGTGCGGGTGTTTGCAGCCTGGAAAAAGGCGGTGTTCAGCCGCTGGCCAAAGCCCATGCCCTTTAGGGTCTGGTTGCTCTCTAGCAAAAGAAACCCCAGGGTTCCAGCCGCCAGCAGGATCAGGGTGGCCCGTAGACAGACCTGCGAGTGAAAATTCAGCCGCTTGGCCCCCTGGTGGCGGAGGGGCAAAAGCAGCTTGCACTGAAAAATGTCCCGCACCACCACAAAACCCAGGCCCCCGGTAATGATGAGCCCCGAGATGGTCAGGCAAACCAGGGGGTCGCCGGAAAAGGCCGTAAGGCTGGAGTTTCCCGGCACAAAGCCCAAGATGTCAAACCCGGCGTTGCAATAGGCGGAAACAGCCACAAACACCGCGGCCCAGGCCCCCCGGGCCCCGTAGCTGGGCACAAACCGCAGAGCCAAAAGCCCAGCCCCCAGGAGCTCGCAGGTAAAGGTAAAACCCAGCATCAGCCGCAAAAGCCCAGCCGCGCCGGGCATGTCTCCCCCCGAGGCCTCTCCGGTAAGCACCATCTGCCGGATGCCCAGCCGCCGGTGCACCAAAAGCGAAAAACCCGTGGCAAAGGTGGAAAGCCCCAGCCCCCCCAGCTGGATAAGCAGAAGAAGCACCACCTGACCAAACACCGACCAATGGGCCGTGGTGTCCTCCACCGCCAGGCCCGTAACACAGGTGGCAGAGGTGGCGGTGAACAGGGCGGAGACGGGGTTGGTAAAATCGCCCGTGGCCGAGGAGACCGGCAAGCTAAGCAGCAGGGTCCCCAGGGCGATGAGCAGCACAAAACTGACCACAATAAGGCGCACAGGCGCGGTAGTGCGGCGGGGTTTATGGGTAAAACGAGACATGGGGGGAAATCACCTCGAAAGAAAAAGCTTGGGGTAGAATTCAAGCGCCGCGCAGGGGCGGCGGTTCTTTTAAAGACTCTCCCGGCCCCCGGCCCGGGCCAGAAGATCCGCCAAGCCGGCGCGCTGAAGGGCAATCATCAGAGGCAAGCCCAGGGCATAGCACACAACCAGCTCGCCCAACCCCACCGACAGGGCCCCAGCCCCAAAGGCGGTCAGGGAGAAATTCCCCCAGGCAAAGGCCCCCGTGCTGGAAAGGCAGGCCAGTTCAAGGCCCACCACCAGGGCGTTGACTAAAACCGGAGGCAGGGGGGCCAGCAGGGGCAGGTCCTTATAGCGAATATGACCCAGCGCCGCTGTGCCCAAAGCAGCCAGCAAGGTGGCGGCAGTGCCGAAAACCCAATCTACGATCCCCAAGGGGCTGGCCAGATTGGAGATAAAGCATCCCAGGGCCAGGCCGGGCACGGCGGCAGGCGTAAAAGCGGGCAGTACGGTAAGGGCCTCGGAGATCCGGAACTGCACTGGCCCGTAGGCCAGGTTCAAGGCAGCGGACACATAGGTGAGGATTACGTACAGGGCGGCAATGACTGCGCCCAGGGCCAGATAGACAATGGCAGAGCGGAAATTTTGACGGCTTTGCATAATTTTTTCCTCCTAATGAGAGGCTGTCACCCAGGCCTGTAGACCCAGGGCAGCCTTAGTTTTGTTTAAGGTCAGGATTTTTCGACTGACCGGAAGCCAAAATAGCTTCCCAAAGGCCCGGCCGTGCCCAGAAAGGGGGCCGGAATAGCGGGGACGGGCAGCCCCGCCTATGCCTGAAAGGGCATCTCCGGGCATTTGCCAGTATTAAGGATACGCCAAAATGCGAAAAAAAGCAAGAGCCGTAAAAGAAAAACCTTGCACTTTTGGATGAAATGGGGTATAATAGAGAAAACGAGCGGGCGTGGCGGAATTGGCAGACGCGCCAGATTTAGGTTCTGGTAGGAGACTGTGCAGGTTCAAGTCCTGTCGCCCGCACCATCCTGTGGATATAAAAAAGATATTCGCTCAAAAAACCGCGCTGTGGCGCGGTTTTTTGATGCCCAGAAGGCTGGATTTCTAAAGTGCCGAAACACGGATATAAGCAAGCGAAAAATAGATTCGAACCCTCACAATGACAGAATAGGGCGAGAAATGCATAGCCGGTCGCTGGAGGTTAGCCCTCACAAACAAGCGACCAGCTTTTTCATTCTCAAGAGTAATATCTTGATAATAATCAAGATATCCCCAAAGCCATTGCCTGTTCCATTCCCGTGCTCTGCCCAATTCAGACAAGAGTTTCAAAAGCATCTTTAGTGGGTATTTCTTTGGATTTGGTCTGGACTTATCAAAATCTTGTGGTATCCTTGTGCTCAAGAAAAACTCCAAGAAAGGATGATATCCATGAAGAAAACCCTAACAGCCCTCCTGACCACAGCCCTCTTAGCGAGCGTTAATGGGTGCCAGACAGCACCTCCAGACTCTGAGCCTGCACAGCAGACCCTCATGGTAAAGGCTGAATCAACCCCGGCAACTGACCAAGCTGCCACCAATATAACTGTCACCCTTGAGCAGATCATCACTGGAATAAATTACAAACCGACGGTATCCATACTCAGAAAATCCGTCAGCAAAAATGGAAACAATAATCAAACCGCCTCTCCCCACGAGATACAAGAAAGTTCATAGGCATCCACCTCCAGCGTAGAAGATACCGATACGCAAGGCACGGAACCTTCTGAACCGCCAACGGCAGCAGATCCCACGCCTGCGCCAAAGCAGTCTGACACCGACCCTAACGCCACCATGACAGTTACCATGAAAGCAACTCCCACTCCTCCGCCAGCGGCTACACCAACTCCTGCGCCCACACTTATACTTCCCGCGCCGACCCTGGAACCGGCCATAGAGGAGCCCTCCTTCGACATTGGCTACTGGATAGGCTACGCACAAAGCTATGCCCAGGGCCTGGGCCTGCGGCTGGAGAGCAGCGCGGTAGACTGCTGGGACAACCCCATAGGAGCCGGGCCGCACAGCACCTGTCTGGAGAGGGACATCGCCAGCAGGCTGAACCGGTATGCGAACGACCTGGACATCACCGATGTTATGGATAAGAGCAAATCGAAGATTTTCTCTGTATGAGTCTATCGGCGGGAACTGTTATGAAATTTATATCGGGTACGCTTGATTGAAAAAAGAATACCAGCCCTGAGCGCATCGCATATCGCGGTGCGCTTTTCTTTGCTATTCATTGCCGCCTGTCGGCCCCTGTGCGGCTCTGTGTCGATACTTGCGAGGCTGGGTCTTGGAAACACTCGGCCAATACCGGCGCAGGCCGTGTCGGGCCAGCGTGGGGCCAGTTTGGGAAAGCCTCAGAATCACAGGTTTTGGGGCGGGTGTGGGCAAGGCCGAAAAGCAAGCAGGAGGAAGGAGGTGGGGTTGCTATACACCCCACCTCCGGGTCACAACGCCCGGCAACGCCGGTCGTTTCAGGAGATTCCGGGCTTTCGGGATTGCAAAATAAAATAGGGTTGCTAATTCTGCAGTTCCCGGAAAACAGGGTTGCAAGACCCATAAATGGCTGTATAACGGCAAATATCCAGGGGTTGCTATATAAATTGTGAAAAAAACACCTCCCGCCAAGAGTGGAGTGCGCCCTCTCGGTGGAAGGTGGTACCTGTCACCATGGCAGGTCTAGTGAACTACCCAAGTGAAAAAGAAATACAAGCAGATAGAAAATAGTGATTAAAGCTTACTTAACTTCAATCCCCCTTTTGTTAGCCGAAAGACTGCATCAGCCTCTTTCGCCAACTCATTGGAGTGCGTCACGATCACCACACATTTGCCGGATTTATGGGCGCTGTCTTTCAGAATGGCGGTAATCTCGGCGGCGGTGTCCTCGTCCAAGTTTCCGGTCGGTTCATCGGCCAGGATAACCTGTGCGTCACTGGCCAGAGCGCGGGCAATGGCTACACGCTGCTGCTGGCCCCCGGACAGCTTCAGCACATTTCGCTTCGCTTCTTCTGCGGTCAGCCCTAACTGCTCTAAAATGGGAAGTGGCGGCAGTTTGGAGGTCAAAGCCACGTTCTCCATAGGGGTCAGATAGTCAATCAAGTTGTAACTCTGGAAGATGAACGCCACATGACTGCGCCGATGATTGGCAAGGCCGGTCTTTGCAATGTCCTCCCCCTGATACAAAATCTGACCACTGGAGGGGCTGTCCAGACCACCCAGCAGGGACAGCAGCGTGGTCTTGCCGCACCCGGAGGGGCCGAGGATTGCGTACATCTTGCCCAGCTCCATTTGAGCGTTGATGCCCTTCAGGACTTTCTTTTTGCCGTCATAGGCATATTGCACATTTTGGATTTCCATGATATTCATAAGGCTACCTCATTTCTTCGTAAAATCATTCCATTTGTGACAGGATTGTTTTCGGCTTCAACCGCATGGCGGAGATGCAGGATGCTAACACTGCTGTCACCAATAGGACGCTGCCCACAACAACAACCAGCATAAAGTGCTCCGATGTAACGATGATGTGTTCAGCCGTTTTGCCGAACAGTGTTCCCAAGGTTCCAGCTGCCTGTTTGCTGGACAGATAGGCCAGAGGAAACGCTGCCGCTGCAATCAACAGGACTTCCAGCAGATATTGGAGAACAACCACAGGTTTGGCAATACCAACCGCCAGCAAGATTCCGGTTTCTCTTTTCCGGCTGCGAACGGACATGGATAGAATAAGAACCATCAGCACCATGCTCACGGCGGTAATGACAATAATTAAGGTAGTAATCAGAGTACCTGTGTCAGAAAGGGCGCTGGAGATATTTTGGTACACTTCATCGTTGGCTGTAATAAAAAAGTTGTTCCAGTTGATTGTATTGATTTTTTGCACCTCATGGAGGATACTTTCAAGCCGTTCCGGGTCGGAAACAAAGAAATCTGCGGAGGCATAGCCCACATCTGTGTAATTTTCCAACAGCTTCTTCATGGCGGCTTCACTGACAAAGGCATTGTTCGTATACTCGTAGTAAGAAGATTCGTTGTAATGGTTGCGCTCGTCTGTTTTATCAGCCACGACTTCAAATAAACCAACAATTTCCAAATCCATTGTTTTGTCATCGGATAGAGGGTTATTGACTGCCTGGATGGTATCGCCTACTTTAAGATCATGTTTATCCGCAATATCTTTACTGATAACGATCCCATTCTTAACAGAGGAATCGATCGTCCTCCCCTCGCACATAACCAAAGCCCCGGACAGGAAAAGAGAATGGTATTTTGAATTGATGCAGCTATAAGAGTAAAACTGACAGTCAACAATCGCATGGCCTGTGGGTTCCATTTGCTCCAGCCATTGCCCCCGACGATCAGACAGGCATAGAATGGTGCGGATCGAAGCGTTGTAACCCTCTATTCCATTGATAGCAGCGATGCTTTCCATTTTGTCAGCCGTAAGGTATTCCTGTGTGCTGTATGAGCCGCCTCTATCACTGCTCCAGCCACCTGTCGCAGTATTACGGCTGACGGTAAAACTTGCTCCTGTCGTTCCCCTGACCTCCTCGGCCTGTTCCTCCTGAACATCTGCTATGGCAAGCCCGGACAGAACCAGAGTGGTGATTGCCAGCAACAGGCAGAACAGCAGCAGGGTCTTTTTCCATTTTCTTGCGGTATACAAGACCGCTCGTGTGATGAAATTCATTGTGCGCCTCCTTAACTCATCTGCGACAAAATGCTCTTGGGCTTCATCTTCATAATTGGGTAAGCGGCCAAGGCGGTGGATGCCGTGCAAAGTATCATGCCGAAGGCCCACACGGTCAGGTAGTCCTTTGCCGAAACCGCCACTATGATCTCTGACAGTCCCAAATCCTCGGCAGGTCCTCCGCCACTTTCAGAGTTCCCGGTCAAATCTACTGCTTCATAGGTTTCTGTAGTCACTTGGGACAGCAGACGGCTCCCGATCTGATTGGATATAGCCGAACTGACGCCATAGGAAAGAAGCAAGGCGATAGCCGCCGCCAAAATGACCTCCAGCAGATATTGCAGCAACACGGAACCTTTTGAAATGCCCATTGCCAGATAGACGCCGGTTTCGTGGACGCGCCCGCGAAGCCGCAGGGTCAGAAACAGCGCCAGCACCAAAAGGCAGATTACCGATACCACGGCGATTGCAATAAAGACGATGTCCCGCAGGCCCTCCAGGGATTCCTTTGCGTTCTGATAATCGTTGTCGTAACGGGTTATCGTACTGCTTTCCCAATCCATTCCTGGAAGTTCCTGCACCTCAGTCATGATGCGGTCAAGATCATCCGGGTCGTTCACATAGAAGTCTCCGTACTGGCTGCTGGCCGCGCCATCACCATAGAGCAGGAAAGAAGCGGTGGAGAGGTCGGTAAACACGATGTTGTCATAGAGATCGTAGGATGGCGCGATTCCAATAGAATCCTGTTCCTTTGTGTTGGTAAAGATTCCAGCCACCGTCACCGGGATTGTATGGGCGTTCTCAGATACATCCCCCAGCAGCATGGTATCGCCCACAGCCAGCCCATTGCGCTGGGCAAATTTCTCATGAATCAGCACCTCATTCCTGCTTCCGGCGGTGATGGCGCTGCCGCCGGTCAGCACGAAGCCCCCATCTGTGAAATAGCTGTCCTCCTGCGAATTGGAGTTCGCCACGATCTTACCGGCATTTTCGTACCCCTCCGGCACCTGGGCCGCGCCCTCGGTGCTGATCTCCAGCAGCTTTCCACCCGCGTCATAATAATTTGCATGGGAATAGGAGCGCAGGGTGTACCTGCCGCTCAAGCCGTCTATGGCGAGAATGCTGCTCACCGCATCCTCCGGGATACCGCTTTCCAGATGCTTTGCGTTGATGGTAAAATACCCCAGCAGGGCCTTTTTGATGTTGGCGTTTGCGGTCTCTGTGGCGGACTGAATGGAGAGGCAGGTCAGCATCATGGTTGCCATGACCAGCAGAAACGCCAGAAGCGTGATTGCCTTGCCCTTTTTCCGTATGGAATATAGGCAGGCCCGTTTCCACAAATTCATTTTATCGACCTCCTTGAGTGGAATGACCCAATCATACGCCGTGAAGATGGAGTTGCGGTGGAGTTAAGAGGTAGATTCGATAGAGTTTTTGATTCTTAACATTTGATAGCTTGATTTGCCCATAAAATAAGGGTACAATCCCTTGTGTCCGAGAGAAAAATATAGGATTTCTCCACCTCAACTTCACAATCATGTTTTATAATAAGGTGAGAGATATGGGAGGCGAATCAGATGGGAAAGCGCATTTTAGTCATAGAAGATGAAGCGTCCATCCAAAACATCCTACGGATATTTTTGGAGGACGCCGGGTATCAAGTCACGCTGGCAGATGATGGCATGGACGGTATTGCCGCCTTTCACAAGGACAGCTTCGACCTTGTGCTGCTGGATATCATGATGCCCCGGCTGGACGGCTATTCGGTCTGCGAGATGATCCGCAACGAGAGCAGTACGCCTGTTATCCTGCTGACCGCTCTGGATGACGAGGATAACCAGATGAAAGGCTTTAATTTGCTGGCGGACGATTACATCACAAAGCCATTTTCTATGCCGCTGGTTTTGAAACGGATAGAGGCCGTGCTTCGAAGAACCCGGTCTGGAGAGAAAAGCAGCCTGCTGGTTTATCAAAACGTCCAGCTGGACACAGAAAACTATAAGGTTTTTGTTGAGGGCAAGGAGGTAACTTTGACTGTCCGGGAGTTTGACATCCTGCGCTTGCTGATGGAGAACCAGGGCCGGGTATTCACCAGAGAGCAGCTGCTGGATATTATCTGGAATTATGACTATCTGGGAGATGATAAAATCATCAACACCCACATCAAAAATATCCGCAAAAAGCTGGGGGTAGACTGTATCGAAACTATAAGAGGGGTGGGATATCGCATTGATAAAAACCATTAAGAACAGCCTATGGATGAAAACATTCCTCTCACTGACCATTCTGCTATTTGCTGTCACTTTCCTCCTCTATGGAATTGTCACGGCGGTCATGCCAGCCAGCTACCGTTCACAGCAGACTCTGGGCTACACGGAACAGATGGGCCGATTGGTCACGGAATTGGAAAACGGTACTGTGGATGACGCCATAAACCATATCTATGAATTTTGCCTGAACCACAATGCTGTCGCCACGCTGAGCGGAAAGCTGAATACTGTCACCTTTGGAGAAGGATCCACATCGGATGAAAAGCAGCCTGCTCAGACCGCTACCGCAAATTTGAAAATTGGCGAAGAAACCTATCAGCTTTCCGTTACCATATCCGGCAGGCTGGTAAATCGGCTTACCAAAGCGTTCTGGAATCTGCTACCCATTATCAGCCTTCTGATCCTGTCTATCTCCATCATTGCCGCCAGCGCGTACACACATTTTCTTGCAAAACCGATTTTGAAAATCAGTGATATTTCCAAGCGCCTTGCCGAGCTGGACATGACTTGGCGATGCGATACTACCCGCACGGACGAGGTAGGCATACTGGCGAGGAATCTCAACACTATGGCGGAACGCTTGGATATCGCGCTCCGGGAGTTAACCACCGCCAACGCAAAATTGCAGGAGGATATTGAGCAGGAACATAGGCAGGAGAAAGTGCGAATGGATTTCTTCCGGGCTGTGTCCCACGAGTTGAAAACCCCTATCACTGTGTTGAAAGGCGAGTTGGAGGGGATGATTTACATGGTTGGCGAGTATAAGGACAGGGATAAGCACCTTCGCGGCTCCATGCGGACTGTAAAAGAAATGGAAAATTTGGTCAAAGAAATCCTGTCCATTTCCCGGATGGCAGGCAGTGATTTCAGTTTGAACAAGGCTGAAGTAAACATGACCGCCCTCGTCCAGTCCTGCTGCCGGAAATGGCAGGGGCTGTCAGAGGATAAGGGGCAGCAGCTGATAGCTGACCTCGAAGAATGCACCTGCATGGGTGACCGCGATTTACTGGAAAAAGCTGTGTCGAATATTATTGGGAATGCGGTCATCCATTCGGAAAATAATTCTGTCATCAGGGTGTCGCTGAAAGAGAACGTATTGGAAGTCCTCAACACCGGACGCATACCAGAGGGTGAGTTGGAGCGCATTTTCGAGCCGTTTTATCGGGTTGAGTCCTCCCACAACAGAAAGACCGGTGGCAGTGGGCTGGGGCTGTATATTGTTAAAGCGATTTTAGATCAGCATGGAATGGTATATGACATTAACAATATAGAGGGTGGGGTGCGTTTTATAGTTCACCTTTCTTAAAAAAGGAAAATGAAGGAGTACAACCGGTTCGAAGATGGTTGTACTCCTTTTTTGTTTTTCTTATTCCTGCGGCGCGCACTACCGTTAAAAAACTCTATCAAAACTCCCCCTCAACTCCACCTGTACTCCACTTTTACCCGCTATATTTTAGAAAAAAGCGGCCCGAGCCAGTTACCAGATACAGAGCCAGCGCCGCAGGAGGTGTGAATATGGACAAAAAGAAAGAGGAACATTGGATTCACTGCCCTATCTGTAGGGCCAAAACGCATACCAAAGTTGACCCGGATACAGTTCTGCTGAACTTCCCGCTCTACTGCCCGAAATGCAAGAGAAGTATCCGAATTGGCGTAATCAACCTTAAAATGGTTGTAAATGACGAACCGGGCAAGAACGCGGATTAGACCTTTTGACCCCGCTTGGCCTTACAATGTTGAGCGCGGCCTCAACAACTGGAATCAGTGCGGCGATCTCGTCATCGCTGCACTCTTTCAGCAGAATTTGTATCTGCCGGAAAGCTGACTCGTCCTGCTTTAGTTCGGGATAAAAGATGTCCCATGGATCTATCCCCAACTCCCGAACTAAGGGATAGAGAATTGTCATCTTTGGATTTCCGTTATAGTTCTCTATGTTCAGAATCGTGCGGGAATCCATAGTGAGCTGTTCCGCCAACCCGCGCTGGGTAAAGCCATTGCGGATGCGGGCCTCTCTGATGGCATTGCCCAATGATTTTGCATACTCTGGCATTAAAATTCACCTCATATGCATTTTACAATACACTGTGCTAACATGGAATGTTTGTAAATGCGCTTAATAGTGTATTTTAATTCACTACGAAGGAAGGGAAATCGCCCTTGCATATTTGTGCTATTGAAGTACATTTCGCCTCCATACTGTAAGGTTCCATGCATCTGAATACGCATCACAGTACACCAACGGCGTTCTTACGGGTTTGATTTCCCGCAAGAACGCCGTTTTTAATCTTGCTTTTTGTTCTTTTGTAGGCTGTCGCAGCCCACCCCAATCAATCGTTTTGCCAAACCCAAAACAGATTGATTGGAGGAATCAACGGTGAAATATCCACCAAGGAAAGTGTTCGTTTTAAAAGATGGAGTGTATGAGGAACTCACTTATGCTCAGTTCAATCAGAAAAAGACGTGCTATGCAGGCAGGCAGTTCATACCCCTGCACGGTATGTTGATGGAAGTGTCTGAGAGTGACTATAAAGCGTTCTACAAGGACAAACGCCGCCAGAAATATCTGGACGAGCGCTCTGCAAAGAACGGCGATTTTTCCTACGATATGCTCACCACGGATGAGTTCAATGGTGAGGATATTCTGGTTGACATGGCATCCGATACGGCTGGTGACGTAGAAAAGAAAATCATGTTGGACAATCTCCGGCTTGAGTTCAAGAGGTTGTCTGAAGATGAGCAGAAAATTCTGTATCTCATCTACAGTCAACAGCTTAGTGAACGGGCCGTCGCGGAGCGCTTTCATGTGTCTCAGAATGCCATCCACAGGCGCAAAGTCCAGATTCTGGCAAAACTACGGAAAGCAAAAAATTTGAAATAATTTGGTTGTCAGCCCTTTCGTTTTTCGGCATGGAAAACGAAAGGGCTTTTTTCTGCCCTCTGTTACTCTTTGAAAATTGAATATTCAGCGCACCTTTTACTTTCCTTTTGCTGCCGTGAGGAGCGGCAGCTACATGAGCGGACGCCAGAATGTTGGCCTCCAGGCTCAGACGATGGAACGCACATCCATCAACAGCGATGACCAGCAGAAGGGATAATGATACTTGCGTCCAGTCCTAAAGCCGAGCGTGACCCGTCGCAGCAAAGGAGGGCGCCCTGCGGAGATCCCGCAGGTGGTGAGATTCCAATGAGGCCGAGATGCAAAGCATCTCGTAGGCATAGGCCGGGAGGTGTGTTCCCTGTCCAGGGAAGTTGAGAACAAATATTGACAAGCAAAACGATTGATAGGATAACGTGGCCGTCCGTTTTTGGGCGGCCACTTCATTATATAAAAGTTCAATTTGTTAGATCAGCATTGCAGAATGGAGAAAAAATATATGTCTGAAGTGAAAACTCTGGTCGTTTGCGCTGGATGTATCTGAACTCTTGTGGTATTGTTAGTGGTGCCGAAAGGCGAAATTTTCACAGAAAGGAATGGTGCAAATGACTGTAACCGACATCAGCCGGGAACCGCAAAAGCCTGAGATAATCCGGCTTGCAGCCTACTGCCGGGTGTCCAGCAAATCCGCTGACCAGTTGCACTCTTTTGCCGCTCAGATTCGCTACTATAAGGATTACGAGCGCAAGAATCCGCAGTACAAGTTGGTGGATGTGTACGCTGACGAGGGCTTGAGCGGCACGGACATGAAAAAGCGTGATGAGCAGAATCGGCTTATCCGTGACTGCAAGTTGGGCAAAATCGACCGGGTCATTACCAAGTCCGTATCACGATTTGCGAGAAACACGCAAGAGTTACTTGTAGCCCTGCGTACCCTCAAGGAATTGGGCGTGAGCATCTACTTCGAGGAACAGGGCATCGACAGCGAAAAGATGAATATGGAAATGCTGGTGACCTTCCCCGGCATGGCTGCACAGCAGGAGAGTGTAAACATTTCCGACCACCTGCGAAGGAGCTATCAGATGCGTATGGAGTCTGGCGAGTTCAACTGTAATGCTCCTGCCTATGGCTTCGAGATGGTAGATGGGAAGATGGTCGTCAAAGAGGATGAGGCGGCTGTGATTCGCCGGATTTTTGACCTTTACCTGCAAGGCGTGGGCAA
>NZ_JAWXXL010000041.1:0-28122 GCF_034334985.1 Acutalibacter intestini | reverse complement strand
TCAGCTTGGCAGTACTAATAGGCCGAGGGCTTGACCAAGTTTGTTCCCACCCTTGATTCGATTCCTTTCCTGCTTCTTTCGCTTTATTCAGTTTTTAGGGTACACGCCGGTTACGGCTTAAAGTTTATTACGTTAAATTTAGTCTATCCAGTCGGATAGGCTATTTTTTTCTATATTCACTTGGTAAAGAGGAATTTGTTATGAAGATTATTGCCCATACCATGCGGTATATGGGCGGCGTTTTATTAAATCCAGGCTGGGACCTGCGTAATTATGCGGACACTGATTACCTGGCCTACGCTGCCGCTTATAACGATTGCTTTTCTGATATGCGTCGGGCCCTTGGGCTTACCCCCATTTACTGCTGTGACAATAGAGAAACGCTGCTCTCTAAAGCGGAGGATATCTTTGTCCTAAAGGTGAAAGGAGAACTGGCGGGCTCGGTGGCCATATACGGAAGCGAGATCGACGACCTCTTTGTTGCAAAAAACCACCAGAGGAAAGGATATGGACAGGGGCTGCTGCGGTTCGCAGTGGCCCGTATGCAACAAGGCGGCGTCTGCCCGATTACCCTGCACGTGGCGGACTGGAACCGGAATGCCGTCCGGCTTTATCAGAAGAATGGCTTTCAAGTGATACACACAGAGGTTGTGAGATAGTGTTTCCCCACAAATGATTTGTTAGGAGCTTTTGCTATGGAAAACTTATCAAATGTGCTGAATTTTTATGAAAATTTAGGGGAGATCGACCGACTACACCGGGGCCTGGGCGTAGTGGAGGGAGCCAGAACTAAAGAACTCCTCTCCCGCTATATCGAGCCCGGCATGACTGTCTACGACGTGGGCGGCGGCGCGGGGTATTACTCTGACTGGTTGGCAGGACTGGGCTGCCAAGTCACTATGTTTGATCTGGCCCCATCTGCCGTGGCCTACGCCAAGACACATCAGACCGCTTTTTATGAGACAGTGACAGCCGATGCCAGGCGCTTGCCTGCGCCAGAGACCGCTTGCGATGCTCTTTTACTAATGGGCCCTCTTTATCATTTAATGGAGACGGAAAGCCGCCTACAAGCCCTTGTAGAGGCAAAGAGAGTTCTGCGTCCCGGCGGAGTGTTGGCGGCTGCTGGAATCTCTCGGTTTAGTAATGCAACCTGGACCTTGCGTACTTACGGGACTGAAAATCAATATATGGACGAAGAGATTTATATGGATATGGTTCGAAATGAACTGAGTGCAGGAGAGCATCATCGGCCTAAGGAGTACCCTACTTTCTTGACAGAGGCGTATTTTCACTCTCCGGATGCATTGAGGCAGGAAATAAGCCAGGCTGGATTTACAGTAGACGCCCTGCTGGCCGTAGAGGGAATTAGCTGGGTTACACCAGAATTAAACACGGTGTGGGAGAATGTTGATGCTCGGGAAAAACTGCTTGATATGGTTCGCCTTACAGAAAGTGAGCCTTCTCTCTTGGGGATGAGTCCGCATTTTTTTGCAGTGGCCAGAAAATAGACAAAGGAAAAACCTCTCAGTAGCTTTTAGCCTGAGAGGTTTTTAGTTCCATGGAGATATGGTATGGCTGGTTATTATAGATGCCTCTAAAATAGGCTTGCAAAGGTGTCCACAGCAGAATCCGTGCTAGTCATAATTACATTTGTAAGGATGATCACATCACTGGCGCTTACTTGGCTGGCAAGCTCTGGCACATTACCTGTGTAACTTCGATAATCTACTACATACACGTCCTGATAGTGGCTGGTGAGAAAGGGAATAAAGAAGTTTCCAAAGGACTCCTGCACCACCACACAAGCTGAGCCATCGTTTAGGTCGCTATTGTGCAGCACTTTATAGGGCTGGTCGCCGGCGGCAAAGATTAGATAGAGGAGAGAGGAATCATAGTCATCCCCATTGGCAATTACCGCGAAGCCTTCTTGGGTCACCCCGTCGCTGTCTGTAAAGTCTAGGCTGGTGTTGGCAGAGGAATAATAGGCGTCCACCGTGTCCATATAAAGGGCTTCCTCTCCTACCTGAGAGGCAAAACTGCCCATAAAACCTTCATAGGATTTCTTCTCAAATTGATCTAGGGATACGGCCTGGATGCCTTTGACCTGGCAGAACTGCTCATAGGCATAATAAGCTCCCAGTTGTGTCCAAGTGCGGTCTGAGTCAAAGTAAATATGTTCTGTGTAGTGGCTGGCCAGCGCGTTGATAAGAGGCACTGTTTTCACATTAGGATTCATGGCGTGAATGGATGGGTATATGTAGCGGTCAATGGCCTTGCGCTGGTCGCTGCTGTCCACGTTGTGCTCGGTCAAGTAACTGTCCGGCAGGCGTACATCCATAGCGGTCGGCACCACTATATTATATAAGGTAGCGCCGGATAAGGCGTTACCTGCGTTAGCCACAGTGGTAATATACTTGTTGGTAGCTTCTTCCGAAAAGTGATAGTATTCGTAAGCGCCGCCGTTTACCACCATTAGCCCGCCTATATCTTGTGGCGCGGAGTCAGGAGCAGTTTGAGGCGGAGCTGTGGATGTAGGCTCCGGCGTGGGCGCCGGGGTGGGAATTAGGTCCTGGGAAGAGGCAGAAGCCGTTGAAGCCAACTGGGAACTTTCCGGCGCGGGCTCCTCACTTCCGCCGGCCAGGCGGATAATGAGCACCGTAATGCCTACAATAAGCGCCAAAGCCAATAGAACCCAGACGATCCACGGAGGGCCCCTGCGCCGGCTGGGACGGCGAAAGGGAGAACCGCCCCGGCGAAAAACGTAATCTCGCTCCATAGCTTATGCCTGGGGGCCGCCCGGCTGGGCGTTTTGAGACTGCTGGATGTTTTGTTCAGGAGTAGAGCCTGGGGTAGAGGCCATGGGAGGGGTATACTGAGGGGGTGCGTACTGGGACGGATATGGCCCCTGCGGCGGCATAGGCTGTTGCTGCAAGGGGGACATTCCGGGTTGATAGGGCTGGGGGTATCCGGCGGGGGCTTGTACAGGAATGGGCTTAGGCTTTATCTGGCCGTAGGCCCGGTAGGCCAGGTCCGAGAGCAAGGGAATGTTTGCCTCGTTGTCTTTCCGTACCCGGATGATGCCCAAAATGCTGAATACCAGCGCGGCCAAAGTGATGAGCACAGCGAGAGCCGTGGAAGTAAAAGATAAGACATCCGTCAGGAAAGGCACACGCACCAGGCGCAAAGCCCAAGATACCACATCATTCACAAAATAGACAATCGCCGAAAGCATCCAGGCCTGAAGAGTTTGGCGGCCGGTCCATTCGTCCCGCTCGATAAAAATCGCGGCAGCGACCAATGCAGCCGCAATAAGGGGCGAGTGGAAAATAGCGGCTGCAAAAGCCGCAATGGGGTAAAAGCATAAAACAATGCCGAACTTACCTTTTTTCATAAGATAAAGAAGCCTCCTTCATAAGTTTGGTTTACAGGAAACCGATATTTTCCTATAAAATAGACACACTTGAAAACCAGATATGAACAATTTTCAAGCAAGCGGCTTTGCCCTTGGTTCAAAAGGAGCTTTCCCTTTTGAACTGCGTTAATTATAGTTTACGGCATTCAAGCAGGCAAGTCAAGGAATTTCTGTGAACATTTCCAAAAGCAAAAAAACTTGAAAAAAATTGAAAAAAGGGCTTGCATTTTCCGAAAGGATGTGGTATTATATCTAAGCAGTCAGGCGGTGAGCCTGGCAAGAGAAGTTGGTGTTGATTACAACGAGGGTCCACCCGTTCCCATCCCGAACACGGAAGTTAAGCTCGTTTGTGCCGAAGATACTTGGCTGGAGACGGCCTGGGAAAATAGGTTTTCGCCAACACAGAAAACGGTTTCCTTAATGGGAAGCCGTTTTTTGATTTTTAACCATAAGGGAATAGGGCTTATGCGGTTGTTTCATGTCAGCGAAGAATCGGACATTCAGATATTTCAGCCCCGACTGCCCTCCCGCAGGGATTTAGACCCAGCAGTGGGCCTGGTATGGGCTCTGGATGAGGCGCGGCTGCCTAACTTTTTGACGCCCAGGAACTGCCCCAGGGTGGCATACCATGTGGGGCCAGAGACCACCCAGGAGGACAGGGAACGATTCTTTACCAGCACAACAACCTGTCACGTGGTGGTGATTGAGCACGGGTGGCTGGAGGCGATGAAGAGTACCGTATTATATTTATATGAGTTTGATCCAGGGGATTTTTCTTTGCAGGACCAGGTAGCAGGGTATTATGTGGCAACCTCTCCCCAGCGACCCCTGGCAAAACACAAAGTGGAGGATCTTCTGGGGGAGCTAACCGCCCGGAACGTGGAGGTTCGACTGACAGATCAGCTGTGGGATATTGCTGACAGAGTGAAGGGCTCCACGCTAAATTGGTCACTGTGCAGGATGGCCTTTGCCAGGAAAAAAGCAGGACAAGAAGCGCGGGCTTTGGGAATTTCAGGATAAGGCCCATGATGGGAACATCTATATATGCAATAGTATTGTAGAACAGTATCATGATCTTGTATATTGAAAAGAACTTGAAAAAAATTGAAAAAAAGGCTTGCATTTTCCGAAAGGATGTGGTATTATATTTAAGCAGTCAGGCGATGAGCCTGGCAAGAGAAGTTGGTGTTGATTACAACGAGGGTCCACCCGTTCCCATCCCGAACACGGAAGTTAAGCTCGTTTGTGCCGAAGATACTTGGCTGGAGACGGCCTGGGAAAATAGGTTTTCGCCAACACTAAAAAGCAGCATCCATTTGGAAGCTGCTTTTTTTATTTGTATTTCAAAAAAGCCAAAAAGACCCGAGAAACGGTTCAGAGGAGAGGCCAGGGGAACTGCGCTGGCTGGTCCAGTTCCCTTTATATGCTATCGAGAATTTGTGGCATTCGTCGTTTCCTCTATGTTCAAACAAGCCCTAGTCGTTCAAAAATCCAATGATGTATTATAACTAAAATAACTTTTCATGCCGGGCCGATGTGGACAGGTGGATGGTCTAGCCGGTGATCATTGGCAAAAGGATGATTAGCGCAAAAGTACTTTAATGTTTTTTCGTCAGCTTCCGAGAACAAGAATGAAAATAGAAAAGGAGAACTGAAGAGATAAATCAGTAAAAACAGAAGAAATCAGAAGATTTTATCTATACCAATGAAAAAAACGGGAAAACCCGTTGACACCCAGGAAAACTTGTGCTATGATTTCCTAGTGAAAATAACTGAACGGCATGAAAGTTTGGAGGTTTTAAGCTATGTCAACTACTATGCCAAAGGCCGGCGAAGTCCAGCGCAAATGGTATGTTATCGACGCTGCCGGCAAGCCCTTGGGCCGGGTGGCTGCGCAGGCTGCCGTACTGCTGCGGGGCAAGCATAAGGTCACCTTTGCACCCCATGTGGACTGCGGCGACCATGTGATTATTGTAAACTGCAAGGATGCTGTACTCACTGGCGGCAAGGCGGAGAAGAAGTATTATTACCGGCACACCGGATACATTGGCCATCTGAAGGCCACCCGTTACGACGCGCTGATGCGCACTAAGCCAGAGCTGGCCATGCAGCTGGCTGTGAAGGGCATGATCCCCTCCAGCTCTTTGGGACGCAGCGCTATGGCGCGCCTGCGGCTGTACGCTGGCAGCGAACACAAGCACGCGGCCCAGAAGCCGGAAGCATGGAATATGTAAGAGGAGGATGTTAAGCTATGTATGAAACCGCACCCTATTTCTACGGCACCGGCAGAAGAAAGAGCTCTGTAGCCCGCGTGCGCCTGTATCAGGGCACTGGTAAGGTGACCATAAACGACAGGGACATTGACGATTACTTTGGCCTTGACACGCTGAAGTACATTGTGCGCCAGCCCCTGGCTTTGACAGGCACTAACGAAAAGTTTGACATTGTATGCCGGGTTTCCGGCGGCGGCGTTACCGGCCAGGCCGGCGCCATTCGTCATGGCGTGGCCCGCGCTCTGCTGCAATATGACAGTGAGAACCTGCGTTCTGCCTTGAAGAAGGCTGGGTTCTTGACCCGTGATCCCAGAATGAAGGAGCGCAAGAAGTACGGCCTCAAAGCGGCCCGTCGCGCTCCGCAGTTCAGCAAGCGTTAATCGGCTGTTCAAACCGTATCAAAATTGCTCAAAAACCCCGGAAAATCAAGGTTTTCCGGGGTTTTCTTATACCCAAACAAGCTGATATAGTTTGACCTGATTTGACACAACGAGAGCCATTTTCACCCAATTTTTAGTGGTTAAATATAGGACAACCGGCAAAAATGGAGGTAAAAAACGGGCTTAGTGGTTAAAAAATAGGACAACCACAGCCCTGATTTCGGGGTATTTCAGAGGCGATTTTTACTCCCTCTCACCCCTCAATTTATACGAGAACAGTTTGGCGTAGTTTGACCGAATTTGAATAATTGAATATGATTTTAATGCAGGCACTCAGCATTTTTTGCTGGGTGCTTTTTGCGTTTCCGGGGAACTGTATTCCGGGATCAGAAAAAGCCGTCACTTTTCAATTTATGAAGTGGCGGCTTTTTCTATTTCCAGAAGCAACCACAACGACTTAGAAATGAGGTGATTATCTTGAACACGCAAATCATCGCCATCGCCAACCAAAAGGGAGGTGTGGGCAAGACCACAACCTGTGCCAACTTAGGGATTGGGCTGGCACAGGCCGGAAAGAAAGTGCTTCTCATTGACGGGGACCCGCAAGGGAGCCTGACCATCAGCCTGGGCAATCCCCAGCCGGATAAGCTGCCTTTTACCCTCTCCGACGCGATGGGCCGTATCCTGACCGATCAGCCGGTCCGCCCCGGCGAGGGGATTCTGCGCCACCCGGAGGGCGTGGACCTGATGCCGGCGGATATTCAGCTGTCCGGCATGGAGGTGTCGCTGGTAAACGCTATGAGCCGGGAAACGATTCTGCGGCAATACCTGGACACCGTAAAGGGGCAGTATTCCCATATCCTCATAGACTGCCAGCCCTCCCTGGGTATGCTCACCGTCAACGCCCTGGCCACTGCCAACCGGATCATAATCCCCGTCCAGGCGGAGTACCTGCCCGCCAAAGGGCTGGAACAGCTGCTCTCTACGGTGAACAAGGTCAAGCGGCAGATCAACCCGAAACTGCAAATAGACGGTATCCTGCTGACGATGGTGGACAACCGCACCAACTTTGCCAAAGAGATTGCCGCCCTGCTGCGGGAAACCTACGGCAGCAAAATCAAGGTATTCGGCACAGAGATTCCCCATTCTGTCCGGGCAAAGGAAACCAGCGCGGAGGGCAGGAGCATTTTCGCCCATGACCCAGGCGGCAAAGTAGCCGAAGGCTACGCAAATCTGACCAAGGAGGTGTTGAAACTTGAAAAGCAGCGCGAAAAAAGTAGAGCTGGCATCGGTCGATGATCTGTTTACCACCGAGGAAAGCCGCGCCGACGCGGGGCGGGAAAAGGTGGTAGAAATCCCTTTAAGCGAGCTGCACCCGTTCAAGGGACACCCTTTCAAGGTCAAAGATGATGATGCCATGATGGAAACCGCCGACAGCATCCGGCAGTACGGCGTTCTGGTTCCGGCGATTGCCCGTCCTGACCCCAGCGGCGGCTATGAGCTGGTAGCCGGACACAGGCGGCATCGGGCCAGTGAACTGGCAGAGAAAGAAACCATGCCGGTGATTGTCCGGGATTTGGACGATGACGCCGCCACGATTATCATGGTTGACAGCAATTTACAACGGGAAAGCCTGCTCCCCAGCGAAAGGGCTTTTGCCTACAAGATGAAATTAGAAGCTATGAAACGGCAAGCAGGTCGGCCCTCCAAAGAAAATTGTTCCCAAGTTGGGAACGATTTTGGGAAGAAGTCCAGCGAGGTTCTGGCGGAACAGGTCGGCCAGAGTAAAAACCAAATTTTCCGCTACATTCGCCTGACCGAGTTAATCCCCGAACTGCTGAACATGGTGGACGAAAAGAAAATTGCCCTGAACCCGGCCTATGAGCTGTCCTTTCTCAAAAAAGAAGAACAGACACAGCTTTTGGACGCGATGGACAGCGAACAGGCCACCCCCTCCCTTTCCCAAGCCCAGCGGCTCAAGAAATTCAGCCAGGAGGGGCGTTTATCCATAGATGTAATGCGGGCGATTATGGGCGAGGAAAAGAAAAGCGATCTGGACAAGGTGACGTTTACCTCCGACACCCTGCGGAAGTATTTTCCCAAAAGCTACACCCCTGCCCGGATGCAGGAAACCATCATCAAACTGCTGGAACAGTGGCAGAAAAAGCGTCAGAGAGATCAGGAACGCTGAAAGGAGCGCCTATGAGAGATCACGTTGCCAGGGAGTTAAAGGGCCACAACATACTGGCTGTGGAACGGTTTCAGGATAAGACCCGCTGGATGGTGGAGTTTTCCGTCCTGCGGCCCCGTACCGCCTACGGCGCACCCGGCGATGAAACGCGCCTGTTTCTGGACGAGGACGGCTACCAGGCCGTTCTCGCCAGCCAGAAGCGCCGGGACATCAAAATCAAACGGTATGCCCGCGTCATTGAGGGGCATATCCTGGACTTCAAGCCCAAAAAGAAACGCCACCCGTAAACCCGACAAATTGAGAGGAAGGAATGAATATGTGTACCGTTAAGGAAATCAGAGAAGCCATCCGGGAGGACTGCCGCTCCCAGCGAAACATGGAAACCATTGAGATCGACCGGATTTTTCAAACCCTGACGTTTCCGCAGTCAGAGAGCCTGTTTGACAAACCGCCCATGCCGCCGTTTTTTCACCGGTACAGGCAGAAGTCAGCCAGCAAATGAACGCCGCAATTCTTTTTACGGGATTGTGGCTTTTTTCATGCCCTGGGAAACGAAAGGAGTGCAGAAAATGGCCGTTTTTCGCGTAGAACGCACACAGGGATACACCGTTATGAGCAACTATCATCTGCGGGACAAGAGCCTGAGCCTGAAAGCAAAGGGCCTGCTGTCCCAGATGCTCTCACTGCCGGAGGATTGGGACTACACCCTTTCCGGCCTGGCTGTTATCAACCGGGAAAGCAAGGACGCCATCCGCTCCGCAGTCAATGAGCTGGAAAAGGCGGGGTACATCAAGCGCCGCCAGACCACCGACGCGGGCGGCAAGTTCAGCGCCAACGAGTATGTGATTTATGAGCGTCCGGTAACAGAGGAACCGCCCGCCCAACCGTTGCCCCCAAAACCGTTGTTGGAAAAACCGTTGTCGGGTTTTCCGACAACGGATAATCCGGCAACGGGAAAACCGTCAACGGAAAATCCAACGCAAATAAATATAGAGAAATTAAATACCCAAAAATCAATTACTGACGGATCAATTACCGATTCCATTCCCTTCCGGGGAACGGCGGCAAAGCCACCGGAACCGAAGCGAAGGGAAACGATGTCACTGACAGAGATGGAAAGTTATCGGGAGCTGATTTTGGAGAATATCGAGTATGACTGCCTCAAACAGCGGTTTGGGACCTACCGGGAGGATTTGGACGAGATTGTGGAGCTGCTGGTGGAAACGGTCTGCGCGAAGCGTAAGACCACCCGGATTGCCGGGGCGGACTTCCCCCATGAGGTGGTGCGTTCCCGCTTCCTGAAGCTGGACAGCTCCCACATCGAGTTTGTCATGGACTGCCTGCAAAAGAACACCACCGAGGTACGGAACATGAAACAGTACCTCCTGACGGTGCTGTTCAATGCGCCCACCACCATGAGCAACCATTACACCTCACAGGTCAACCACGATATGTACGGCGGCTTTTGAAAGCTGGCCGTTTTTGTCTGCCCGGAACTGCCGGGAGAAAGGAATCTGTTATGAAACGACCGCTTGCGTATATCACCGCTCCCTGGAGCAAGAACCCCCATGAAAACGCGGCAAGCGCCGCCAGCTACTGCCGCCAGGTGTATGACGCTGGATATTCCCCGGTCTGCCCTGTTTTGTTCCTGCCGCTGTTTTTGAAGGATGAAATCCCCCAGGAACAAAAGGACGGGATCGACATCGCCAGAGATTTCGTCGTCGCAAAGTCCGCTAAACTCCGTTTCCGCCTGTCGGCGAAAACTGCGTCCGCTCCCTTGCTCCTCCTCTCCCCACAAAATCTTCAATTTTGCGGGGACCCCGATTACCGCTCCCATGTGCTGGTGGTCTGCGGACACTCGACCGATGAAACGGTCAAAAACGATATTGCCACCGCTGAACGCCTGCGGATCACCGCCACCACGCTGGACGGGATTCTGACGGTGAAAGGCCAGGGCCGGGAGAAAGGAGGCGTACACCATGCCTGAAAAAAAGACAATCGGCCAGCTGATGGAGGAAATGCGGCTTAAAGCCGGGGCGCGGGAGTATTCCGGCCATAGTTACATGGACTTAAACCGGTTCGCGGAGGACACCCGGCACATGATTATTTTTGATACCCTGACCGCTGATTCCCCTGTTGGCTGGAAAGGGGAACGCAGCCGCGCCTTTCTCACCGAGGAGGGATATAAAAAGTCCCTGGAACGCCAGGAACAGGGGCATATCAGGATTGTGAGCCACGCGAAGGTCCGAAACGGACATCTGCGCTACGACCGGCAAGACCAGCTCCGATAGAGAAACCATGCAGAAAATCCATAGAGAGGAGGCGAAACACCCATGCAGGACGAAGTGGAAAGCAAAACCCTGACGCTCATTGTCAGCGGCACAAAGTTCACCGGCAGGCTGTTCAAAGCGGCGATTATGAAGTATCTGGCGCACCTGAAGGAGCAAAAGATGCAGAAACAGCGGGAAAAGGGCGCGGAGGTCAAGCCCCAGGGAAAGCAGACGGTGAAGCAGCTCATCGGGCAGAACCAGGGCGTGTCCAATCTTGAGATCACAGACCCCTCCATCAAGGCGTTTGAACGGGTTGCCCGGAAGTACGGCGTGGATTACGCGGTAAAGAAGGACCGCAGCTGCTCCCCGCCCAAGTACCTGGTCTTTTTCAAGGCCCGCGATGCGGACGCGCTGACCTCGGCATTTACCGAGTACACCCAGAAGAAGGTCCGCAAGGCGTCCCGCCCGTCTGTGCTGGCGAAGCTGAACCAGTTCAAAGAGCTGGTGAAAAACGCGGTGGTGGACCGCACAAAGCGAAAGGAGTTGGAACGATGAAAAAGCCCCTGAACATCAAGAAGCTCGTTTTGCTGAACCTGCCCTATATCCTGATGGGGCTGTTCGCCACCAACTTCGGGGAGGCGTGGCGGATGGCCCAGGGCGCGGACGCATCGGAAAAGGCGCTGTCGCTAATCTCCGTCCTTCCGGCGGCGCTTGGAAGTTTCTGGCCCAGCTTTCACCCGCTGGACCTGCTGGTCGGGCTGTGCTGCGGCGCGGCGCTCCGGCTGGCTGTTTACCTGAAAGGCAAAAACGCCAAGAAGTACCGCCCAAATATCGAGTACGGTTCTGCGAGATGGGGAAATTCCCAGGACATCGCCCCTTATGTTGATCCGGTATTCCAGAACAATGTAATCCTCACCCAGACGGAACGCCTTACCATGAGCAGCCGCCCCAAGGACCCCAAGACCGCCCGCAACAAAAATGTGCTGGTAATCGGCGGTTCCGGCTCCGGCAAGACCCGGTTCTGGCTCAAGCCCAACCTGATGCAGCTCCATAGCTCGTATGTGGTTACTGATCCGAAAGGCACAATCCTGGTCGAATGTGGAAAGCTGCTCCAACGGGGCGCGCCCAGGCTGGATAAGGACGGAAAGCCCATGAAGGACAAGAACGGCAAAACCATCTATGAGCCGTACCGGATCAAGGTGCTGAATACCATCAACTTCAAAAAATCCATGAAATACAATCCTTTCGCCTATATCCACAGCGAAAAGGACATCTTGAAGCTGGTGACAACCTTAATCGCCAACACCAAGGGCGAGGGGAAAGCCAGTGACGATTTCTGGGTCAAAGCGGAAACGCTGCTGTACTGCGCCCTGATTGGATATATCCACTACGAGGCCCCGGTGGAGGAACAGAACTTCTCCACCCTGATTGAGTTTATTAACGCGATGGAGGTCCGGGAGGACGATGAGGAATACAAAAACCCCGTTGACCTGATGTTTGACGCGCTGGAATCCGAGAAGCCCAACCATTTCGCGGTGCGGCAGTACAAAAAATATAAACTGGCGGCGGGCAAAACCGCGAAGTCGATTCTGATTTCCTGCGGCGCGCGGCTGGCGGTATTCGATATTGCCGAGCTGCGGGAGGTCACAGCCTATGATGAGCTGGAACTGGACACCCTGGGGGACCGGAAAACCGCCTTATTTCTCATTATGAGCGATACCGATGACAGCTTTAACTTCCTGATTTCCATGTGCTACACCCAGCTGTTTAATCTGCTCTGTGAAAAAGCGGACGATGTGTACGGCGGCAGGCTCCCGGTCCATGTGCGCTGCCTGATTGACGAGTGCGCCAACATCGGGCAGATTCCAAAGCTGGAAAAGCTGGTCGCCACCATCCGAAGCCGGGAGATTTCCGCCTGTCTGGTATTGCAGGCGCAGTCCCAGCTGAAGGCCATCTACAAGGACAACGCCGACACCATCATCGGAAATATGGACACTTCCATCTTTCTGGGCGGCAAGGAACCCACCACCTTAAAGGAGTTAGCCGCCGCCCTGGGAAAAGAAACCATTGACACCTACAACACCGGGGAGAGCCGGGGACGGGAAACCTCCCACTCTCTCAATTATCAGAAACTGGGGAAAGATATGCCATACTTGTTCGTGAAGAGTTCAGTTGCCTAATAAATTCACATGAACAGGGACACGAACAACTGGATTCTGGAAAACTGAATACAGGAGGTCACAAATGAAAGAACTGCCAGAAAGAATCCATGACGATACCAACGGTCTTGACTACGTTCTTGTGGGTGATTATTACATTCCCGCCCTGCGGCTGACGGAGGAATCCCGCCCAATCGGGCATTGGGGGCGCAGGCGTAAAGCCTATCTGGAAGAAGCCCGCCCCGCCCTTTATTGCAGCCTGCTGTTGTCAGGGAAACTCTGGACGCACCTTGCCGACGTGGACGGGCAGGCACAGGAGCGGCTTGACCTTATCATGGAGCAGATGAAAGCCGCCGAGGGCGTGACGGAGAAATTGAAAGCGGATGACCAGCTTGAATGGGTGCGCCGCTGCAATTCTATCCGCAACCGGGCGGAGGAAATTATCTATGCGGAACTGGTCTATGCGTAATGCGGCAGGCTCCTGTCTGGAAAAAGCGGCTCTAAAGCCGGAAAATTGAACATAGGACACACGATACAGTAAAGAGGACTGCTAACCGGATTTTACGGGAATGGCAGCCCTTTTTGCGTCATTCTTTCGTTTTTTTCTTCCCAAACAGGGACAGCAGCTTTGATTTTCCACGCTGGCTGGCAGATACGGGGAGAAGGGGGGATTTCTTGAACACACGGGCAAGGGTGGCACGTTCCTCTTCCGGGAGGCTCATATAGTCAATGCCGAATACCCGGCAGATAGTAAACGCCCGTTTTTCGTCCGCCGTGCCTTTGTGCATGAGGGCGTCCAGCAGTATCACCGGGATGTTCCTGGCAAAATCCGCTGCGGGGGTTTCCGGCTCGGCAGTGGTCTTGTCGGATTCGTGCCGGGTGCGGAGGTCTTTTACAATCCGGTCAAGGTCATCATGGATAACATGGCTGAAAAACAGTTCCTCGCTGACCTGCCCTAATTCTAAAGTACGCATATAGAGGTCGTTTTCAGGGGGCTGCCGCTGTTCTATGACGGACTGCCTTGCTTTTTCCAGAACTAAGTTCATGTCATGGATACGCATATCCGCAATCCGGTCAATGCAGACTTCCATATCCGTCAGCAGGCGCAGGAATCCGGGATGGCAGACAAACTCACAGAGGAGCCGGTTGTTCAGTGCGCCGCTTTTTAACAAATCAACTGTGGAATCATTCAAGTGCAGCTCATGCAGGGCGGTGTTCGGGTGGTTCTTATTTTCGGTCAGCCCCATGAGGTAATCCATGGAAAGACCGTAGTATTCCGCCAGCTTTGCAAGGTTGAACGGGCTTATATCCGTGCATTTGTCGGATTCATATTTTACCAGCGTGGCTCTTGCTATGCCTGTTGCCTTTTCCAGTTCCGCAAGGGTCATGCGGCGGCTGGTTCTCTCGTCTTTTAATTTCTCCTGAAGCGTCAGTTTTATATACATTGCGCCCCTCCTCTCAAAACAGGGTTCATGACCATTATAGCACAGGGCATTTCCGAAAGCGTGGAAATTTTGGTTTTTCGGGAATTTTTCCAGCCTTTCGGACATACGGGGGAAGCCGGTTTATTTTGATAAGATTTCAGTGTCACAGGACATTGAAAACAGAATGACCGGCTGCAAGTGATATCGTTCCCGGAGAAGTAGTGCCATGACAGGAGCATACCAAAGGAACGGAAAACGCTGGGGTGATTCCGGGCAGGAACGGATTGCAGGCAAAACGGCAGGGAAACAAACTATCAATTATGGAGGAAGGAACATGAAGTTAAGCATTGAGGAAAAGAAGATTTTATATGCCTTCGGGTGCGGGAGCCATGAGAACACCGTCCGCAGGCTGAAATGGGTCACTGCCCTGACGGTGGATGAAAAAGTGAAACGCCGGGTGCTGTGCCTGGCAAGGAAGCTGGATGACGGCGGAGCCGGGGAATGGTATCCCTGTTTTTACCGCCATCTCCGTTTGGAAATGGAAGGATATTTTGAAGCAAAGAAGCATATCCGCATGGTTGAAAAAAGCACAGACTGGGAGGGATTTTATGGGAAAGCCGTCTAAGTATGAAAAGGAAACGATTGTCAACTTCAACGAGGGTGAGAAGGAAGCCAGTATTTACACATTCAATGCGGACTTGAAGCGGCGGCTGGCGGAGTTCAGCAAAAAATATCCGCTCCTGTGCCGTTTGGAGAAGTCCACGCCGGAAGGGAGCGTGACCTATGTTCTGGATAAGTCCCGGCTGTCTATCCGGCTGGTTCCGCCTTACAGTGAGGAACGGCGGGCGGCGGCGAGGGCATACGCCAAAGAACACGGCTTCAAGCCCCTGCCGGGAGGGAAGGATATTGCCTGATTTGGGGGCGTTTTACGGTCAAAACAACGGGTGTGGAGCCGGGATTTTCCCCGTGGTTGACGGTGGAGGTATCAGACATCAGGGAAGCCCCGGACGGCGGAAATGCCTGTTTTGGGCGTGTTTTTCCGGCTGTCATGGGGCATGGATGGGGTTTCTGTGGGAAATCAGAACGAGTGCGGTGCGTTCTGATTTCCTGATACGGAAAAAGGGAGCCGTCTTTGACGTGGGCGGACGCAGCGCACTCACGTTGGCAGCAACCTTTTATGCGGGGTACAGGGGCGCAGCAGCCCTGTTGGGGTCAAGGGGCAACGCCCATTGGCGGGTTAAGGGCGGCAGTCCTTATCGGGTCAAGGGTGAAACGCCTTGCCCAGCTAGAGTTGGCGCTTGCGCCAATTCGTACTGGGTATTACCTGACGCAAGCCCCGCAGGTTCGGCGGCTTCGCAGCCCTCCCGCCAGCCCGGGAATCGGTAAAAAGGAAAGGGGGATTTTGGATTGAAACTGACACGGCACAACGGACGCTCCGGCAAAAACGGCACGTACAACCCACGCCACAATGACCGCCGCTTTGACGTGGAAAACAGCGGTCATATTGATTCGGAGCGGGCAAAGAAAAATGTATACTGGGACTGCTACCGGGGCTATACCACCGCCGGGAGCCGGGAGGATTCTTCCCAGCCGGATTTCAGCTTTGAGCAGATAGAACTGGCTTATTACACCGAGAATTATTCGGATTTCATTGAAGCCCAGAACGCAAGGAACGAGAAGAACCGGCACACGGAACGCAACCGCACGGTGGGGGATTTGTTAAAGAACAATAAGACCTGCCCGGAGGAAAGCATTTACCAGATTGGGACGGTGGAGGAATCCGTCCCGCCGGAAACATTGTTCCAGATTGTGAATGAGTTTTATGCAGAGTTTGACCGGCGTTTTGGTTCCCACGTGCATCTTCTGGACTGGGCGCTCCATCTGGACGAGGGGACACCGCATATCCATGAGCGCCATGTATTCGATTGCAAAAACCGGTATGGGGAGTTATGCCCCCAGCAGGAAAAGGCGTTGGAAGAACTGGGAGTGCCGCTCCCTGAACCGGATAAGAAAAAGGGAAGGAACAACAACCGCAAGCAGACTTTTGATGCGGAGTGCCGGAAGATGCTTTTCCGTATCTGCGCCGCACATAACCTTCACTTGCAGGCAGAGCCGTCCTACGGCGGGCGGGATTATCTGGAAAAGCAGGACTTCATCATTGAAAAACAGAAGAAAATACTCTCCGCACAGGGGGAAGCCTTGACGAAAAACACCGTAGCCATAGCGGAGCAGGAAAAGAAGTTTGATAAAGCCGCAAAAGCCGTTTCAGAAAAAGAAAAGGAACTGGAAAAGCAGGAGGGGCTGATTGCGGAAAAAGGGCGGGAACTTTCGGAAAAGCAGGCGGCACTTGCCACTGTCACCATGAAGATTGCAGACATGGAATCGCTGGTGGAGGAAGTGGCGGACACGGCTTATGAGAAAGCCTGCGAAGTTGTGGCGGATACCGTCCGGGCGGAAACGCAGAAGGAGGACATCAGGGCGGTGGAGGATTACAAAAAGTGGCTGGCTTCGCCGGAACGGAAAGCCCCGCAGGAGAAAAGGGATTTCGCCGTGAAGTGCCTGTGTACGGTTCAGGAGCAGATTAAAAATGCGGCGCAGAAAGTGTTAAGGAAAGTCCAGTCTGCGCTCCAAAAGCCGGAGGTGAGCCGTGCAAACAAGGAGCAGATTAAAGAGAAGGCAAGGGAATCCATGAAGGACAGGCTCGCAAGGGGGAAAATAGAAGCTGACCGGGTGAACCGGGAGCGCATGGAGCGCAGGAACGTAAGGGCAGCAACAAAAAAAGATATGGAGATTTGAAGCATTTGCTTTCCGCTGTGGAAATGGCAGATGCTTTTTTATTTCCGGGAAGGGACGGTATGAATGTATTTGAAGCAGTAAAGGAAAATGTAACGGCAAGGCAGGCGGCGGAAATGTACGGCATCCGGGTGAACCGGAACGGCATGGCGTGCTGCCCTTTCCATGATGACAGGAATCCCAGCTTGAAGGTGGATAAGCGGTTCCACTGTTTCGGCTGCCAGGCGGACGGGGACGTGATTGACTTTGTGGCAAGGCTTTACGGGCTGCCCGGTCTGGAAGCGGCGAAAAAGCTGGCTTCGGATTTTGGCATTTCTTATGACAGCCGGGGGCGGGCTTCCCCAAAACCGGCAAGACGGAGCGTGTCGGCAGAACTGCGGTTCTTGCAGGCGGAGCGGAAATGCTTCCGGGTGCTTAGTGATTATCTCCGTCTGTTGGAGCGCTGGGAAAGGATATATGCGCCGGAATCGCCGGAGGACGGGTGGAACCCGCTGTTCGTGGAAGCCGTGCAGAAACGGGAGTATGTGGGTTATCTTTTAGACACGCTGCTGACCGGGACAAAGGAGGCAAAAGCCGCCGTTATCAAGGGGCATGGGAAGGAGGTGGAGCGGATTGAGCGGAGGGTATCAGAGTTTGCCGGCGGCGGAAAGACAAGCCGGGGAAACCGCAGCAGACAGCCGGAACGGTGAAAAGACAGTTGCCGAAGTCCGGCAGATGTTGGAAACCACGCAAAAAGGGCAGACCGCCAACACGCCGGGGAATTACAAGGCGGTATTTTTATATGACCCGCTGCTTAGCGGGGCGTTCAGCAATAACCTCCTGACTGACCGGATTGACATTGTAAAGCCCCTTGGCTGGTATCGGGACGGGAGCCGCCTGACGGACGTGGATATTCAATATCTGGTTCTATACTTGGAGGAACACTACGGGCTGACCTCGGAAAAGCGGATTGAGGGGGCTATCAAGGTCGCCGCCAATGAATACCGGTATCACCCTGTCCGTGATTATTTAAACAGCCTGCAATGGGACGGGACGGAGCGGGTGCGCTATGCCCTGCGCCATTTCCTCGGTGCGGAGGTAAATGATTACAATTACGAAGTCCTCCTGCTGTTCATGCTGGGGGCAGTGACACGGGTATTCAAGCCGGGGACAAAGTTTGAGGTCATGCTCTGTCTGGTGGGCGGTCAGGGAGCCGGGAAGTCCACCTTCTTCCGGTTCCTTGCTGTCCGTGATGAGTGGTTTTCCGATGACCTGCGGAAGCTGGACGATGATAACGTATACCGGAAGCTGCAAGGGCATTGGATTATTGAAATGTCGGAAATGATTGCCACGGCAAACGCAAAGAGCATTGAGGATATTAAATCGTTTTTAAGCCGCCAGAAGGAAACCTACAAAGCCCCCTATGAAGTCCATCCAAAAGACCACAAGCGGCAGTGCGTGTTTGCCGGGACTTCCAACACGCTGGACTTCCTGCCCCTTGACCGCACCGGGAACCGGCGTTTCCTGCCGGTGCAGGTGCAGGCGGAAGCGGCGGAGGTTCACATTCTGGAAGATGAAGCCGCTTCCAGAGCCTATATCGGGCAGATGTGGGCGGAGGTCATGGAGGTTTACCGGAAGGGGGATGTAAAGCTGAAATTAAGCCCGGCAATGGAGAAGTATCTGAAAGAACACCAGCGGTCATTCATGCCGGAGGACACCCTCGCCACCCGGATTCTGAACTTTTTAGACGGGTACGGCGGGAAGATGGTATGCTCCCTGCAAATCTACCATGAAGGGCTGGGGCACCCGGCTTATGAGGAACCAAAACAGTATGATATTCGTGATATTAATTCCATCATGAAGAACTATGCGGCGGGCTGGAAAGCCTTTGAGAATCCCCGACATTTCCCTCCGCCCTATAACCGGCAGAAGGGCTGGGAACGGGTGGAGCCGCCTGACAACGGAGGGCATGGAAAATCAGGTTTCCAGCCTTTGCCCGAAGGGGAAGCCGTCCAGCTTGGGCTGCCGGAGGAATGGCTGGAAGCGGGAAAACCGTAGCCGGTTGTCGGCTGGTTGCACCTTACGTTGTCAAGCCCGTTGCCGGGAAGCCGCCTGACAAATGCCGTATTTCAGGGCTTTTTCTTTCCCTGACAACGAAAGCAACGGAAAAACAGAAAGAAAATCAATCAGAACAGAAAACGGAAAGCAGGGTTTTGTGTGCGGAGTTTTTTAACGTCCGTTGTCAGCTCCCGTTGTCAGGCTCCCACCTGCCCGGCAGTCCACACTATCACACCCGGACGGAAACGCTCCGGGTATCTTTATGGAGGGAAATGCATATGGCAAAACAGGCAGATTATCCGGCGCAGAACCGGAAGGAAAATAAAAAAGTACAGTTTATCGTTTCCCGTGAGTTTGCGGGAAGCCAGACCATGCGGGAAGCCTTTGAGCAGCTTATTGAACGGCAGACCTGTGAACGGTTTGAGGAATGGCAAAAACGGCAAGCCAGCTAAAGGACGGAACCGGAGAAAAAACGGAAATCCGGCATAAAACAGTTGAAAGAATGGCGGGGGCATGGTATTATCATAGTATCGTGTCCCTGTTCATAGAAGGAGAAGCCTATGAGCAGGAAAAATAATCTGTTAAATCAAAAAATAACCGCCCTCTATTGCAGGATTTCCCTTGATGACGGCAGCCAGAATGAGAGCATGAGTATCTCAAACCAGAAACTTTTGCTGAAGGATTACGCTGAAAAGAACGGTATGCCCCGGTACGAGTATTACGTTGATGACGGGTATACGGGAAGGAATTTCAACCGCCCTTCATTTAAGCGGCTGCTTGCCGATATTGAAGCGGGGAAAATCGGCTGCGTGATAACCAAAGACCTGTCAAGGCTTGGGAGGAACTATATTGAAGCGGGCAGTTATATCGAAATCTTTTTCCCTAAGCACAATGTAAGGTATATTGCGGTCACGGACGGCGTGGACAGCCTGACCCGTCAGGAAATGGATATTACGCCGTTCAAAAATATCCTGAATGATATGTACAGCCGGGATATTTCAAAGAAAGTGCTGGCTGGTCGCATGACACGCTCCCGCCAGGGGAAGTTTTGCGGCGGTCAGCCGCCCCTTGGCTTGATGCGTGACCCGGAGGAAAAGGGGCACCTAATCCTTGACCCGGACACTGCGCCGACTATCCGTAAAATTTTTGACCTTGCCTTGAACGGCTGGGGGTGTATGCGGATAGCCAAACAACTGATGGAGGATAAAATCCCCATCACACGGGTAAAAAGCAATACGGAATGTGACGTGAATTATTATTCGTGGGGGAGCGCAAGAATCAGCCATATCCTGCGGAACCCGTTTTACAAAGGCGCACATCTTGTCTGCCGGACACACCAGAAGGGAATCCGCTCCAATACCTATGACATCATTCCCCGTGAGGAATGGGAAGTCCTTGAGGGCTGCCATGAAGCTATCGTAAGCCCGGAGGACTGGGAGAAGGTGCAGGAACTGATTGACCGCCGCCCGCCCATCATGGAAGGGAACGCCTGCCCCTTCTATAACCTGTTCCACGGCATTATCTACTGTGCCACCTGTGGGAAGTCCATGCAGGTACGCTATGAGAAAGTGGGCAGAACCGGGAAGAACCGCTTTACCGGCGAGGAACGGGAGCCGATAGACAAGGCGTATTATATCTGCCAGACCTATAACCGGCTGGGGAAAAACTCCTGCACCAGCCACAAAGTGGAAGCAAGGGATTTATATAACCTTGTATTGAAGGATATTCAGGAACTTGCGGCAATGGCGCTTAAAGACGTGGAATCGTTCTACCAGCGGATTTGTAGCCGTATGGAACGGCGGTATCTGGCGGACGCTTCGGAGATGGAGAAGGAGCGGGAACGGCTGGAAGCAAGGAACCGGGAGATTGACGATATGTTTTTGAACCTGTATACTGACAAGGCAAAGGGAATCCTGTCAGAGCAGCGTTTTGTGAAGCTAACGGCGGCAATGGAGCGGGAACAGGAGGAAAACCAGAAACAGTTGAAGGAATTGGCACTCTCCCTGCGCCGCTCCAACGAGCAGGAAAGTGATGTCCGCACCTTTATCCGGGAAATCCGGCAGTACGCCGCAGTCCGGGAACTGGACGAGGGTATCTTAAACCGCCTTATCAGCCGGATTCTGGTGGGTGAGGTGAAAAAGGTTGACGGGGAGAAGTTTCAGGAAATCAAAATCATTTATAACTTTGTCGGTGAGATACCGGCGGTAACAGAATAACGGCAATGCCCTTCTCTCTTTCCGGGGGAAGGGTTTTCTTTCCGCCTGCACATGAAAAAGAAGCCGGTTCTCTATTCTCCGGCTTCCAGAATAAACTGGGATTTATTTGATAGGTGTCCCAATGCGTTTATCCAATCTCCATTGTGGTGCCATTCCATCATCGGCATAGTATTCGTCCATTGCTGTAATTTTATCGTTTTTTGTTTGAATAAACGAAGTCACATGAAAAGAAATACTTCTATCTTTGGGATAGATACGAACAACTGTAATAATTAAATCATTCACAATTTCTACTCTTTCAACGAGTCCGTCCCATTCTCCGGGGTACTCACAATTCGCAACAATATATTCATCCACCGTAAAATGCTCGTTGGTGCAATGCCAATTTACATAGGCTTCTGCATGAAAGTATTTTCTAATTTCTCTTTCATCTTGGGCAAGAACGGCTTTCCAAAATTGTTCTATATTCATAATTTTCTCCTTTAAATTGCGATTTCCCAGTATGTCAAACTGGAAATGGTTGAGAAAGACACTATATTGAAATCCAAAATTTTTGAATAATGCCACTTTTACTTAATCCCACTGTATCAACAATTTCATTTTCCATCACTCCACCGTTTTTAATAATCGTCCTTTGCGAAGCTACATTTCCCTTATCGCAGGTTACTAAAACCTTGCTTTCTCCAAACGCACGGCAAAAAGGTAAAACTAATCCCAGCATTTCAGACGCATAACCTTTTCGTCTTTCTGACGGACGAACACTATATCCAATATTACCCCCCCAAATTTTTGAGAAAATCCGATAATGGGTGTCGAAAATCAATCATACCAACAACAAAATCGTCTTTTCGCCTTACCGCTAAAAACACTTCTGATGGAACATATCCGCTTTTATATTTTTCTCTTAATCTTCTCTCAAAGTCAATCCACTCATCAAATGATTGGACATCTTCAAGACCTGCACAACCATCAAAACTATCTCCACATTGTAACATTTCTTCTTTATATGACATGACTTGTTCTGCATATAGTTTAGATGGCCTAACCAACATCAATTCACGCATCACATTCATCCTCACAAATTTGAATTTTCGCATCTCTATAATTCATATTCTGAATGAATGTCTAACCCATTCTTTCGTATTTCATCCAATTGACCAGCACTTAACGTCCCTGCCCGATAAAGCAATAGGTACTCGTTTTCAATCGAACTGTCAAATATCAGCAGATCATCGGTATTGATTGTAACCTTAACTCCATTCTCATACAGTATTTTAATAGGATGGTCTCTATATCCGGTTGCATATCCAAGCATTACGTTACTGCTCGGGCAGACATTCAGTTGTATCTGATTATCTGCGAGAAATCGCATGACCTTCGCCGAGGCGGCCGCATTTATCCCATGGTGAACTTCACTAAGCCCTAATACTTCAACTGCCCGCATGACATTCTCTGCTGGCCCGGTTTCACCTACATGCATTTTCTTGGACAAATGATATTGTTCCGCTTTTCTATACAATGGCAAAAAAGCCTCAAATGGATGCACATTCTCGCCACCGCATACATCAATCGACTTGAAAAAACCGGAGGAAATATAACGATCGATTTTTTCAGCTTCCTGTTCGACATTACAAGCTGAAATATATGTGATCTCAGGTTCAAATACTGTATTGGGACAATATTTCAAATGAAAATCTCCGATAATGGATTTGAACGCATCCATCCCACCAACCAGATCAATCTCCGAAGCCCCAAAATTCATCGAAAGCCTCTTAATATTATTCCTCCTCGCTTCTGCAAAAGCACCTTCCCATCTTATGATCATCCCTCCAATATCTTTGCAGTATGGCTTGATAGTAACTGTAAACCATTCCTGCATTCCTCTAAGTCCATCAAATCTGTCGGGCGGTTTGGGAAAACTGCGTTTCAGGTGTTCTTCCAACCAAGCTCTTCTGCACCCTTTGGTAGAATGATTGTGGATATCACTCTTTGGAACTTCCAGCAATTTGACTATATCATTCTCTAACAGACCCTCACAAAACAGGTTTTGCATATCATTGTTCCTTTCATATCTATCTTCACAAATGTAAATTGCCTTACTTAACTTCCAATTCTATCGCATTCAAACACACCAACAACTCACGATTTGTTACTGCGTTCAGTTTATCACATTTATAGAACATCTACAAGATTCCGTGTATGAAAAAGCAAAAAGAATGAATTCTTCACTTGACAATGTGGCAAAGAGCTGATGAGCCAGGATGAGCTTGCGGTGATGGACGGTGGAAAATGTATCCTCCAGCTGCGGGGCGTCCGCCCGTTTTTGTCAGATAAGTATGACATCACCAAGCACCCCAATTTCCAGTACACCGCCGACGCGGACGATAAGAACGCCTTTGACATTGAAGCGTTTCTGTCCACCCGGCTCAAATCAAAACCCAACGAGGTCTACGATGTGTTTGAAGTTGACGTAGACACCGAGGGCGAATAATCCTGTTCCGCGAGAAAGGAGTGATCTTATCTACCCGCCAGGGTCCCTGAAACCTGCCTCGGTTGAGGCCATTGGCGTACAAAGCGGACAGCTCAACAAAAAAATGAAGAAGGAGGATAGCCGGAATCGAGCCGCCCAAAATTCAAGGCGGTTTTGTTGTCCGGCTTTTGTATGCCTATGAACCAACACTAACCACAAAGCGATTCCGGCTAAATTAAAGTATGGAATTTTTCAACAGCGCAATCGACGTTTTGCAGACCCTCGTGATCGCACTGGGAGCCGGCCTCGGTATCTGGGGCGTCATCAACCTGCTGGAAGGCTACGGCAATGACAACCCTGGCGCGAATGCTCATGTGCGGTAAAGAAGCAAGCAACCGAAAACAAGAGATAGACCGCCAGCACCACACTATTCCGAACCAAAAGAAGCTAAAGACCAAAAGACAAGCACCGTGGAAATATGTATAACTTGCTATTCCGTCATGGAAAAGTCCGTTCACAGAACATGGAAAAGCTAAAGTGCAGCTTTCCCACATTCTGCAAACAGACTTTCCCACAACTCCATAAGATAGCAAGTTATGCACATTACGCACAGTGCCGACGACTACGGAATCCCTCTCATTCATACTTATTTTTACAATTTGCTATATATTTATTCTTGACAAAGCGACACGAATAACGTATAATTAAAAGCGACACGAGTGTTGCAAAAAGAAAAGAGGTGATAATATGAGCTTGAAAGGAGAAAAGACAAAACAGGACATTCGAGAAAAGGCATATCAACTGTTTGCGGAAAAGGGATTTAAAGATGTAACTATGAAAGATATTTGCGAGTTGACGGGGCTTAGTCGTGGAGGACTATACCGCCATTATGAAAGCACCGAGCAGATATTTTTAGAGATAGTTAATGCTTTTTCTAATAAGCAAAAAAGTGAAGTATTTACTAAAATTGAGCAGCACGTTTCTGCTACCACGATATTACAGGAACTTCTTTCAAGATATGCAACAGAAATGATTGATTACGAAAATTCTATAAGCCTTGCTATTTACGAATTTTATAGTAATCCAGTGGTTTCTAAAGAAGATAATTCAGTAAAAAAACAGTACGAAATTTCAAAATCAACATGGATAGAACTTATCAACTACGGAATGGATACGAAAGAATTTAATTCCGTGAACCCGGAATCAATTTTCAATGTAATTATTTTTGCATATCAAGGAGTACGAATGTACAGCAAGTTGATGAAAATGGATAAAGATATTCCCAATCAAATAATAAATGAAATAAAGCTGCTATTATTGCCGGAGGAGGTTCAGCATGAAAAATGATATTGTTTTGGTAAGACCAACTTTAGCACTAAAAGGAAAAGCACTTGATTATCGAAGGGAACATTTTCAACATGGAGAAGAAATTATCTACGGAAGTGAGCTTTTTGACAAGACAGAAAGCTACGAGGAATGGCTATCCTCTGTAACGCTAAACACGAATCCCAAAACGGTAAATGAAAATTGGGTAGTTACGGATGCTTTTTTTGCTTTAAGAAAAAGTGATGATAAGATAATCGGAATTATTGATTTAAGACATACGCTGAATGAATTTTTGAAAGATTTAGGGAATTGTGGATATAGTGTACGTCCATCTGAAAGAAAAAAGGGATATGCAACAGAAATGCTATGTCAACTTCTCCAAGTGGCTAAAGAAGCAGAAATGAAAGAGCTTCATATATCTGTTGAAAAAGAAAATTCAGCGTCAATAAAAGTTATACAAAAAAATGGCGGCGTGTATGAACGGAGCTTTTCTTTTGAAAATGAAGTAGCAGATATTTATAAAATTAAATTATAAATTTTTGAGTTTAGCGGGGGCGACAGCTTGAGTGTTATTGCCCCTCTGAATTATAAAAAAGTAACAGTAAACCATGCACCGTCCATGTGGGAGAAAGGGGGAATCATCTATGCCTTGCACAGAAGCATACAGGGAACATATCATGTATACTTTCAATGGCTTTTGCAAGACCGTCATACGCTTTGCGGCACTCAACGCATGGCGTGACAGAAGCAGACGGCGGCAAAAAGAAATATCCCTTGAATACCTCACAGAAGAAAAATTTTACCCTTTAGGCACAACAGACGAATATTTTGAAGCACCCTATGAAGAATACCCCATAACGATATGCGGGCAGACAGTTATCCTCACCAATGGGGAGCTTGCCGCCGCCCTGTTATCCCTGCCGGAGAGAAACCGGGAAATCATATTCCTTTACTTTTTCGGGGATTACACACAACAGGAAATCGGGGAAATGTACGGACGCTGCCGGAGTACGACCGGGTATCTAATCCGCAGGACGTTAAAACTCCTGCAAAGGAAAATGGAGGTGCTTTCGCATGGGGAATCCGAATCTTTTGCCTTATGAAACGATTGTCCGGGCGACCAGCGGAGAGCCGGAAGCCGTGGAAGAGGTTTTACGCCATTACAGCAAGCGAATCCGAATCGCCGCCATTGAAAACGGGCATATCGACAGGGATACCGAGGACAGCATAAAACAGCGGCTTGTCACTGCCCTGTTTAAGTTCCGCTTTGATGAACAGAAAGTATAAGAAATCGCTTTCATTTTTTGAAAAACGGATATATAATAAAGCAACGATGGAGGGTAAAGCGATGGATAAAGAATGGGAAAGATTATATGAAGAAGCAATGAGTGTTTTGAACCCCCATGATGTTTCAAATAAAATGTGGGTAGGAAGTGTGGCATCTGCCGTACTCACAAAAAAAGGTAATATTTACAAGGGTATATGCATTGACACAGATGGCTCTATAGGAATGTGTGCTGAAAGAAATGCTTTATCAACAATGCTTACATATGGCGAAAGTGAGATTGAAAAAGTGGTTTCAGTATATAAAGATGGAAATATCATTCCGTCTTGCGGTATTTGCAGAGAATTTATGATGCATTTAGGCGGAGATGTGGAAAATATTGAAATTCTATTGGATATAGAAGGACGGACAAGTAAATTGATTGATTTGATGCCTGAATATCCACGACATAAATAAATTCCAGTTCGCAGTGCTGCTAAGTGAGTGCTAAATCGGTAATCATAGGAATATGCATTATACTTCATATTTTATGCAGTAGGAACACTTTTCCGAAAAGGGAGATTCAGTATTAGACAAGTCGGAATTTGGGAGATGATAGAATGATATTGTTGATTGTTGATACTCAAAATTCAATTATGACTAATGACTTATATGAATTTGAGATTTTTGTATATCGTATTAAAACACTAATCAAAGAGGCGCGCAATAATAGTATAGAAGTTATTTATGTTAGACATGATGATGGTGCTGGACAGAAATTAACGAAAGGTGCGTTAGGCTATGAAATATACGAAGAATTTCAGCCAATGCCAAATGAGCGTGTTTTTGATAAAAATGTAAACAGTGCTTTCAAAGGTACGGGGTTGTTGGACTACCTACATGAAAAAAATGAAGATACAATTATTATTGTAGGGCTACAAACAGATTATTGCATAGATGCAACAGTAAAATGTGGTTTTGAGCATGGACTTAAAATGATTGTTCCAGCAAATACAAACAGTACGCTTGATAATGCGTATATGACAGCAGAAAAATCTTATAGATATTATAATGAGTTCATGTGGAATGGAAGATACGCAGAATGTATTTCCTTTGAAAAAACTCTTGAATTGATGAATAGATAAATTCCAGTTTGTGGAATTATAGCCAGCTAAAAACTGAATAACCGCCGCTACATAGAACGGCACACCAAGACAGGAAATCAAGAAAAGGTTTCCTGTTTTTTTGCGTCCATTTTTGGCATTTTGAAAAATTGTCAGTATTATACCATGCAAGGGGGACTGAAATAAATTCTCTCTCTTGTTTGGCAAATCCGCAAGCTGTCCGTGGAGGGCAGGCAAAGGAAAATCCCACCTGTTTTGTTTGGCAGTTTTCAATTTTCGGTGGTGTGGGAACTGAAAGGAAAGTGAAGAAATTTCCGCAAATCTCCGTCATTTTTGCTTTGCGTGGTGTTGTAGGTAGTAGAGGGAGAAATATCGCCGCAGCTTTGGCAATATACCCGCTTGCGGCACTAAAAGTATTGACAGAAGCCAGCACAGAGGAAACCGACACTTTTTAAGAGCAAGATTCTACCACAGTACCAAATTTCGCCTACCGGCTCATTTTGTCCTGCGGGAATCTTGTTGGGGTTGCCACCCCAAGCCCGCCTTTTTGCGGCTTACGCCGCTTGAAAAATCCCCGAAAAAATATTTTCGGATTTTTCAAAAAACACTTCCGTTTTGCCCCCTGTTTTTCTCCTATTGGTGAGAGGGCAAAGCATAAAAAGAAAGCCTGCAAATAAAAAGTCAAGCCCCTTAAGCCAAAAATATGAAAGGAAGCGGATGGAAAAAGTGAATACAGCAAACAGACCGCCGCCCAAAAGCGGCAGTCAGGAAGAAAAAATTATT